>CAIYET010000760.1 GCA_903925285.1 Candidatus Hydrogenedentota bacterium | reverse complement strand
GACCTTCTGAATGTCCTTTCCAATGATCTTCCGATCATCTTGGTCTAGGCATCTTAACCATGTGCGCACTGGTTCTTCGCCACTGTTCGTGGCAAAGAACCGGGCCGGGATCTTCTTGAGTTGTACCATCGCAGCCAGTATGCACCATTTTTGATGCGCCGTCAAGGACCTAGCACATGCTGCACGCTTATGGCACGCAAGAGGCTTCCCCGCAAGGTATTCTACCTGTGGCGGCGGCAACTCTCGGATCCCAAGAATGAACAATCCTGGAACTGCCCGGTGCGGCCGGACGGACTATGATCGTTGGCACACAATGTCCGGCGTTTCGCTGCCGCCGAGGCCAGTTCATGTTTCGGAACTACCCAGCGTTCTCAGTGTCGAGTCCATGTCGCATTCCAGGGCGCGGCGGCATCATTATAGCAGCGGCTAGTTGAACCGTGGCATCGGGAGCAGACGAATGAATGAATCGGAACTCATCTCGCGGATCCTTTCGGGAGAAGAAAGCCTGTTCGGGCAGATTGTGACTCGATACAGCGGGTACGTGTGGGCTATCTGTTCGAGCTACGTGAAGAACCCCAGCGAATGCGAAGACGTGGCGCAAGAGGTCTTCGTCCTGTGTTACCAGCGATTGAACACGTTGCGCAATCCGCGCGCCTTCGGCAGTTGGTTGAGCCAGTTGGCGCGAAGCCGTTGCCTGATGTGGTTGCGCACGTCGGTGCGGCGGGAACAACGCGAGGCCCATTACGAGGAGATGGGGGCGGCACTCATGACGGATAATGCGAGCCTGGCGCGCGAAGAATTGCACGAGGCCATCCGGAACGCGGTCGATCAACTGCCCGCCATTTACCGGGAAGCACTTTTGCTGCGATTTGCAGAGGGTTATTCCGTCGAGGAGGCCGCCTCATTTCTCGGCATCTCGGCCGGCGCCCTGAGAAAACGTTTGGAGCGCGGACAAGGCATGCTCAGGGACATGATGTCGGAGCAAATCGAGGCGGCACTCGGGAAACGCAAACACAAAGAAGCGATGGCGAGCGGAGTTCTCGCCGCCATTCCATTCGGAACCGCGCCGTGGCTCAGTGCCGCCGGCGCGGGGAGCGTCGCTGCGGGTTCGGTATTTGCCAAACTTGGGTTTATAGGAGTTGTAGCTGTCATGTCGAAGAAAATCGCGTTGGGCGTCGGACTGGTCATGCTCGTACTCGGGGGTATTTACGCAGCCATACAAATCGGAGGACACTCACGTTCCGAGACGCCGTCGGTGGCCGTACTGAAACCATCGAAAGTCTTGCCGCCGAAGGCTGTCTCTTCGTTGCCGAAGCCGGAGAACAACGCCCCCGGACAGCCGGTATCGGCGGCGCCCGCCGCGACAACGGCCGCGCAAGCGCCCCAATCGTTGGCTCCCTCTAGCGAGGCCCCACCTGCCAAGCCGGCGTCGCCCGCGTCCATATCCGGTCGCGTGTACAGCAAGGGCGGGAATCCGCTCGCCTATGCGGACGTGTTCTTGGACGTCGGAAGTGGATCTGACCGAAATGACGTCGCGGGGCATTACCGCGCAAAGACGGGCTCCGATGGCAAATACCGAATCGTCGAAGTCAAAGACTTCGGACTAAGCACGGTGTACGCCGGCGCTGACGGGTTCGCCATGGCCTTCAACTCACTTACGGTGTCCGCGGGAACGAATCTCAAGGGCATCGACGTGACGCTGGAGCCTGCGGCTTGGTTTGTGGCAGGCAAGGTTGTCAACGAGAGCGGGGCAGCCGTGCCCGAGGCTTCCGTGGAATGCCTGTACTACGCCTACGACAAGTTCGGCCTTGCCAAAACTGCCTTGACGGGGGTAACGACCGGCTCTATTGGCGGTATCAAGCTGCTGTTCACCCTTTCCACCGGCGATGGGTCGTTTAAGATCCCCATCCCAAGTGAAGGCCTGTGTGATTTCCGCGTAGTTAAGAACGGCTACGGTGCTGGTTTCTTCGCCCAGATTCCAACGGGCAAAGAAGACGCCAAGTTCATCCTGAAACCCGGGGGCGCAATAGCCGGAAAGGTCGTTGACGCGAATGGCCGACCACTGCCAGGAACGACCGTCCAGGTCACGGGCGAGGTTCGTCCGGGAGGGTTGTCTTTCACATTGGCCAAGATCCAGCCCCTTCCCGCACCGCCCGTTACCACAACGACAGACGCCCATGGGGCCTATGTGGTGGAGGGACTCGGAGAAGAATTCGCGTATTCCGTGACAGTCCCCGGCAGCGAAATGGCCGAGCTGGAACAACTTTCAACCGAGAAGGGACTTCAACCGATCGCCCGGATGGTGTCCGAGTTCAATCAAAGCGTGTTCGGCGGGAGCGTTCAGGCGCGGAAAACGGACATCCACGTCAAGGCTGCGCAGACTACGTCGAACGTAGATCTGGTAGTCGGGGCAGCCACTTTGGCGACGATTCGCGGAAAAGTAACCGATCGCACCTCGGGGCAGCCGGTATGTCCCGTGGAGATATGGGCCGGGGCTTTTGGCAATGCAGACAAGGTCGCGGCTCATGACTTCTTCCAGGCAAAGTCGGGGGCCTCGGCAGTAACACGTCTCGACGGAACGTATGTCCTGCGGATCGCGAGCCTCACTCGGAAGACGCATTTCAGTATTGGGCATGAGTTCATGACGGAAGGCGGCAGTTCGTGGAAGCAACCCACAGAGGAACTCGCGTCACTCGATTTGAGTCCCGGTGAAGAACGCGATCTCGACTTTACCGTGGACGCCCCGATTACGGTTCCGGTGAGATACGTGAGTCCCGACGGTGCGCCGCAGGAAGGCATCTCGGCGGCAATGGGTGGCTGCGGCGGTCTGCTTATCTCCGACGCGGAGGGGCGGGTCGTTTTCCACGGCGTACGCGCCAACGTGAGTCTTCAGGCCGTTGCGTGGATCACCGTCGGCTCGCAAACCGAGACGGTTGGCACGAGCGAACCGTTCACCGGAGAACCCGGCGAAACAGTCCCGGAAGTCACCGTCATCTGCCGCCTATCGGGAGGCATCGAAGGTGTGCTCACGTACTCGGACGGACGGGCCGTCGCCGACATGCCCCTGGCCTGGGGCGCTCAGGGCATCGACGGCGCATTCGCCGGTGTCGAAGGTTCGGCCACCACCGATGCGTCCGGACGGTTCTCGATGCCGGCCAGTCTGTCTGAAGGGCCGTATCAAGGCGTTGTGGTGGGCTTCATCGAGCGCGATTCATCCGTGCCCTACTCCGTTACGGCGGCGAACGTCGAAATAGCGGCCGGCGCGATGTCCGATCTGGGAACGCTCGTCGTAAAGCCTGAAAAGGACCTGCTGCGCGTCGTGGCGGCTGCGGGATACGATCGCAAGTCCAACGAAGCCATCGCGGGGCTATATTCGCCCGACTGGCTGGACAAACTCCCCGATTCGGGCGCATTTCTGAAAACCGCTTTTGCCTTGTACGACATGGAGCGTTACGCCGAGGCCCTCGATGTCTTCCAACGGATGGCCCAAACCGAGGAAAACAATCCCACCTACAAAGCCATTGCCATCGTCTGGCAAGGCCACATGCTCGACCTTCTGGGCAGACGTCCGGAGGCCATCAACGCCTACGCGGCAGCAGCCGAAATGAATGTGACAGGTACAGTGCGCCACGACCAGTTCGGATTAGCCTACGCCCCCAGTCAAGAAGCCGAGCAAAGGACTCACGAGCCGTTCCAGCGGGTCGAGAACCAGCAGCGGTAATCCCCTCTCGGCGACTTCGCCGACCCGATTGGCGTGTGATATACTGGCCATGCAGTACGAACAAGGAGACTGGGTGTCATGGAACTGCCGATTCGCATCGACAAAGAGAAAATCGCCGCGTTCTGCCAAGCGCACCACATTGTCAAGCTGTCGCTGTTCGGATCGGTGCTGACCGAACACTTCCGTGACGATAGCGACATCGACGTCCTCGTCGAATTCGATCCCGAACACATTGTCACGCTGTTCGACATCTTCGACATGGAAGAGGAGTTGTCCAAGATGCTCGCGAGAAAAGTCGACCTGCGCACACCGAAGGAACTCAGCCGCTACTTCCGCGACAAGGTCGTCGGAGAAGCCTTGCTCCAGTATGCTGCTTGACAGGAACGAGACCCGCCTCGGCCATATCGTCGATGCGATGAACCAAGCGCTCCAATACGCTCGCAGCCGCACCCGTAGCGATGTGGAGGCGGATATTCCTCTGCAACATGTTTTGGCGCGCAACATCGAAATCATCGGCGAAGCGGCGTCGCGCCTTACGCCTGAGTTTCGCGCCGCCCACCCACAAATCCCATGGCCCAAGATGATCGGTATGCGTAATCGGATGATTCACGAGTACTTCGATATCGATGTGGATATTGTATGGGGTACCGTCATAAGAGATTTCCCCGTGCTGCTGCCCCAACTCCAACGCATTCTCGAAGAGAACTGAAATGAGCGCCCTGACTCTGCGCTTGCCCGAGTCGGTGCACCAGCACATCAGGGAAATCGCCCGGCACGAGGGTGTTTCCATCAACCAGTTCATCTCGACGGCGGTCTCGGAGAAGATCTCCGCGATCATGACCGAAACGTACATCGAGAATCGCGCAAAGAAGGCAACGAAGGGAGCGTTCAAGAAAGTCCTCGACCGTGTTCCGCGCAGAAAACCGCTCCCCGAAGACGAGATGTAATTCATCGGCTCTACGTCCATCGCATTTTGATGCTCTTTTGATGCTCTTGCGTTGGCCCGGAAGATGCATTATGATTAGCCTATAGGTGTCATAGATTTACTAGACGAAGTAACATCCTGCACGCCTTTTGTGGTGACATGTTCAACAACAAGGAGGGATGGGACATGCTGTACATTCTGTGCGTGTTAACAGGGGCTATGTTGGGAGCAGCGGTTGCCTGGTTGGTGGTTTCCAGCCGAGGGAGAGCGCAGTCGGCTGTATCATTAGCCGATACCGAGAAGCGTTGTAGCGCTGCCGAGGGATCTCTTATCGAGCTGCGCTCTCATGTCCAGAAGACGGCGGCAGAATACGAGAAACTTCTAGCTGCGTGGGCTACGGAGCGCGAGGGACGAACGGTTGCCGAGACACGGCTGAAAGAGATGATGCAACGTCTCGAAGAAGAGAAGAAACTGCTTGATGAGGCGAAACAAAAACTGACAGATACATTCAAGGCCCTGGCGGGCGATACACTGCAGAATTCCAACAAGGCCTTTCTGGAGTTGGCCAAAGGGACTTTCGAGAAGATTCTCGCGGAATCTAAGGGCGACCTGGGCAAACGGGAAGAAGCCATCCTGGGACTCGTAAGGCCTCTTTCCGAATCGCTGAAGCAGTTCGATGAGCACGTGCGCGGTTTGGAGAAGACCCGCCAGGAAGCCTATACCGGCTTGGAAACGCAATTGAAAACACTGGTCACGAGCCAGCAGCAGCTTCAAAAGGAAACCGGAAATCTTGTCACCGCGTTACGTGCACCCCAAGTACGCGGGCGGTGGGGTGAAATCACCCTCAAGAGGGTAGTCGAACTTGCCGGAATGTCGGATCATTGTGACTTCAGCGAGCAAGTCAGTGTAGATACCACGGACGGACGGAAGAGACCCGATCTCATTGTGCGTCTTCCAAGCGAGCGTGAAATCGTGGTTGATGCAAAAGTGGCGCTGGATGCCTATTTGAACGCCTTGGCCGCCGAAACGGAAGACCAACGACAAGGCTTCCTCGTCGAACATGCCCGGCAGACCAGAACTCACATGGCCGCTCTCGGCGCTAAAGCCTATTGGCAGCAGTTTGAAAAGGCCCCTGAATTCGTCGTCATGTTCATTCCAGGGGAGTCGTTCTTTGCGGCGGCCGTGGACCAGGATCATCAACTGATAGAGGACGGAATGCAGGCGCGGGTAATCCTCGCAACCCCGACCACGTTGATTGCCCTCCTGCGAGCGGTGGCCTATGGATGGAGGCAGGAAAAGATCGCTGAGAACGCGCAGAAAATAAGCGATCTCGGCAAGGAACTGTATGATAGAATGAGCATTTTAGTAAAGCATATTTCAGGTATTGGCGCAGGGCTTAAGAACGCCACCATGAACTATAACGATGCTGTGGGTTCAATGGAGAGGATGCTTCTTCCGGCTGCTCGCAGATTCCGCGATTTGGGTGCCGCCAGTGGCAAGGATATATCCATTCTAGCGGAGATTTCCGTTACTCCAAATTCTGTGAAGGCTCCCGAGCTAGCTGAGGGACACCTATGATTCCAAAGGAGTGCAAGAGACTGACGCTGACGGCTTTTCCGTTGCGATTCAAAGCCGCCGGTGAGCTTGGACGTTTGGTGCAAAACGGCTGAAGCCACCGGTACTGTACTATTCACTCATTTCCAGTGATTATGGGCGCGCCGGCCTGCGCGGGATGCCCTGCATGAATTCGTAGCGGTCGATCAAATGGGCGAGCGTTCGCGCGGCGTTGGACGGACTCGCATAGGCGTAGACGCCGAGGCGTTCCATTTCCTTGATCGCCTCGTTCGGCGACGGGCCGTAGGCAAGCATGACGGTGTCGGATGCGGCGATAATTGGTTTTTCGTAGAGGTCGATCAGCCCCGAAATCCTCTGGACGTCGTGCAGTTCCATGTTTGTGGCCGCTTCAATCAGCCTGTTCAATCCGAGGTCCTCGACCATTTTCGAGTCGCGCAGGCGCGCGCTCCGACTGCACATGTAGCCGACGCCGAGCACCATCACGGCATCCACCGCCGCGCTTTTCAGCACCGCCTCGACCGATCGCGACATGAGCGACCGGTCGTTGCCCGCCACCAAATCGATCGGGTTGTTGCGGCTCCACCAGCCGGGCAGGATCGCATCGAGTTCGCGGATAATTTCATCGGGCAATGCCACGACATCCAGTCCCACCGCCGCGCATGCATCCGCACCGATCACGCCCCAGCCGCCGCCTTCGGACACAATGACGACGCGACGTCCCTTGGGTAGCGGCTGATGGACGAACGCCGAGGCCAGTTCCATACCTTGGTAGATGTCGTCTACGACGTTCGCGCCGGCCTGGCGGCAGGCCGCTTCGAACAGCGCCACGGTACTCGCCAACGCCCCCGTGTGCGACGCCGCAGCCCGCTGGCCCGCCTCGGTGCGTCCGCCCTTTACGACAACGACCGGCTTGTGCGCCGCTGTTTCGCGCAACGCATCGAAGAAGCGGCGTCCGTCGCGGGTACCTTCGACATACGCGAGGATCGCCTTCGTGTGCGAGTCGTGCGCAAAGAAGCGCAGGTAGTCCTCGCAACGCGTGGCGGCCTCGTTACCGCTGCTGACGAAGCGCGCGATGCCGACTTGGTGAAGTTGCGCCCACGTCAGCGTGGTCATGCCGACATTGCCGCTTTGCGACACCACCGACATCCCGCCGCCGCTCGGATAGCGATAGATCATGCCGCTATACAGATTGTTTGGATTCGGACTCGCAACGCCCGCGCAGTTCGGCCCAACGAGTAGGATGCCCGTCTCGGCGGCGATTCGCGCCAATTCGTCCTGCGACGACTGTGCCGCGGGATCGTCCAATTCGCCGAACCCCGCCGTGATCACGACTACGGCGCGCACGCCGCGTGCCGCGCATTCGCGCACCGCATCGAGCACGAATTTCGGCGGCAGCACGATCAAGGCGAGATCAACCGTTTCCGGCAGCGCGCCGATGCTTGGATAGCACTTGACGCCGAGGATCTCGGAATGCTTCGGGTTGACGGCATAGAGCGCACCTTTGTAGCCGCCCATAAGCGTGTTGAACAGGATGCGAAAACCCCATTTCAGCGGTGACGACGATGCGCCCACGACGGCCACGCTCGCAGGCTCGAACAAGGCATGAAAACGCTGCTTCAATTCGGTCAGCGGCAGCGTGCGCAACGGATCGTTCATGTTTGAGATCCTTTCGCCAGCGTGATGAGCGCATCCACGGCAACGGGGCGCGCGCCATGGAAGATCAGGGGATTGACGTCCACTTGCGCGACTTCGGGATGCTCGGCCAGCACGCGGCCGACGCCCATCAGCACGCGCGCCAACGCCGCGCGTTCTACCTCCGGTTCGCCTCGAAACGCTCCGAAGATCCGTTGCGCGCGGAGTTCGTTCAGCATTTCGAGCGCGTCGCGTTCCTCGAACGGCACGACGCGAAACGACACATCGGCCAAGGCCTCGACGAGTATGCCGCCGAGTCCGAGCATCACGCAGGGACCGAAAAGAGCGTCGCGAATGCCGCCCACGATCACCTCGCGCTTGCCCGAAACCATGCGCTGCACCAAGTAGCCTTCCAACGGCGTCGTAACGCTCGAACCGATGTGCTCGACCGCGTCGCGAATCGAAGCACCGTTTCGGACGTTCAACATGACGCCGCCGATATCGCTCTTGTGCATCAATCCCGCGCCGCAGGCTTTCACGGCGACCGGATAACCGAGTTTCTTGCCCGCACGCACCGCGTCTTCCGCGCTGCCCGCCAAGATCTCCTCGACCACCGGCACGCCGTACGCCGCCAGCACGCGCTTCGACGCGTACTCGGACAACGCCGTCTGCCCTTGCGCGACGGCGCGTGCAATCAGTTCATTCGCATCAATCATACGATCATCCTCCGGGACGGGTAGCGTACACGGTTCGCCAGAGAGTATTCCATTGCAATAACCGCTTCTCGATATTATCATGGGCAAAGGCCCAAACGGTCTGTGCGCAATGAACAATGGAAGGATCTGGTGGTTGCCATGAAGAAGGTACCTCATTTCAAGAGCGAAGACGAAGAGTTCGACTTTTGGGACCGGCATGATTCAACGGAATACATCGACTGGCGCAAAGCCAAACAGGCGGTCTTCTCCAACCTCAAACCTTCGACGCGGACGATATCGTTGCGTCTGCCCGAGTACATGATCGCGGAACTGAAACTTTTGGCCAACAAAAAAGACGTGCCGTACCAGTCACTGCTCAAGGTTTTTCTGGCGGAGCGGATCGAGAGGGAATTCGCGCGCCATCCTCGAACCCCCGTGAAGTCCTAGTCCCCATCGGTCGTTTGCGTTGTGCGTCTGCGTCGGCGTTGTTTCTGTTTTCGGATGCGGGCTTGTTCCTGTGAGGCGGGGCTCGAGGCGCCCAGACGGGTTGCTTCGATGAGTTCGCAGAGGCGGCGGCGTGCGAAGAACCGGTTAAGCGATTGCGAACGGGCTTGCTGCATTTTCACGTCAATCCCGGTGGGCCGGTGGACGAGGCGGACGCAGGTCGCGCTGCGGTTGACTTTCTGACCGCCGGGACCGCCGGAGGTCATGAAGGATTCGTCGAGATCGTCTTCACGGACACCGCACACCTCCATCCGTTGCCGCAACTCCGTTTCCTTTTCAGGTTTTACGCCGAACCGTACCATGCAAGTGTCGTCCTCGATCCTTTGTTGTTGATACGCGCACGTTCTCGCTCTATTATACCGATGCGGCCTTCGCGGCATACATGGGAGATTATTCATGAGCAACAATGAACCAACTCGGAAAGAAACCGCCTCACGGCGGGATTTCCTCAAGACGACTGGCGCACTTGCTGCGGGGCTTGCCTTGGCGGGCCAAGCGCCCGCAATCGGCCCCGTCGAGAAGCTGGCGCTCGAGGGCGGGCCAAAGGCGGTAACCGTGCCGGACGCCGAAGCCCTCCATTGGCCTCGATATGGCGAAACGGAAGAACAGGCC
Source organism: Candidatus Hydrogenedentota bacterium (assembly GCA_903925285.1). GTDB lineage: Bacteria > Hydrogenedentota > Hydrogenedentia > Hydrogenedentales > SLHB01 > DSVR01. The sequence goes on along the minus strand of CAIYET010000760.1, from coordinate 9,236 downwards.
GTTCTCGAACTCGTCCGGCATCCGACGTACGACGCGATTGCCGGTCTCGAAGACGACTGGAAGAAACACTTCGGCGTGCCGTACGCGAAGGCACACGTCAACGGGACCAGCGCGTTGGCGTCGATGTTTTTCGCGCTCGACCTTCCGCCTGGAAGCGAGATCATGGTACCGAGCTACACGTTCTTCGCGACCATCGTGCCGATGCGTTTATTCGGACTCGTGCCCGTGTTTGTGGACATCAACCCTCAGACCTTGAACTTCGATCTCGAAGACGCCAAGAAGCGCCTGACGAAAAACACCAAGGCCGTATTGCCGGTGCATTGGATTGGCCTGCCCGCCGACATGGATTTGATCAACGATTGGGCGAAAGAAAAGGATCTCATCGTTCTCGAAGACAGCGCGCATGCGCATGGCGCGAAGATCAAGGACAAGTACACGGGGTCGTGGAGCCGCATGGCCATCTACAGCTTCCAGATGTCGAAGCCGCTGCCGGCCATCGAAGGCGGTATCGGCGTTTACCAGAATCAGGAGGACCACGACCGTGCCGAGGCGTTCGGCAATTACGACATGCCGAGCGTTTCCGCCGACAGCCCGTATATGAAGTACAAAGGTTCGGGACTTGGTCTCAAGTTGCGCATGCACCCGTTCGCGGCGGCGTTGGCCCGATGCCAGCTCAAGGGACTCGAGGAACGCAACGAAGCGGGGGCGCGCCAGGTACGGCGGCTCAACGACGCCCTCCTCCAACTTCCCGGTCTTTCGGAGCAGACCAGCGGACGCAAGGACGTGCAGCGGCTCTACTATTCGTGGAACATGCTATTTATCGACGAGGCGAAGGCCGGCATGTCGCGCGAGGCCGCCGTAAAGGCGCTCGTGGCCGAAGGCGTACGCGCGACCGCGCCGAGCTACACGTTGCAGCACAAGCTGCCGCTGTACGCCGAAGAACAATGGTGGCATCACAAACCGGTAATTCCTGATCTGCCCGGCTCGGAAAAGGCCAACGCAACGTCTTTGGGATTGCCGTACTTCACAACCGACGTGCCGGAGCTCGTCGAGCAATATATCAAGGCATTCGAGAAGGTATGGGCGCATCGGAAAGATCTCGCGACGGCGTGAACGGAAGATATTGAGAGTTTACGATATTCAAGGGTAAAGGGCGCGACGACGTGGTATTCATGAAACACACTTGTCCAAGCTGTAGTCAGAGTTTAAACATCCCGGAGGAGTATGCGGGTATGTTGGGCAGATGTAATAAATGTGGCTCCGCAATCTTTGTTCCGGCCAAATACGCAGAGATAATTCCAGACAAGACCACCATTGTTGGCGCTGATACTTCACATGCGACAACCAAAACTAACGTAGCTCCCTGTGAGGAAGCAAAAGACCTGTTTGAATTGGGTAGGCGATATGCAAGCGGCACTGGCATCCTCAAGAACCATAAGGTTGCCCTTTCGTGGTTTCGCAAGGCCGCTCAACAACGCTCTTGCCCACATTGTGGTCGTGCTTTAATCTCTAGCGACAAGTACGGGGGTGGTGTTGGTGAATGTAAGGAATGTCGGATTGTTATCGTTTTTGGCGGACGACAACCAGAGACAACTTCAACCAAAGCCAGTCAAAGCATCCAACAGACCATATCCGAAGCCACCGAGAAGACCTATTCCTTCGACTTCAAAAGAATTTTCAATAGAATGATAATTCTGACTTTCTACATCATAGAGAGTATATTATACGGTGTATTGGGTGGAGTATTCATCATAATGGCAGGCATGTTTGTTTTTCTCCCACTTCCTCCCATTGGATTGCTCATGATAGTTTGCGGAATTCTCTTCTGCCCCCTTGTAATTCTATGTTCAATTGTGGTAGCTCTTTTCGGTTTTATTGCAGGGGAGGATCCCCCAGGTTCTTCATTCGGATCTTTCAATATCAGTAAAATAGAAGGCTCACAGATAGTTTTGTGGTTTATTGGTGCAGTTATAATAGGGTTGATGTGTGTATACTTCTTAATGTAGCCATTCCGACAGCGACTTATAACTATGTTAATAATATGTAATCTGTCCAATCTATGGAGGATCTCAGGGTATCAAAGGGGAAGATATCGAAGGAAATGCGATCAAATCTCGCTTTTGCGGAATATGAAAACAGCAGTGTGGCTATGTGCTGTGTACTATTTGTGCTAGTATTACTATGGCCGTTGCTAAATCGGCATTCTTGCCGAAAATCCTTGATTTTTCGTGCCCGTGTAACCCTTTGCTTGTGAATACGTTATAGAAACGGCTGAGATTTCCCTGTTATTGTGCTCGTAATCGCAGTGGAGGAACCTTAGATTATGAATTACCATCAATATAACGAGTGTTACGTGGCCTACTTGGATATTCTCGGGATGAAAACGTTGATCGCCAAGAGCAAACAGGAACCGGAATTACGCACTCGGCTATGGAATGCACTCCAGATAATCAAGCACATACCTCCCTATCTTGAGGGTCAAAAGACGCTCAGCACCGAAACCGCCGAAAATGTATTGCGTATTCACGTTCTATCCGATTCAGTGATCCTCTTTATTCCCGCGCAAACATCTGTTGCGTGGTTCCTTTGGGTGATAAGGAGGCTTTACGACCAACTTATATGTCTTGGCCTCTGTTTTAGGGGAGCCGTTACGGTTGGCGGAATGGTATGGGAAGAGCAGGACATAACAAACTACTCAGAAGGTTTGATGGACACTGCACATAGCAGTGTAGCTCTTGGCCCAGCCCTTGTAGAGGCAGTCTTGCTTGAATCTGAGGTTGCCATCTACCCGCGTATTATCTTAACTGAATGCCTGTGCGCTCATATTAGAGGCATAGACCTTAAGAACCAGAATTCAGAAAGTCACTTGGCACATTCGATATTTCCCCTCGCTTCTCGTGATTGTCAATTGGGCGTGGGGACTTTCATCAAGTCCGACTTTGACGGACGCAGTTTTCTCGACATTCTGCACAAGAAGATAAGACGTAGCGACAAAATTGCGGGGGATGGCACGCGGAATGACCCAAATCGATTTGATGACACTCCTCGAGAAACATGGATTCAGAGATATCGGAATGTCGCGGCTGAGGGTCTTGGTTCAGCGAGAGATGAAAAAATAAAAGCCAAGTATGCGTGGTTGCTAAATTACGTTTGTCAGGCCTGTAAGGGGCAATGCTCCGACCATGTTCAGGATGAAGAGTTGCGTCGGCCAGGCTACGAGATCATTAGCGACAGGTGATTACGATCGCAATTACGATTATGATCACGCACATGAGACAAAAAATGAAATTGGAGGGTGCGAACAATGAAACGCTTTGCCGGTTACTGCACGTCTGTCTTTGTACTTCTCGCCACACTGAGCGCCGGGGCGGCTGACGATTCCGCGGCGTGGCCGTTGGCATTACGTGCGGCCAGCTATGGGAAGTACGACGCCGTCGCGTGGACGCATATGCCGTCGATAGGCCTTCATTACGTCTTTCTCCCCGTGCCAGCCGCCGATCAGGTCGGTGCCGTGGTCGCAAAGCTGAAAGAGAACAAGTTGACGCCACTGGTTCTCCGCGGCAACACGGACTTATCGAAGGACTCGTGCGTGGACGAACTAGCGGCGCAAGCCGGCATCTGCGAGAAGATGGGCGTCAAGTACATGTTTCTCAGCGCGAAATGCAACGGCGCGGAGAAGTCCGTTGTCTACGAACGGTTGCGTCACGCGGGCGAAGCCGCCAAGCAGCACGGCGTCACGATTTCGCTCGAGACGCATCCGGAACTCTGCACAAACGGCGACGTGCAACTCGAAACCATGAAGGCCATCAATCACCCTAACGTGCGGATCAATTTCGATACGGGAAACATCACGTTCTACAACAAGAACACGACTGCCGCCGCCGAACTCAAGAAAATCATCGACTATGTTGCCACGGTCGAAATCAAGGACCACAACGCCGAGTTCGAGTCGTGGAACTTTCCGACGCTCGGCACGGGCAAGGTCGACTTTCCCGCGATCTTCGGGATTCTGAAAGAGCACAAGTACCGAGGCCCTGTGACCATCGAATTCGAAGGCGTCAAGGGCGTCGAGTTGACCGAAGAGCAAACCAAGAAGGCCATTGCCGACTCGGTTGCGTACGTCAAATCCATCGCAGCGTTCGAGTAACCGTAGAGTGGGGGAGAGCATGGTCTCACAAGGATATGGAAATTTGAGCGGTCCGGATTATGCCGTGCTGGGCGGATATTTCGTGCTCATGCTCGGCATCGGGCTTTACTTCTACCGCCACATGCGCGACATGAAAGACTATTTCACGGGCGCGAACAAAATCCCGTGGTGGCTGAGCGGCGTCTCGTTCTACATGACGAGTTTCAGCGTCGCCGCGTTCGTATTCTACCCGTCGATGTGCTACCGCCACGGCTGGGTTGGCGTGACGCTTTTGTGGGTAGCCGTACCCGCGACCTTGTTCAGCGCGACGCTGTTCGCGGCCCGCTGGCGGCGTGCCCGTATCGACAGCCCCGTCGAATATCTCGAAACGCGATACGGTCCCGTGCTGCGGCAACTGTTTGCGTGGCAGGGCGTGCCCGTCAAGGTCATCGACGACGGGATCAAGCTCTTCGCAACCGGCAAGTTCATCTCGATCTGCGCGGGCATTCCCATCAACTACAGCATACTCGGCGCGGGCGGGATCATGCTCGTTTACACCTTCATGGGCGGCGTCTGGGCCGTGTCGGTTACGGACTTCGTGCAATTCGTCGTGCTGTCGGCGGGCCTGCTGATAGTTCTGCCGCTGTCGATTTCCAAGGCGGGCGGTCTATCGAACATCATCTACAATTCGCCCGATGGATTTTTCAATCTAACCGTGCCCGAATTTGGGTGGTCGTATATTATACCACTCGTGCTGCTGTACTGTCTCGCCTGGAGCAGTATCAATTGGTCCCTGATCCAGCGCTACTACTGCGTGCCGGCCGAGAAAGACGCGCGCAAGGTTGGCGCACTGGTCATCGCGTTGTACATCGTCGGCCCGCCATTGATGTTCTTTCCGGCCATTGCCGCACGCCAGTTCATCCCGGTGCTCGCCGATGCTGGCGACATCTACCCGACCCTGTGCGCGCAACTCCTGCCGGCAGGCATGCTCGGCCTCGTGATCGCCGCCATGTTCTCGGCGACCATGTCGACGCTCAGCGGCGACTACAACGTCTGCGCCAGCGTCCTGACAAACGATGTATACCTCCGCCTGATCCGTCCGAAGGCCTCGCAACGCGAACTCGTCACCGTTGGACGCGCCATGACGTTGCTCATCGGCGTCATCGGCATCGGCGCGGCCTTCATGATGGCCCGAGGCAAGGCCGAAGACCTGTTCCGCATCATGGTCACGCTTTTCGGCGTCGCGACCGCCCCCGTCGCCATTCCCATGTTGCTCGGGCTTCTCTCGCGCAAGATGACCAATGCAGGCGCGATCTTCGGGTTTCTTTGCGGAATCAGCGTCGGGATCGGCCTCTTCCTCCTATCGCGCACCGACTACCAAGTCCATTTTCTGGGGATGACATGGAATCCCAAAACCGAGGATCTCGTCATCGCCGGTTTCCCGTTGAAAATGGAGATCGTGCTCTTCCTGAGCACCGCGATCGTTACCTTCGCAGCAATGGCCATAACCAGCCTGCTCAGACCCATGAACCCCGAAGCCCGCGCAAGAGTCGAGGCCTTCCACAAGCGCCTCGCGGCGCCCATCGGAACGCTCGAAGAAGACAAAGCCGCCCTCGCACATACTAGTAGTATCCTGTCCCCGTTCTGGGTCGTAGGCATCTGCATCATCGCCATCGGCCTCATGATGCTCGGCGTTCTACCCTGGGTCAACGAACCGCTCGCATTTGGGATGGATATTGCCCTCGGCCTCGCCCTAATGCTCGTCGGCGGCATCTGGGTCTGGCGCGGAAAACGTGTGAAGTAGGAATTGCGAAATCGGCGGTCTTGATATTGGATTTTACATGGAGTGATTCGTTCGGTTGCGCGTCTGTATCCATGCTGATATGATGTAATCCTGAGCGGATGGGGGCGTATGCTTGCCTGTGCACCGATGCTTTGAAAAAGATGGAAACAGAGGACTTGCTTGATGCCGAAACCAGGGAGCATCAGGATTGCGCTTGTGAATCTGGTCGCGCGTAAGAGCGCGGGCTACCACTCGATGGCTGTGAAGATCCCGCAGTTGGGCTTGCAGGTCCTGGCCCGGCTGACGCCACACGAACACAAACTTGACATCATCGATGAGTGCTTCGGTACGAAGGATGTCGAAAACCTGCTCACGCCGGAACGCTACGATCTGGTTGGCGTGACGAGCTATACCAGCGGCGCCGCCCGTGCCTACGAGTTGGCGTCGATGTGCCGCGCGCGTGGCATCCTATGCATCATGGGCGGGCCGCACGCGTCCGCCATGCCCGACGAAGCGGCGGCGTATTTTGACTCGGTGGCCATCGGCGAATGCGACGCGATCTGGCCCGGGATCGTCGCGGACGCCGCCGCTGGCAAGTTGGCCGCGCGCTACGTTGGCGGACTGCCGGAGCTAAAGGATGGCCTTGGTGCGTCGGCGCAAGAGTTTCAGCCCATAAATGGGACGTACGATATCTCCTGCATTCAGTTGTCACGGGGCTGTCCGGTCGGTTGCGACTACTGCGGCGTCACGCGTTTCAACGGTGCGCATATCCGGCATCGGCCCATAGACGAGATCATTGATGAATGGAACACGGCCGTTCACAAACGGCTGCTGGTCGTCGACGACAATTTCTATGGCATTGGCAAGAAGAACGCCGAATGGGCCAAGGAACTGCTTCGCGAGATCATCAAGCGCGGTAGGAAGCACATGTGGTTGAGCCAGACGAGTATCAATATGGGCGCCGACACGGAAGGACTCGAGTTGGCTTACAAGGCTGGATGTCGCGGCATGCTCGTGGGTTTCGAGTCCTTTAGCGCCGAATCCCTCAAGGAATACAGGAAACACGTGAACCTGAATGCCGTTGAACATTACAAGGAGATGGTCGACGGGTTCCACCGTTGCGGATTGGCGGTCATGGGCAGTTTCATCATCGGCGCCGAAAGCGACACCGAGGACACCGTGGCGGACACCATATGCAAGGCGGTGCGGATGGGCGTGGATGTAGTACAGATTTGCAACCTCACGCCGTTGCCGGGCACGCGACTCTACGACCGCTGGCTCGAGCAGGGGCGCATCACCAAGACCAACTATCCCGAAGACTGGGAACACTACACCTTCATCGATACCGTCTTCACTCCCACACGTATGTCGGCGGAGGGCCTCGATAGGTCGGTTTATGAACTGCGCGCCGTATCCGCAACCGAGCCATGGGTCTGGAAAAGGTCGCTCAAGACGGTATGGATGACCCGGTCCTTGACGACGGGCATGTTTGTCTACGGAATGAACAAGCAGCGCGCCGAGCTGGCCCAAGCCCACTTACCGGTCGACCAAGCGCGCTTTGGTCCGCTCGTGGATAACGCGCGCACACAAAGACTCCGCCGCGCATTCAAACTCTTTTGGGGAAGGAACTGAAGAAAGGGCCGAGCATGAAAACTTTCCCGTGGGGCATATGGATCAAGGCGACGCGTCCCAAATCACTGTCGGCGGGGGGCCTGCCCATAATAATCGGATCGGTGCTAGCCTATAAGGACGTGGCCATAGACTGGCCTCTGGCGCTGTGTGCATTGCTGGGGGCGGTGCTCGTGCAGATCGGCGCCAATTTGGCAAATGACTACTATGACTTCGTGAAGGGGGCCGACACCTCCGAACGCATCGGGGAGAGGCGTCTGGCCCAATCGGGACTCGTGCCGCCAAAAGCCGTGAAACGGGCTGCCGGGCTTGTCTTCACAATCGCCATGCTGCCTGGGTTCTATATTCTCTGGCGTGGCGGTTGGGCGTTTGCGCTTGTGGGAGCGTTGGCCGTCATCTTCGGCGTGCTATACACGGCCGGTCCCTATCCTCTGGCCTATATCGGCTTGGGCGACCCTTTCATACTGGCGTTTTTTGGCCCGTTGGCGGTTTGCGGGGTCTACTATCTACAAACGGGGCACGTCACCATGGAGGTTTTCATTGCGGGTTTGGCCATGGGTCTGATGGCCGTAGCGATGAATTCGGTGAACAACTTGCGCGACATCGATGAAGACCGCAAATCAGGCAAACGCACGCTCGCCGTTCGGTTCGGACGCGGCCTCGTCCGGGCCGAATACATTTCTTGCCTGCTCGTGGCCACACTGGCCATACCCATTTATCTGGGGGTCACGATGGGCAACCTGTGGTTCCTGTTGCCGCCCGTGGCCGTATTCGGCGTTGGCCACCGCGCCATTTCAGCCATGTTGTGGCGGGAGGACGGCCCCACGTTGAACGCCGCGTTGGCGACCACCGGCAAGCTCATCCTTGTCTTCGGCGCTACGTTCTCACTTGGTTTCCTGCTTCAGTAGACCGATCCAAAATTAACGGGTACTTACGTGGTCAGTCCGCGAGGCATCACATCCGCTGCATCGTATACAAATGCACCCGCACGTCATGATTGGCATTCTTGACGGCATGAAGGTCTCTTAATGCCTGCCCGTTGCTACATTTGCCGTGTAGCGGAGAAAGATATAATTGCCCGCAATATTGGGTTCTGGCAATCGCTTTCACAATACCATCGCATTCATACCCATCCGCCACGATAAAATTGCCCGATATCTTGACTCGCCTGTACTTCCTGTTCATCTTTCCAGCTTTTTCCATGCCCGAGAGCACTTCTTGTGCCGTCTGCTGCTTCTCCAATTGCGACAAGATCGCGTCGGTTGCAGCCTCCCAGCCGACATTGATGCAGACATTTTCGAAAGGCAGCGATTCAAGCATGTCGAAGGTGCTGTCGGACAGATTCCACAGCGTCCTGTTTGTCGCGAACAGGAAAAGATTCGATCCGGCATGGTACGACGACCCGCAATGAAAAACGTCGAATGCCCTGTTCGCCGCATACTCGATGGAAGGCGAAGCGAGTGCATCGCACTCTCCGAACACGACGGAATTGTAATTATACAGGTCGGCTCCGTAGATTTCCGCCAATGCATCGATCTGCCGGTCGATATCGTTCTTGCTTCTTACCGCGAATTCCGATTCGCCTCGCACGATGCAGAACCCGCACGCATTCGAGCATCCGTCCATTACTTTGAGCAAGAGTGTCCTATAGTCAACATGGATGGTATCTGGCGGAAGCACGGTCATGTGCCCATGTAT
>CAIYET010000759.1 GCA_903925285.1 Candidatus Hydrogenedentota bacterium | reverse complement strand
TCGTTCGGCCAAGCCGCCACCAGTGCCGCAATCACGTGGTAAGCCTGCGGGTGGGTTGTATTCTCTGCCAGCCATTCCGTGGCGAGACGCTTGATCTCAACATCGTTCGGCCAAGCCGCCACTAGTGCCGCAATCACGTGGTAAGCCTGCGGGTGGGTTGTATTCTCTGCCAGCCATTCCGTGGCGAGACGCTTGATCTCAACATCGTTCGTCCAAGCCTTCACAAGCGGCAAAATCAACCAGTAAGCTTGCGGGTGGGTTTTGTTCTGCGCCAGCCATTCCGTGGCGACCTGCTTGATCTCAACATCGTTCGGCCAAGCCGCCACAAGCGGCGAAATCACTTGGTAAGCCTGCGGGTGGGTTGTATTCTCTGCCAGCCATTCCGTGGCGACCTGCTTGATCTCGTCATCGTTCGGAGAAGCCGCCACCAGCGGGGCAATCAATTGATAAGCCTGCGGGCGGGTTTTATTCTCTGCCAGCCAAGACAAAATGAACCGCATCGCCCCGGCTCGGTCACTCGATTGGGCAAGAATACGAGAAAGCGTATAGGCGACCCCAATATTTTCTGGATGCTGCAGGAAGAAATCGCGCACCTTTTTCATCAGTGCAATCCGTTCCGGATCGGGACGGCGTTCGGAAAGCAGCCATATCCAACCGGCAACTGAAGCATGAAGGGATACAGTGGTCGAGTCATCAATCAGGGCTTCTGTCGCCCGTTCAACCGGATCCGGCTTCAACGACAGCCCGGGAATCTTGTAATCCATCTCAAGCCACCTAGGCAGAGCGCTTGCAGGGGGCGTGCCATCGTGCTGTGCGCAATGCAGTTGGTAAAGCTTGCGCAGGAGTTCGTAACGATCTGCCTGTGCGGCGGCAAGTCCTTCATCGGCGCTGTCGGACAGGCGAGATGTGATCAAAAGTTGATAGAGTATCGCGTTGCGGCTGGAAATGTCGGATTCTTCTTCCCAAACGACAATGGCCTTCGCCAATTCTCTTGCCCAGGCTATCGCGAGGGTGGTTGGAGGTTCCACCCATTCAACGAAGAGCAGCCATGCAATATGTGCATGCGCCAAGCGAACGCCATCGCTATTTGTGGCGTCATTCGCCGGAGTAATCCGAAAATGAAGCTGGTCTTTTTTGCACAGGCGTTCCAAGGCGTCGCGGCTGAGATCGGACTTTAACAGTCCGAGCGGCGCATCCCGGTAGAGAGCGGTCACTGCAACGATAGTTTTCGCCTCGTCGAATAGGCCAATCCTCTCAAGACGCCGTTTGAACCCCTTTGCAAATCTAGACAGCCTTTCCCCGTGCGCAAGCTCGAACATGAATTGAACTGTCAACGGATTGTCCGTCGTGAGCGTGCCAATATCCCGTTTCTTGTCTGTGCGCTTTTCGTACCACCGAATGAATGCGTCGCATTCATCGAGGCTAAGGTGCGGGATTTCGAAATGCGTCACTTGCGCCACGTCGCTCAGCCGGTGTTCGAATTGTTCGCGCTGTTCGGTTGGACCGCAGGTGATAACGGCCACTGGAGGCATGGACAGCGTAGTCGCGTCGCGAACACGAACATCCCAATCGTCGCGATCCAGGCGATCGTAAACGTCGTCGACAACACCGAAAATGCGACTGAACGCCTCATCGGACAGCGCGCTTCTCAGAGGCGCGAACTCCAAGAGGCGTGGCAGGTCTTCGCCCGACTTAAGGTGCAGGAGAGGAACAGGGAGTCTCGTGCGTAACGCTTCGGCGACGAGTTGCAGCAGGAAGACCGATTTGCCTTCACCCGAACGTCCGCTAATCCAGAACACGGGCGTTTTGAAAACGCCGTCCGAATCGAAGTCGGCAAGGCTTGCCTCCCAGCGCGTAAACGCCGCCCAGAGACTTTCAAAAATCTCGACACGGTCTCGGAGCATCCCCCTCTTGAGATGGTCGAACCTCGGCGTATCGCCGGTCAAGACGGACTTGTCCGTCGACGCCCGTGGGTCAGGTTTGATATCTTCCTCGGTCAATGGCTGTCCGATCAGACTCCAATTCGACCGGCGTGACGCCGAATGGAACAAACGGTCGAGAGCGCGTCCCACGTTGCGGACTGAGTCCCCATCGCGCAGATCGAAGCTTTCCAATAACAGGCCCGCACAGCCATGAATCAGTGCGGTTGTATCCAAGATGCCCTGATTCCACAGGAACATGTGAAGTTCGTCGATGGGGTTCGGCTGCAGGAGGATGGGCTCGGTGTCATGAAAGGCAGCGATCATTTTTTGCCAAATCGTTGGGTCACCATCCGGCATCGACACAGAATCGAGACTGAGCTTAACGTCGCAATAGCGGCAAGCTACCTGAAAGCGAAGTTTCGGAAGGAGGGCGGGAGTCTCCCGCAAGCACAACTCTGTAATGAGGTACGCCTCTTCCAGTGCGCTTATGAGTTTGGGTTTTGTCAGAGTTCGCTTGACCTGCGTCAGCGTCAGGCGCCCATCCGTGGGATTCAAAATATCGGAGAGCTTCTCCATTTCCGCAAGAACGCCCGGCTCACCGCGGTTCTCCTGCAGCCCACGAAAGAAACGCAATAAATAGACGTTTGCCTGAAATGTAAATCCTGCCAGCGCCCACCATCCGCCCTTTGCCCGTTTTGAATGCTCCTGCTGCCAACAATCGAGCAAGCGCTGCAACAGACGTCCTGGCGATTCGGTCGATGCGCTCAACATGGGCCACACAACCTGGCCGGACGGCCCGTGGCTTGAGGTTTCTTGCGTCGCGCGTAAGCCGAAAATGATTCAGTCATCATCGCGCCTATTCATTCCACAGCACATGACTAGATTTCCCTATTTAGCATATTTGCACAAGCTAAATAATACGCCTTGAATCATCTCATTGCAATGCGGGTGTGGCCGCGAACGAGAAGCGCAATTCGCGCCCGTCGATTTTTCAGTTTCCATGTCGTGTGACCTCCGGAACCGCTCGCTGACTCGCATAAAAGATCGGAACGTAAGATTGCCCGATTTCGGAGAACAACGCAAATGGCGGCTTTCCAAGAATCCGTTGTCACTGGCGATCTGTTCTCGCGGTCAACGTCGAACTTGCGCGGAAACCGGAGATTTCTTCCCTGCATTTTGGGTAATCCTTTTAGTTGACTTATTTGATAGACACAAGCTATAATATAGGCGAAGGAGGTAGACATGATCCAATCCATCAGCATTCTCATGGGACATGGTAAGAACGGGCGCCCGGAACTCGCCGAACGCATCGAACTGCGCATGGGCGACATTGTGAGCATCGTGGGGCCTACTGGCTCGGGCAAGACCACGCTTATCAATGACATCGAACTGTTCGCGGACGGTGACACGCCGACCGGGCGGCGTATTCTCATCAATGGGGAGCGGCCGCCCGCTGCTTATCGCGACGATCCTGCGATGAATCCCATCGCCCTGATCACGCAGCACACGAATTTCCTGTCCGACTTGCCGGTGCGGGCGTTCCTGACCACGCACGCCGGCATCCGTAGCAACAGGCCTGACGAAGCGGAGTCGCTGATAGCGAATACGTTGGTCTTCGCCAATCAGTTGACCGGCGAACCCATCGACCTCGACAGCCGCATGACGGAACTATCGGGCGGCCAGACGCGCGCGCTCATGATCGCCGACGCAACGGTGATCTGCGATACGCCCATCGTGTTGCTCGACGAGGTCGAGAACGCGGGCATCCATCGCACGCGCGCGCTCGAACTCCTCCGACAGCACCGGAAGATTTTCGTGTTCGTTACGCACGACCCGCGCATCGCCCTACTTTCCGATTATCGTGTGGTCATGCAGGGAGGATGCGTGACTGACCTCATCCGAACCGACAATGCCGAGCGCCATTTGGCGACCCGTGTCACGCGTCTCGACGACATCCTCTCGAAGTTGCGCGACACAATCCGGATGGGGGGGCGCTTGACCGAAGACGCGTTCGCGGAGTTGGCGGAAGGAGGCGTGGCATGAAACTCGTAATCTGCGCGGGACCCGCGACATCGGGCAAAACGTCGGTACTCAGGCATTTGGTCCGCAAGCTGATCGCGGCAAAGTTCCGGATTGCCTTCCTCAAGATCGACGTCCAATACGCGGACGAGGACCATGCGTTCGCGGTCGAATTCGAGATACCCACGAAAAAAGTCTATTCCGGCGAACTGTGCCCGGACCATTGCAGCGTCCTCGTGCTGGGCGACGCCCTGAAGTGGGCCTCGGACGGCGACGCCGACATGCTCATCGTCGAGACCGCCGGTTTGTGCTTGCGTTGCGCGCCGTATGTCGACGGCGGACTCGGCATCATGGTCGTCGAAGCGACCAGCGGCATGAATCTGCCCCGCAAAGTAGGCCCGATGCTGTCGCTGGCCGACGTCGCGGCAGTGACGAAAATCGACCTCGTGTCGCAAGCGGAACGCGAAGTCTTCCGCGCGCGCATCCGCGAGGCCGCCCCGAACGTCCGCATCCGCGAAGTCAACGCCTTGCACGGGATCGGCATCGCGCCACTCGTGGACATGGTGCTCGAAACACCCGACGTGAACGGCACGCTGATGCTGCGCGGCAATCCCCCGGTCGGCACCTGCACGATCTGCGTGGGCAAGAAAGATATTGGCTGGCAGTCGCATTTCGGCGTCGTGCGGGCCTTGGAAAACGACACTTTTTACCGTGGCGAATAATGGAAGGAAGACTCGTATGGCTTTGACGGAAAGCAAGACGTTACCCAATTTGAACTGCGGCGCGTGCGGATATCGCACGTGCGACGAATTCGCCGAAAAGCTCGAAGCAACGCCCGAACTCATCGAGCGATGCATTCACCTGACCGAAGACGCGCTCGCGGCCCAACCCACCTGCACGCCACCGCTTGGCCGCGCCGAAAATGCCGAGGCATGCATGGCTTGTTCGCATGCTACCCCACCCGCGACATGGCAGGACAGCCTCGGTCGCGACTTTGATTTCTATCTCGAACACTTTCCCGAAGACCCCGGTCCCCGCGAGATCATCCTGCCGCACAATCCCATGATGACCCGCGAACTAAACGTCGCCATCGGCGACATTCTCATCGGACGCCCCCTCGGCATGTCCTGCGGATGCCCGGTCACCCACTGCGGCGTCGTCACGCATGTCGAACCTCGCACAGGCGTCATCACATGGTGCGTGACGGGGCCGCTGGGTCCGCGCGCCAACGGATACAAGGATCTGGGATACTACATCGCGGAAGCCTACGAGGGCCTCGTCCACGACACGCGCCAGCCGCTACGAATCGGCGTGCGGTACTATTTCCAGCCCCGCATGTGCATGCTCCAATGGCGTCACAGCGGCCTCATCAACTACATCAATCGCACGCCCAATGCTTGGCGGATCCGACTGGAAGGTCTCTTTATCGGTTGACCCCGAAGAGGACAACGGCGCGGGGTTCACCAAGGCTGGTTCCGGCGAATCCGTTCACGTCACACCGATTGCCGTAGCCGCGACCACCGGACGAATCAGTATACGTCGATACCACACCCGGCCTTCCCAACGCCGAAGGAAAATAGCGCCCGGACTTGTCACGGAACCTCCAGGCGGCGCATGCGGCAGTCCAGCTTGCGGCATGCTGCCGCGCCATGCGAGAGATCCTGCGCTTCACTACGCCAATTCACTTCAACCATGCAGAAAAGCGGAACCCGATCGCGAGGTCCGCTTTTCGACCGGTTTCTCGCAAAGGTGCAAGCACCTCCAAATTCCACACGCGTACGCTAAGGTGTCCGCACGAGCCGCAAGCCAATGCTGCTGTGTGGGTAGTCTGGGCTGAGGGCGGAGCGATACGCCGCGCGACAGTTCGCGCGATAGCCGTACCAAGCGCCGCCGCGCAGCACACGGGCCGATCCGGAACTAAAGCCCATAGGATCCGATACCTCTCCGGCCATATAGAACCCGTACCAATCTTGACACCATTCCCACACGTTCCCACTCATGTCGTAGAGACCCCAAGCGTTGGGCGTCTTCTGTCCCACCGGATGCGTACCTTCGCTATTGCCGGGGTACCAAGCGTAGGCGTCGATCAGGGCATAGTCGAGGTCGTCATCCCAGTAGAAACGTGTCGTTGTGCCCGCCCGACACGCGTATTCCCATTCCGCTTCGCTGGGCAGCCGCATCGTCGCCGCACCCTGGTTGTGTTCCGTGATGTAGGTGTTCGCCTTCGTGACGAAATTCTGGCAGTCGTTCCACGAGATGTACACCGCAGGGCTGTCCAAGTCGTTCAGCACATAGTCCTGTCCAAACCACGGCGTCGTATCCATCACCGCCTGCCACTGCCGCTTCGTCAACTCGTATTTGCTCATCCAGAACCCGTGCGTCAACGTCACCTGATGCTGCGGACCTTCATCTGGACGATTCTCCTGCGCGAAGGGCGGACCAGGACTCCCCATCATGAACGTACCCGTCGATATCCACACCATGACAAGCGGCACATTGCCGGAAAGCACGATTGCTTCCTCTATGGTTTCACCCTCTCCTTCGCCCTCTCCTTCCCCTTCTCCTTCACCTTCGCCGCCCGCTTCGCTCTTGGCAATGCGAAACCCAAGATCATTACGCGGGTTTATCGGGTCGAGAAACTTCCGGTAAGCCGTGCGACAGTAGAGGGTATCGGCGTCCCAGCTACCGCCGCGAGCCACACGACCCGCCCCAGTGGTGGGACCAACCGGATCCGTCTGCGCGTTAGCTGAATATGGACCATACCAGTCTTGGCACCACTCGTCCAGATTCCCCGACATGTCGTAACAGCCTATCGGGGACGGCGAGTTCACCGTTGCGATATGGTGGTTCGGACTCACATTCAACCCGTCGAACCAGCCCACCGGAGACGTGAAAGGCTTCGTCGTCAGGCCAAATGGGTTAACATTACCAAGAATGAGCGATTCGTAGTAGTTCGCCCGATTTTTGCCCGTCAGCGTGTCACTGGTGAACCCATAGATCCAGTGCTTGGACCCGTCCCACGCCGCAGCTCGC
Source organism: Candidatus Hydrogenedentota bacterium (assembly GCA_903925285.1). Lineage (GTDB taxonomy): Bacteria > Hydrogenedentota > Hydrogenedentia > Hydrogenedentales > SLHB01 > DSVR01. The sequence continues at coordinate 15,137 of CAIYET010000759.1, read as the reverse complement.
TCCCATTCCGCTTCGGTCGGCAGCCGGTATCCGCCCAGTGACGGCGGCAACACCGTCAGCGGCCAATTGGCCACGCCCATGTCATAGCACGGCGTCAGCCCCTGCATCAGGCTTTGCCAATTGCAGAAAGCCACTGCGCCATACCAGGAAACACTATGCACGGGATGGTTCGCCATCGAGTCCGTTCGCGTTTTCGCCACGAAAACGCCTCCCGAAAACTCAATGTCGCATGTGGGCGCCTTGAGGAACAAGACCCTCTGGCGGGCATTCCCGTCCCCGGCATAAACATCGAAGCCTTGGCTCCACGGACTGCCGGCTACATTGCGGAACAGGTGGCCCCGCGCGAGCGCCCAGTTAAGTGCTTTGCAGTACTGCCTATTCGTCACCTCGTGCTTGCCGATCTGGTATGGCGAAAGCGCCACATGGTGCGCCGGGTCTTCTCCATAGCCGGAAGTGTAAAACACATCGTTGCCGACCCCGCTGTTCCCCATCGTGAACATTCCCGCCTGCACCGACACCATTTGGATTCCGGATATCACCAAATCGACCGCAGACTTGTACGCTACACTCGTCCCGGGAGATGGCTCCTGACTGATCACGGAGCCGTCAAGTACCGTCGCACTGTATTCGATAGTCACCGTTCCCAGCGTCAAATCCTCACCCACAATCTTACCTAGTGCAACGGCTTCTTCCAAATTCAAGACGTTGGGTACCGTCCTTGGATTCGGACCTCGGGAAATCACGAGATTGACAGGGGTTCCCAGCGCCACATCAAGTGCTCCAGCAACAGGATCCTGTTCAATGACAGTGCCCGCCGGCTTATCGCTGTTTTCTTCGGTTTTCGCTCCAACAACAAATCCCGCGCCCGTGATAGCTGTTGTCGCATCTCCAATTAGCAAGCCCACGACATTGAGTACCGGTTTTCGACCTTTGGAAACCACAATATTGACGGCGGTTCCGGGCACAAAACTTTCGCCAGCCACAGGGTCTTGACTGATGACGATATCTACGGGAATCATATTGTCGAATTGTTCGGTTATCGTTCCAACGACAAGCCTCGCGTTCATGATGGCCGTCTGTGCATCTATGCGCGCCAGGGTTACTACGTTGGGCACTGGCACTGGTTGCGGACCTTTGGAAATCACGAGAGCAATAGCGGTTCCGGGCACAATACTTTCGCCAGCCACGGGGTCTTGACTGATGACGACATCTACGGGAATCACATTGTCGTATTGTTTGGTTATCACTCCAATGACAAACCCCGCGCTCTCGATGGTCGTCCGTGCAACATCGCTTGACAAGCCCACGACACTGGGTACCGGTTGCTTTCCTTTGGAAACCACGAAATCGATAGCGGTTCCAGGCGGGACCGACGTTCCAGCAACCTGAGTCTGTTCTATGACATTACCTATCTGGACCGTATTGCTATATTGTTGGGTTATAATTCCAACGATAAGCCCCGCGCTCTCGATGGCCGTCCGTGCATCATCGCTTGACAAGCCTAGCAGGTTAGGTACCTTCGTCACTTGCGGCCCCATGCAAACCATGCAATAGACAGTGGTTCTGGGCGGAACAATTGCGCCACACGCGGGATCTTGACTGATAACAGACCCAACGGGGATCGTATCGCTGAAACCTTGGCTTATCGTTCCAACGACAAGCCCTGCGCCCGTGATGGCCGTCCGTGCGTTTGCGCTTGCCAAGCCCACAACGCACGGTACCGTCACGGGTTCCGGCCCTTTGGAGACCACCAGATTGACGCTGGTTCCAGGCGCAACGCTTGCACCAGCCACCGGTACTTGACTGATGACTGATTCCAATGGGAAGTCACTGCTGAAAACGTAGGTTGGCGTTTCAACGACAAGCCCCGCGCTCACGATCATCGTCCGTGCATTTTCGATTGTCAAAGCCACAACGGTGGGTACTGTCACCGGTTGCGGCCCTTTGGAGATCACCAGACTGACGATGGTTCCCAGTGCAACATTTGCACCAGCCGCCGGGTCTTGACCGATCACAATGTCCAGAGGAACCGTACTGCTAAATTGTTTCGCCAACCCGCCAAGGGCCAAACCCGCGCCCGTGATGGCCGTTTGTGCAGCCGCACTTGCCAAACCCACGAGGTTAGGTACCCGAGTCCCTTTCGAAACAACCAAGTTGACAGCGGTTCCAGGAGCAACGCCAGTCCCAGCCGCTGGGATTTGACTGATAACAGCCCCGCCTGGAACCGTGTTGCTGAATTGCTCGGTTCGTGTTCCAACGATAAGGCCCGCCTCTGTGATGGCCGTCTGTGCACTTGCACTTGTCAAGCCCACGAGGTAGGGTACCGCTACGGGCGGCACTCCTTTCGATACCATCAAGTTAACGGTGGTTCCGAACGCGACAATCGTTCCTGCGTCCAAATTCTGTCCAAGGACGGACCCCGCCGGGACCACACTGCTGAATTCGTCGGTTAGCGTCCCAACGGCAAGGCCCGCGCCGGTGAGAGCCGTTATCGCATCTGCAACTGGCAAGTTCACGAGGTTGGGAACCACTACGGGTTGCAGTCCCTTCGACACCACTAGGTTGACACTGCTTCCGGCCAAGACAATCGTTCCGGCCGCCACATCCTGTCCAATGACAAACCCTGCCGGAGCCACATTGCTGAATTCGTCGATTCGCGTTCCAACGGCAAGGCCCGCGCTGGTGAGGGCCGTTATCGCATCGGCAATTGGCAAACCCACAAGATTCGGGATCGTTACGGGTTGCGGTCCCTTCGACACCACGAGATCGACAACAGTTCCTGGCAGCGTTTGGGTTCCCGCCGCCGGGTTCTGCGCGATGACCAGCCCCGCCACCACCGACACACTGAACTCCTGCGTTATCGAGCCAACGGTCAAGCCCACATCGGCAATCGCCGATTGTGCGGCGACTTGCCATTTTCCCACGACATTGGGCACACGCCTCAGATCGGGGCCATAGGATACCGCCAAGCTAACCGGCGTGCCTTCCGCCACGACCGTTCCAGCGATCGGGGCCTGGCGAATCACGGTGCCCGCCGCTACAGTATCGCTGAATTCCCCCATCGTAGTGCCAGTGACCAACCCCGCGCCCGCAAGCACACCTTGCGCCGACAAATATGCCATGCCGACCACGGCAGGAACCGTCACCTGGGACGGCGGCACAATCACCGGACATCCCACAAGCCCCCAGAGGCTTTGAAGTATGAGAATAGACAAGACTGGATACGAGATTGGGTAACGCTTGCCGATGCGCATGAACCGCCCTCCCTAAAACACACGTGAGTCACAGCCCAAATCGCCGGACAACGGAACGGCTTGGGCGCCCACAGCTTCTTTTTTTCTAAACCACAAATTCGCTTTCAAACTCACCACCAAGATTACCGGGCAGCAAGTCCGACACAATAGTAAGTGAGCGCGCGCGCAAAGTCAACCGGACGACACTTCGCGCTCTGTCGCGACAACCCAGTCTCAAGCCCCGAATCGCCGGATAAAAACATTGAGGGGATTCTGTACTTCCCCTCATACCACAAGACAATCTGCGTTTGGAGTCCATGGACGCTCATCGAAAGTGTGGATGTAGTCGACTTTGTGGACGGAGTGGACGAAAATAGGATTTGCCCAGCGTGTCGCGCGCAAGGCTTCCGCGCCGGTGGTGAGTCCCATTTGTGTCCACTACGTCCACACTTTCGACGAATCCTCAGAGATCCTACTGCCGAATTTAGATTTATGGTGGTTTCAAGATGAGCCATAAATCTCAAATCTCAAATCCGGGTTCGCACGTCGCGCGTCCTCAAGCGTTGCGTCCACATCATGGAATGAATATGATCGTGAAAAAGGTCGTATCGTCACAAGGAGTCTAACCATGAAACAATTGTTTGCGATATGCATCTGCGTGCTCTGCGGTGTTCAGGCGGGCGCCGTCGAGCCGCGTCTGAAATGGTCATTTGAAACACAGGGCAAGATCTACGCTTCCCCCATTCTTGCCGATATCGACAACGACGGCAAGCAGGAAGTCATCGTGTGCGCGTCGCGCGACAAACGCATCCTATGCTTGAGTTGCACAGGCGAGTTGTTGTGGGACTATCGCCTCGACGACATGAGCAGCGACGGTTTGCAGGCAACGCCGTCCGTGCTCGATTTCGACGGGGACGGCGCGAAGGAAGTTTTCTTTGCGAGCAAGGGCGGGGTCGTCGGGTGTCTGGACCGTTTCGGCATCATGATATGGCGCGCGTTCGTTCACGATTCCATCGACTACAGCGGTCCGCTGGTGGCGGACATCGACGGCGACTATCGCGTCGAGGTGGTCGTGGGCTGCGACAACGGCATGCTCTACTGTTTCGACGACTGTGGCCAGGAGCGCTGGCATTATCAGGGCGACGGCCAAGTGCGCGGTATACCCGCATTCATGTTCGACGCGCGTACTAAGAAGCGGATGCTCTTCGCGACCTTTGGCGGCGGCGCCGAGACTGCGCTGGATCCCATGGGCAAGATGCTCTGGTCGTTCAACGAGCCTGGTCCGCGCAAAGAGCGTCGCTCGACGCCCGCCCTCGGACTCATCGACGACGATTTCGATACGGACGTTATCACGGTCACCGAGGATTTTCAGGTTGTCGTGCGCGACGCAATTACCGGCGTCGAGAAATGGCGGTGGGCGGGCAAGTCGTCCATCGATCAGACCAACGGCCTAGCGCTGGCCGATTTCGACGGACGTAATCGCATGGACGTCATTTGCGCGGACGGCACCGGCCAAGGCGGCTCCGGCCACGTCTATCGTCTGCGCGCGGGCAAGGCGTTGTGGACCACAGATGTCGGCGGCGGCGTCGTGCAAGGCCCTGCGGTCGGCGACGTCGATGGCGACAAGCGTCTCGAGATCCTCGTCTGCTCGCGGTCGAAACGCCTGATCTGTCTCGACGAAAACGGCAAGGAGAAATGGTCGTTTCCATCGGAGACGGAAGTCCTCACGACGCCCGCGCTCGGCGACATCGACGGCGACGGCAAAACCGAAATCGTCTTCACGAGCAAAGACCGCCGCGTCTACTGTATTACAGTGGATGGTGACTACGACGCCTCGCGCATGCCGTGGCCGATGATCTCGCACGACGCGCAACTGAGCGGCAATTCTCTTGGCGCGCCGTTCACGCCACCCGCCATGCCGACGCCCGCGCAGACGCCCGATGTGTATGTCGAGGAAGTTCCGAACGTGCATATCGGCACAAACACCATATCCGGCCAGATTACGAACAACTGGTACCGTCCAAGGCAACTCGAAGCGAACCTCGCCGTGTACGCCCCGAACGGGCTGGCGATCACGCGGTCGACGGTGGGCCGCTTCGAGGTGATCGACTTCCGCCCGTTCACGTTCGATTTCCCGGCGCTATATCCGGGCGATTACACGTTTGTGACGAGCCTGCTCGATGTCGGCCAGGGTCGTATCGTCAGCCGCGACGAGAAAAAGCTGACGCTCGACCCGCAAGCCCAGATGGATGTCGAGGTCGAGCGATCCATCAACGGAAAGAGTTACCTAATCGAGCATATACCTGCGTCGCCAGCACGAACCCGCTTGGAGCAAGCTTGTGCACAGACCGAACAGGCGTGGAACGCCAGCCTCGAACAACTCCGCGCGACCGTCGCCCGCACTGAAGCAACACCCGCCGAGCGCCGCGAAGCCCTCAAGGCGACGGAAGCCGCAGGGAAACAACTCAAGCACGTCTTCGCGCGTGGCGTGGCACTGTGTTTGTCGCCGGGCAATCCAACCGAGTTCGCGGCAATCCCGGAAGTCACCTTGAAAAAAGTCTTCAAAGACGAAATGGCACAGTTGCCATACATCATGGGCGCGTCGGACCCGAAGATCCCATCCGTATCGCTATGCCGCAACGAGCGCGAAGCCGTCCAGGTGCTTGTCGTGCCCGTCCTCAAGAACTTGAAAAATCTCCGCGTGTCCATCCCGAACGATCTCAAGCAGAAAGAAGGCGGCGGCGCCATCGCTGCGCAAGACGTTTCGGTCGCGCGCATCGGATATGTGACCATCGCTACGCCCGAATACAACTGGCACGTCGAGAAGCTCGGCGAGTATCCCGACGTGCTGTTCTCGAACGCGTCGGCGGACGTGCCGTCGAGCCAGGACGTCCAGCCGTTCTATATAACTATCTTCGCGCGCGAGCAGACGCCGACTGGCGACTACGCGGGCACGATCCGTATCGAAGCCGACGACTGCCCGCCGCTCGATATGCCGCTCAACGTACACATCTGGGATTTCGCAATCCCCGCCAAACCCAACTTCAAAGTCTCGATGTGGATGAACGAAGGTTGGCTGCAAGCGTTCTACGCTATCCCGACCGCACGCCTCTCGATGTACGCAAACGTTTCTACCAGATGCACCTCGATCACCGCATCTCGCCGCTCAAGTCGTTCCCCCCCGACGGCGGCGACAGAATGGAAGACTTCGATTACCTCATGGCCAACGGGCAGAACGCGTTCTTTATCGACATGCCGGATTACATGCCCGAAGCCGAGCGCCCCGCCGCCGCCGAGAAGTTGCAGGCCACGCGCGCCCTGCTCACGCAAAAGGGCTGGGCCGACAAGGCGTTGTTCTACAGCATGGACGAAGTGGCCGTCATGCAGCGCCACCGGATTCCACAAATGGTCGAAATGAACAACTGGGTCAAGAGCGTCATCCCCGAATGGCCGCGTCTCGAAACCAGCGCCCCCGAAGAAGCGTTGGTCGGCGCGGTGGATATCTGGTGTCCGACCCTCGATTCGTTCGACGACAAGACGTTGTCCGAACGCATGGCGCAAGGCGACCGGCTCTGGTTCTACACCGTTTGGGGCCGCCCCGGCATCATGATCGAATTCCCAAACATCGATGCCCGCATGATGTTCTGGATGTGTTTCAAATACAACGCGGAAGGATTCCTATACTGGGGCACAACACACTGGGACTTGAATTGCAAAGACGACAAACGCTGGCCCGAAGTCCCGTGGATCACCTACAATCGCCAGCCCGGACACAACGGTTGCGGTTACCTGATCTATCCCGGCCCCGACGGAACGCCGCTCAGTTCGATCCGCCTCGAAACCGTGCGAGACGGCATCGAAGACTACGAATATCTGTATCTGCTGAAAAATCTGGTCCCACAAGCCAAGGGCAAGGTCCCGGAGGATGTGCTTCAACAGGCCATGGCCCAAGTACAGTTCGGCGCCGAAATTGCCACGAATCACAAAACCTATGCGCAGGATCCACAGCGTCTGATCGAGGCCCGCGAACGCATCGCCAACAGCATCGAGACGCTTCAGCGAGCCATCGCGGGAAAGTGACCGCGAATAGAATCGGCGACGCGATTGTTGATACCGACGGGAGTAAGGAGTAAATATGACAAAAAAAAAGGCCGACCCCATCTGGGAAGCGATTCGAACCGAAGCCGCCGCCGACGCCACGCATGAACCGATGCTGGCAAGCTTCCTGTATTCCGTCGTGTTGAACCACAAATGCCTCGAAGACGCCTTGAGTTACCTGCTCGCAAGTAAACTCGGCAGCGATACCGTCCCGGCGGTGACGTTGCGCGACCTGATCGACGACGCGTTCGCAAGCGACCCCGGCATCGGCAAAGCCATCCGCGCCGATATCAAAGCAGTCGTCACCCGCGACCCGGCCTGCCGCGGCTATTCCGCGCCATTGCTGTTCTTCAAAGGCTTCCATTCAATCCAAGCATACCGCGTAGCTCACTATTATTGGATATCAGACAGGAAACCGTTGGCCCTCTACCTTCAAAGCCGAATCTCCGAAGCGTTCGCGGTAGACATCCATCCCGGCGCGCGCCTCGGCAAAGCATTGCTCTTCGACCACGCGACCAGCGTCGTCATCGGCGAGACGGCCGTGATCGAAGACGACTTCTCGATGCTGCACGAAGTCACCCTCGGCGGTACCGGCAAGGCAGGCGGCGACCGCCATCCCAAGATCCGCAAAGGCGTCCTGATTGGCGCAGGCGCGAAAGTCCTCGGCAACATCGTCATCGGCGAAGGCGCCAAGATCGGCGCAGGCAGCGTAGTCCTCGAAGACGTCCCGCCCCACTGCACCGTAGCAGGCGTCCCCGCTGTGATTGTAGGCTACCCCGCACACGGTCTACCCGCCTTCGAAATGGACCACCGAATCAAAACGGAGTAAGGACGAAGGATGAAGGTCATCTCGGCCCTCTGCTCCCATTTCTCTCCGACAAACCCGACAGCCTCGACGCCCTATTCGACCGCGCCGCAGCCGCCAAAGTCGACCGGATCAACGTCGACGCCCTCAACCCACGCCCCAAAGTATGGGAATCCGTAGCCGCGCTACTAGAAAAACATTTCCCCGACCTCCGCGAACGATACGCCCACGTACTCTTCTCCGAGCGCGTCCGCGAACCCTACCTAACCGGCCTACGCAACCGCGTCCTCCAAGCCGCCCAACGCACCCACCTCGCCAGCCGCGTGTCCCTCTGCTGCTAGATCATCAACATGTCACACTCTTCACGCCCCTCGGCCCTTCTCTCTGTCCCCACGTTTCCGCTCCCACCCGTGAAGACGCGCATATCACAAATCCGCGAGCGATTTTGCGATCTTGTGTTCCGGAGCAATCGCGAGAATCTGCTTGCCGAGATCCCTGGCCGTCTCGATACTGCCCATGCGTTGAAGACACAGCCCGCGTTTGACCATGATGTCAACCCGTCCGAAATTTTCGCCGAAGGCCATATAGGATTTCTTCGGATCCGCGCGGTCCTCCGCCGCGCGATAATGCTCCAACGCCTGAACGTACCGGCCCTGTGCAAAACACACTTCGCCACGCAGGTAATGTCCTTCGGGCGAATCGGGCGTCATTTCGACGGACTTCTCGATGACCAACTCGGCCTCGTTGAGCGCGTCTTCGGCGATAACCGTCATCCCGGCCAGTTTGGCCGCGCGCCCGAGGACATACAACGTCGCGAAATTGGCCGCGCCCTGCATGCGCGCAGCCTGCGCAAACGCTACCGCGTTCTCCCACGCGCCGACATGGAAACAAACATGCGCCATGCCGAGGTTGGCGCGCGCATTATCGGGATGGCTTTCGAGGACGCCACCGAACTGGGCGCGCGCCTCTTCGGTCGCGTTCATACCGAGATAGGCATACCCGAGGTCGATCTTGGCCGTCGCCAGATTCGGCTTGCGCGAGACGACTTGTCGCAGGATATCGAGCGCTTTCTGGAGTTGGCCAAGGCGCAGGTAACATTTGCCCAACTGATGGTATGAGGCGATGTACGACGCGTCCAACTGAATCGCCCGGTTGAAAAATTGCACTGCCGCGGCAACATCGCCCTTTATCATGGCCGTCAGGCCTTCATCATGATAGCTCTCGGCATTCTCGCCACCAAACGCCATGATTGGAACTCCTCTTTATTGTTCTACCCGCGCAACGCTTCGAGCGCGTCGCGCAACGCCGCATCGTCTACGTCCGTCCGCTGTACTACATGTCCTATCCGGTCCGGCACGATCAGCTTCAATTTCCCGGAGCGCGCCTTCTTGTCGTGCCGCATCGCTTCGAGGGCCGCGTCCACGGGCAACTCCGGCCATACGGTCGGCAATCCATACGCTTGGATGCAGGCCCGCTGCCGCGCCACGAATGCCGCGTCGACCATGCCGAGCGTACACGCCAAGACGCCGGCGGCATGCATGCCCAGCGCCAGCGCTTCACCGTGCAAGAACCGGCTGTACTCGGAAACGGCTTCGATAGCATGGCCAAATGTATGACCGTAGTTCAACTCGGCGCGACGCCCATGCTCGCGTTCATCCATCGCCACGATCGCCGATTTGATCTCGCACGACCGAAGGATGGGCATATCGAGCGCCTGGACGTTTTTCGCCAAAATCGCGCGCGATTCGCGTTCGAGGTAAGCGAAAAGGTCCGCGTCGGCGATTACGCCGTGTTTGATGACTTCGGCCATGCCCGCGCGGATCTCGCGGTCCGGTAGCGATTCGAGCAGCGCCATGTCGATGACGACCGCCGAAGGCTGATAAAACGCGCCGATCGTGTTCTTGCCGAGCGGATGATTCACCCCGGTCTTTCCGCCGACGCTCGAATCGACCTGCGCGACGATGGTCGTCGGAATCTGCACGAAGCGGATGCCGCGCATGAACACCGCCGCCGCGAACCCCGCCATGTCGCCCACGACGCCGCCCCCGAGCGCCACAACCATGCTGCCGCGATCAAGTCCCGCTTCGAGAAATTGTCCGCACAACCAGTCGATCTGGGCAAACCGTTTCTGTTCCTCGCCCGCAGGCAAAGCGCAAACCGCCGTACCGGGTCCGAGCAACGACGCAACACGTTCACCGTAAAGCGGCCCAACGTTCGAATCCGTTACGATAATCGTCGCGCCGCCTTTCGACACCTCGACCAAGAGCGCGGGCAAACGGTCGAGGATGCCTTTACCCAGATAAATAGGGTACGAACGGTCGCCCAGCGCCACAGTGAGCGTCTTCACGAAAATCACCTCTTTCAGGCAGGAGTTAGAAGTTAGAAGTTAGAAGTTAGAATGAGAACAGATTGCAGCACAAGCGCACTTCACTCTCTGGGCGAGTGCAGTTCTCGATGCCGGATAGGCGGATGTTCCATGCTGTCGCCATTCTAACTCCTAACTCCTAACTCCTAACTCCTAACTCCCGTTAGTGTTTTAGTCTGACCGTCCGCTTAGTCAGCGCGGCCTTTTCAGCGGCCAGGATGATCTCGAGCGACTTCTTGCCGTCCTCGCCGGGGCAGTACGGTTTTTCGAGACCGAGGATCGCGCGGACGAATGCACCGCCAACGTCCAAACCCCACGTTTCGTCATTGTTGGTGACCGCCGCCGGCACGTCGAACACGATCTCGCATCCCGGATTGACCAAGTTTGCCACAAGCGGTTTTCCGGGGATTTCACCGATACGCAACGTGCCGTTCGCACAATGGAGAATCGTGTAGTTCGCATCCATGCCCTTCAATGTCCACGACGCGCACAAGGTGCCGACGGTCCCGTCCGTAAACTTCAGGCAAGACACGAAATTGTCCTCGACGTCCGTATTCTTCTTTTCGAGCCGCTCGAAGAAGGCGGAAATTTCCGCGACCTCCTTGCCGGTGAGATAACGCACCAGGTCGGCCTTGTGAACGCCGAGATCGGCCATCGCGCCGAACCGGGCCTCCTTGCGGCGGAAAAACCATTTGCCCGTCGGGCTCCAAAATTCGGGGCCTTCATGGCCGAACATCGCGGTGACATGCAGGATCTTGCCGAGAATGCCACTGTCGATGACCTCTTTGGCCTTGACGTGCGGCGGGAACCTGCGCTGGCTCTGATTGACGTTCAGCAGGCGCTTGCAGCGTTTGGCCGTCGCGATCATTTTGTCCGCCTCGGCCACGCTGCACGCCATGGGTTTCTCGACGTTCACGTGGCAACCCGCCTCGAGCGCCGCAATCGTCACCGGCGCATGCAGATAATTGGGCAACGCCACCGTCACCGCATCCGGCTTCACTTCATCGAGCATCTTCCGGTAGTCGGTATAGATCTTCGCATTCGGAGCCCAGCGCTCCGCCAACGCCTTCGCTTTGGACGGGATCAGATCGCACAACGCCACGATCTCCGCCTCCGGACAAAACGAGTAGTCCGGCACATGCAGATGTTTCGCAATCTGGCCGCACCCAATGAGGGCTACACGCACTTTGTTCGCCATGACAGGTTCTCCTTCCATGTTGTTGACGCAATTGTATTCGCAACCACAAACGGAAGCAAACGATGAGGGGGAATGGGAGGAATACGAGGAATAGAGTTTTGTCTACCTCGTCCACACCGTCCACTCCGCAGTCCGCAAAGTACCGTTCCTGGTATTCCGCGCACGCATCCAATCCCGCGATGGCAGCCGCCAAAACGCGCCACAATCCGTAAGTGCCTCACACCCAAAAACTTCCGACGCCACGTGCGATGCCACGCCCTGCTCGAAAAAGTTTTTTCACGAAAGACTAAAGTTCCGGCTAAAGTTGCCGATAAAAACAACGGGTAAGCGGGAATGGACCCGCGAAGCTCAACGCAGTTGAATGAAGTGGGGACGGCTGGACCGAGTTCGAGCCGGACCGGCGGGCGTGCGGACAATGGAACCGCGCGTCGGCTTTTGAATACGGATGGAACTTGGCGGCGATGACGCCGCCAGGATATAGAGCCGAAAGTCAATGGGATGGAATCCCGGATCCGCAAGAACGGGGTTCCACGGCGATCGGCACGAAAACGGGACGCGGAACGTACTGTACGTTTCGCAATAACAATCGCGCAAGGATGCGCGAGGGTCCAAGCACTCACGGAGGATAGTACTATGGGATTACGCATCAACACCAATGTAGCCGCCATCAACACCAGCCGCGTCTTACGACGCTCCACCGACGCGCTCAACAAGAGCCTGCAACGACTATCGAGCGGGCTGCGTATCAACGGCGCGGCGGACGACGCCGCCGGTCTGGCCATCGCGGAAGGATTCAACTCGATGATCCGCGGCGCGGGAATGGCCCAGCGCAATGCCCAGGACGGCGTCAGCATGGCCCAAACGGCGGAAGGCGCGCTGAGCGAGACGACCAATATCTTGCAGCGCATCCGCGAACTCGCCGTGCAGGCATCCAACGGTACGCAGGTCACGACCAACCGCACCGCAATCAATAGCGAAGTCACGCAGTTGATCGCGCAAATCGACAGCATCGCCACCGATACGGATTTCAACGGTCTGCGCGTGCTGAGTTCCGCTCAAACCGTCACACTTCAAGCCGGCGCAATGACCAGCCAAACGCTCGTCATGACCACTGCCGGCGCCAGGGCCTTCGATATCGGCGTTAGCGGACTGCAGGTCCTGACGCTGGCTACGGCGACTGCGGCCATCAGTACCATCGACAACGCCATCAACAGCGTGACGACACTCCGCAGCAAGTTCGGCGCGTACCAGAACCGGCTCGAGTTCACCATCAACACCTTGGCCATCCAACAGGAGAATTCGTCGGCTTCGGAAAGCGCCATCCGCGATGCCGACATGGCCAAAGAGACCAGCACGTTTACGCGCAACCAGATTCTGGTCAGCGCAGGCACGTCGATTCTGTCGCAGGCCAATCTTGTGCCGCAGACGGCCCTTCAGTTGCTTCGCTAACGGTTTACCCCGACGTCCCGGTGAAGATGGGCCGACGGTGAAAACGGATGAGTAGGACAGGAATTGAGTTCCGGCCTTCGGAAATGTGAAGGCCGGAACGCCCAACTGTGGTATACGAAAGGAGGCGATTGCAGCCCAGGACGGCGCGCGCGGAAAGACACAACTCCGCCAGCGGTTCGGGCAAAGACAAGGAGCCGAGTACGAAAGCACTGCGGTAACGTGGAGTAGGGATGCTCTGCGGGCGACACTCGAGGAGGTAGGTAATGGGACTTCGATTCGATACGAACGTTCCGGCTCTGAATGCCAGCCGGAGCTTGAACCGTTCCGAGGAACGGCTATCGAGCGACCTCCGCATCCACCGCGCGGCGGACGATGCGGCGGGGCTTGACTTGAATGAGACAACCACCATTCTTCAGCGCATTCGCGCGTTGGCGGTTCAGACCTCCAACGACACGCAAGACACCCATAACCATACCGAAATCGACGCCTACCAGCACCGCATCGAGTTCACCGTCAACACACTGGCCATCCAGCAGGAGAACTCGACGGCAGCGGAAAGCGCCATCCGAGACGCCGGCATTGCCGCAGCAACCATCGCCTTCACCCGCAATGAAATTCTGGTGAGCACGGGTTCATCAATGTGGGCGCAGGCCAACGTGATACCCCAGACGGCACTGACGCTGCTGGGATCAAGTGAAAGGTGAACTATGGATCCAGGTAGGGATGCCTGGCGCCACAAAAACAAGGAGGTATAGACATGGGACTACGCATCAACACGAATGTAGCAGCGATCGACACTGGCCGAATCTTGAACCGCAACACGCAGGCGCTGAACAAATCGCTGCAACGCTTGTCCAGCGGATTGCGGATCAACAGCGCAGCGGACGATGCCGCCGGCTTGGCCATCGCGGAAGGATTCAACTCGATGGTCCGCGGCTCGGATATGGCACAGCGCAACGCCCAGGACGGCGTCAGTATGGTGCAAACCGCCGAAGGCGCGCTGAGCGAGACGACGAACATCCTTCAACGCATTCGCGAACTGGCCCTGCAGGCGTCCAACGGAACGCTGGTGACGACCAACCGCACCGCAATCAATAACGAAGTCACGGAGTTGATCGCGCAAATCGACAGTATCGCAAAAGATACGGACTTCAACGGTGTCCGCGTGCTCAGCAGTGCGCAAACCCTCACGCTTCAATCCGGCGCGATGACCAGCCAAACGCTCGTCATGACCACTACCGCCGGCGCCAAGGCCGTCGATATCGGCGTTAGCGGGCTGCAGGTCCTGACGCTGGCTACGGCGGCTGCCGCCATCAGCACGGTCGACAACGCACTCACCAGCGTGACAACGTTGCGCGGCAAGTTCGGCGCGTACCAGAACCGTCTCGAATTCACCATCAACACGCTGGCCATCCAGCAGGAGAATTCGGCCGCGTCGCAGAGCGCGATTCGCGATGCGAACATCGCCAGCGAGACCAGCACATTCACGCGGAACCAAATCCTCGTGAGCGCCGGCACCTCGGTATTGGCCCAAGCCAACCTCGTTCCTCAGACGGCATTGACACTGTTGCGCTAAAACGGTCTTGGCGCCATAAGGGAGATCGACAATGGGAGTTGCTAGCATCGGCGGACGAGACCCGAATCTTCTGGCCGCGACCACTGCTGCGCAGGCTCCTGATCCCCGTTCGCGCACCGCGAAAACGCAGCAATACGGCGCCGCCCCGGTGGCGCGATTAGGTCCAAGACCGAAAGAGGAACAGGTGCAGCAGGTCGCGGCAAGAGCCGTGGTAACCGAAGGCCCGCGGCGCACGGGCACGCGAATACACATCGATGCGTCGAGCAAACGCATCATCGCGCAGATCGTAGGTGTAAATAACGAGGTCATCAAGCAGATTCCTCCAGAGGAACTGCTCAAGATCGCCGCCAAATTCCAGGAGATCACCGGAAAGCTGTTCGACCGGAAAGTCTAAGGGAACGCAGCGGATCACG
>CAIYET010000758.1 GCA_903925285.1 Candidatus Hydrogenedentota bacterium | reverse complement strand
GCGGCTGAAATTTTGTGTACCTCGTCGGCGCCGTCGTATATGCGTCCGGCGCGTTCGGTGCGATAGAATAGGGCGAGTGGGGTATAGTCGGTGACGCCGAGTCCGCCGTGTACTTGGATTGCGCGATCGACGACGCGCATCATTGTATTGGCCACGGTGAACTTGATGAGCGAGATCTGGTCGCGGGCCTCTTTGGCCCCGTAGCGGTCCATGGTCCATGCCGCGTGGAGGACCATCCATCGCGCGGCGTCGATCTCGGCTCGGCTTTCGGCGATCCAGCCTTGCACGAATTGCTGGTAGGCTAGCGGGCGTTCGGGCGTGATTCGGCGTTCGAGCGCGCGGTTGCACATGAGATCGAATGAGCGTTCGCAGACGCCAATCCAGCGCATGCAGTGGTGTATGCGTCCGGGTCCGAGGCGTTCTTGTGCAATAAGGAAGCCGCTTCCTTCGGCGCCTAGGACGTTGGTTTGCGGTACGCGGCAATGGTCGAGACGGACTTCGGAGTGGCTGGCCCATCCTTCGCCGCGATGTCCCATGAATGGCGTGGATGCTTCGATGGTGAAACCGGGCGTATCGGTCGGTACGAGGATCTGGCTGGCGCGGAAATGCGGGGGCGCATCGGGATCGGTGAGGGCCATCACGACGGCAAACGCGGCGCCGTCGCCGCCGGTCGTCCACCATTTGCGCCCGTCGATCACGTAGGCGTCGCCGTCTTTGATGGCGGTGGTGCCCATCCAGACAGGGTTCGAGCCAGGGAAGTCGGGTTCGGTCATCCCGAAGCAACTGCGGATTTCTCCGTCGAGCAGCGGCTGTAGATATCGGGCCTTTTGTTGGGCGTTGCCGTATTCGATCAGGATCTCCATGTTACCTGCATCGGGCGCTTGGCAGTTGAAGGCGTAGTGGCCGAGGGGAGTCCTGCCGAGTTCGGCGCTGACGAGGCCATGCTCGACGAGCGATAAACCGAGTCCGCCGTATTCTTTGGCGATCTGGGGCAGCCAAAGGCCGAGCGCTTTCACCTTCTCGCGCTTCTTGCGAAGTTCCGGCTCGATGGCGTTGAACCCTTCCAGAAGAAAGCGCTGCTCGACCGGATAGAGTTCGGTTTCGACAAATGTATGAACACGGTTCAACAGATCCTGCAATTCGTCGGAAATCGAAAAGTCCATGGATTGACCCTCTTGGCACGTTGTAGTCACGAAATTAGCGTACACGGGTTGTTTGTTAAGATCAAGGTGTTGGAAGGGCGAGAAGGGAGGGAAGCCTTTTTCATCCTTCACCTTAGGGTGCATATGATGGTGCGATCGTCGTATGCTGTGTATTCGAGTACAAACGAAAGGAAGTATGATGGATACGAGTTTCGAGCGGCGAACGTTCTTAAAGGGATCGGTGGCGGGTATTACCAGTCTTGGGTTTGAGGATGCCGTACTCAGAACGCATCTTGCGCAGGCGGCGGAACCCAAGCCGACACAAGTGGTCCCGGCGTCGTTTCCCAAGGGCAAGATTGGCGGTATCGAGATCAGCCGCGTCATTTGCGGAGGGAACCTGATCAGCGGATATGCGCATAGCCGGGATCTCATCTATGTCTCGCCGCTGCTCGAGCATTACTTTACGGACGAGAAAATATTCGAGACGTTTCGCCAATGCGAGGCGCAGGGTATTAACACGGCCATGCTCAAACACGATGCGAAGACGATGCGGCTGCTGAACACGTATTGGCACGAGCGTGGCGGCAGCATCCAGTGGATCGCGCAAATCACGACGCCCGACAAGTTGTCCGAGGAGGTCAGACAGGCCGTGGATTCGGGGGCGGTGGGCGTGTTCACGACGGGGCAGATGGGCGACGCGCTTGTCCGCGCCGGCAAGATCGAGTTGCTTGCAAAAACCGTCGCGTATATTCAGGCGAGCGGGGTCATCGCGGGGATTTCGTGCCACGAACTCGCGGTCGTGACGGCGTGCGAGAAGGCTGGCATTAAACCGGATTTCTTTATGAAGACGTTCAACAGCAAGAATTATTGGTCGGCGAGTAACAAGGAACATTGCGATAATGTTTTCAACGACGAAGCGCCGGAAGAGACGGCCGCGTTCATGAAGAACGTCGACCGGCCTTGGGTGGCGTTCAAGGTGCTGGGGGCGGGCGCGATTCAGCCGAAGGACGGGTTCGAGTACGCGTTCAAGAACGGTGCGGATTTTATCTGCGTGGGCATGTTCGATTTTCAGGTCGCGGAGGACGCCGCCCTCGCGCGGCAGGTGCTCGATGGCGTTAAAGAGCGTGAGCGTGCGTGGCGCGCCTAAGAGATCGATGGACGAACTGGACGTGCACTTCCGACACGCCTGCTGTCTGACCTTGGTCCCTACTGGGGAGATCGTGATACACTCATACGTTCTCACGTTCAAAGTGTACACACCGGAGCAAGCCGCGCATGGAACAACGCCGCAGGGTTCGCGTTTTGCCTTGGATCGTCGCTGTGGCATTGGTTTGCACAATCCTGTATTGGCTGGGGTTTGAAAACACGGGGAAGGCGCTGAGCGAGGCCAACGCGCCACGTTTGGGCGCAGCAATCGGCATATATCTTCTCTGCACAGGGGTTCGTTTGTGGAAATGGTCTATCATGCTGGCTCCGGCGTTCTCAATGCGCGAGGTAGCGCTGATGTTCTGTTCTTCAAAGGCGCTGGGCGGCATCCTGCCGGGTCGCGTCGGCGAGCTGGCGCCCTTGCTTCGGACGGAGTTCAGAACGCCGCAAGTGGCGGCGGCCATTGCGGTGGATCGATTGCTGGAGATTATGGGCACGACGCTGGTGGCTGTGCTGGGGTGTCAATTGTTCTCCATCTGGAGCGGGCGTATTGTTTATTTTCTTCTGGCATTTGCGGTCGCGGCAATCGCGGTCCTGTTTCAATTGCTCTTGAGGCCTGGGCTTTGGAAGGCTTGTGCGGCATTCACGTCGCAGTGGCCGCGCATTTCGCGTTACGCGCGCCTCTTGCCCGACATCAGCCAGGCCAGTCTTGACTTCGGCGCGAAATATTACCTGCTGAGCGTCCTGAGTGTTCTCGCCAGTGCGGCCGATATTTTGTTTTGCCAGTGCCTGCTCTGGAGCGTTGGGGCCGTCGTGTCGTGGTCCCTGCTTGCGGTGCTCAATTTTCTCTATTGCGCCATTGCTCTACTGTCGATAACGCCGGGAGGCATCGGCATATCCGACCTTGTGGTTCTCTACCTGCTGAATTCGGTGCCGCCCGGGCAACGGGGCGCATATTATGTAATCGTCAACGCGATTGCACGGATAATGCCGTGGGTGTTTCTTGGCGTCGCGTGGGTATTTTGGAACCGTACCATCGACAAGGCGCGTAGCGACGGAGGGCCGCCCGATGCCCGACGGTCATGAGTATGACCATCTTTACGAGGCCACCGAGGAGATTCTGTACCGGCGGGGACGCCACGTTACGCCACTCACCCAAACGAGAATCCGCCTGCTCCTCTCGCTACTTCAACCGGGCAGAATGTTTCTCGATCTGGGCTGCGGCCCTGCGGAGTTGATTCGCGATGCGTGCGAGCAGAATCTTTTCGACAGGTACGTCGGCGTGGACGCCAGCGCCAGGGGCATCGCCATCGGCCTCAAGTATATCCACAATCCCAGGATCGAACTGCATGTCGCCGATATCACGACGTTCCTGGCGCAATGGAACGAAATGGCGGACTGCGTCGTCTGCAGTGACATTCTCGAACATTTACCCGAGGCGCAAATAATGGACGTACTGCGATTGGTTCGCGAGCGCATGATGCCGGGCGCCTCGTTGATCATCACGGTTCCCAACGCTTACGGGGACCGGTTCAACCGAATTGCGCACCATCGGTTGATTTCGCGCGAGAAGGCCTTGGACATGGATATTTTCAGGGCGTTTCCGGACTTGCACATCAGCCTGTTCTCCAAGCAAAAGTGGTGGCGTCTGCTGCAAAGTCACGGCTTTGAACTAGGGCTATTCCGTTCCGTCGATTTCCCAATCATACACAGTGAATGGCTTTGCAGACAGTTTCCCCAAGCCGGGCTGGGCTGGTTGTTCAAAGCGAGACGTGTTTGAACTGTCGGCGCGGGCAGTCGGCGATTGTCCAATTCCCGCAGAACCGGCACACACAGTGGCACGAGAAAGTTGAAGCCCCGACCGGACTTCAGTATCCTCTATCGAGTGCGATTGGTTCACAGGAGCCCCGCGTGAAAGTCCTACTCCTAAATCCGCCAGGCCCGTTTTGCCGGGCCGGTTCTCGCTGGCCTCATTCGCGAAAGCAGCAAAAAACCGGCATCGACTATCATCCGTTTCCTTTCGGACTCGGCTATGCCGCGTCGCGGCTCCGCGCCGACGGCCACGAAGTGCGGCTTATCGACTGCATCGCGTCCGGCGTAGACATGCCAGCGCTGCGTGAAATCGCCGCGTCGTTTCATCCCGATATTGTGTTCATGGAAACCAGCGCCCCCAGCTTCCTCGTGGATGTGGATACCATGCGGCAGCTTGCCACGCCCTGCATTGCAGGCGGCGCGCACGCTACCGCAACGTGGCAGGAGCATATCGAGGCGGGCTTTGCGGCAGTCGTTCACGGTGAATACGATCAGGCAATCACCGAAGCCATTACGCTCAAGCCACAACCCTGGCTCGCTCTTCCGGAATCGCAACCAACGGCTTACGCGCCACTCGTTCAAGACCTCGACGCGATCCCCTATCCGGCATGGGATCTGATGCCGATGGAAAAATACAACGATGCGTTTTGTCTCGGATGCAGCGTGACGGTGCTTTCGTCGCGAGGCTGCACGCACCGCTGCGAGTTCTGCACGCTGGCGCATTTTCACGGGCAACGAAACTATCGCGCCCGCGATCCGGAACGCGTCTGTGATGAAATCGCGGAAATGGTCGCGCGGTATCATCCCGACGAGATCTATTTCGACGACGATTCCGTGACCTTGAACCGCAAACACATTCTGGGTCTGTGCGAGGCGTACCGAAACCGTGGCTTCGGTATCCCCTTCACGTTCATGGGGCACGCGACGGCGGACCGCGAGATCCTCGAAGCAATGGCGGCGGCGGGGTGTCGCGCCTACAAGTTCGGCGTCGAGAGCGCCGACCCGGAAGTCTTGCGCCAGATCCCGAAGACGCTCGATCTGGCGAACGTTATCCAAACGGCGAATGACTGCCGACGCCTCGGTATTCTCACGCATGCCACGTACTTGTTGGGCCTGCCTGGCGAAACACGCGAGAGCGCGAAGCGCACCATCGAGTTTGCGTTACGGTTGCACACGCACACGCTCCAGTTCGCGATTGTCACCCCGTATCCGGGCACGCCATTGTATGAACGCGCGAAAAAGAACGGGTGGCTGATCACGGAGGATTGGCGCAATTTCGATCCCGCAGGCAAGTCCGTATTGTCGTATCCGGACTACCGCGCCGAGGATATCGAAGCCATGCTGGCCTATGCGTTCCGGCGCTGGCATCTCCATATTCTCACACATCAACCCGCCACGCTTCTGCATCACTTCCGCAGCACCTATCGAAGAGAAGGCGTGTCGGGAATGATCCGCCTGACACGTTTCGGCATCGAGCATTTGGCCGCGCTGCTTGGGAAAAGGGGATGAGCAACGCGGGAGGCGCAATATCCCCGGGACGGTTTAGCAAACGGCCCCTTGCTCTTGATGAACACGGTATTCTAGGCGTCCATGGGCTTTGGCATGTGGATCGGCCAACGGTGGTAAAGACTGCGGGCGTAACCTCGCGGTTCCCGCATTCGACGTCATCCAATGTGGAGAAGGCTGTGGGCGGCGGCACGCACGGCGCGTCCAACGAATACCGGGAATGAATAGTTGCGCAGTGCAATGCGCACGTATTCCAACCAATAGCGCCGATACAACCAGCGGGGATCCACCGCGTCCGCTAGCAGTGGCCGTTGATCAAAGATGAGCGTTCGCCAATCGAGGGTATCCGGGGCGATGATCCCGCGCTCGACGGCTAGATCCCAAAACTCGGAGCCCGGCAACAGCGTTGTAATGAACACGAACGTAAAATCACTCGGGTTGTCGTGGATAAACGCGAATGTTTCCAGCACATCGTCTCGCGTTTCCGTCGGCGATCCAATCATGAACGTCGCCATGGATCGCACGCCGACCTCTTTGCATGCGGCGACGGCTCGGCGGCCATCCTCGACCGTGATGGCGCCTTTCTTGAGATAGGTTAGCATCCGTTGCGAGCCGGACTCGAGCCCAAACGCCACTTGCACACAACCCGCTTTCTTCATCAAACGCAGCAGATTGACGTCAACACAGTCGGCCCGCGCTTGACACGCCCAGGGGAGCGCTCGCAACCTCGGACGCTGTAAAATGCCTTCGCAAATGGCCGTCAGGCGCGGCCGGTTCGCCACGAAGTTGTCATCTAAAAAACTGACCGCCGGTACGCCGTAGTCGCGCACGAGGCGTTCTAAATCATCCAGCACGCGCTCTGCGGACTGATAGCGTACCTGTTGGCCGCACGCGACATTGGCCGCGCAGAACCGGCATCGATACTGGCATCCGCGCGACGTGACCCACGGCAGCGCGGGGACATCCGCGCCCTGAATCGGAACGTAGTCCGAGAAATAATGGGATCGGTTCATCATATCCAGCGGCAGCGGCGGCAAGCCATCCAAGTCTTCCATCGGCTGCGCCGGACAGCCGCTGCCGCCCAATGCGTCATTCTCCAACCACACCAGGCCCGGTGTGTCCCTGGGCACGACGCCAGAGTCCCGAAGACCCGCAACAATCCGCGCAAAGCTGCGCTCTCCATCGCCCCGAACCCCATACACGATCCCGGATTGACGCAATGCGATTTCCGGCACCGAGGACACATGCACCCCGCCCAACACCACGCATCGGTCCGGCCATCGCTTGCGAATCTCGGGAGCCCACCGATTCAATTCGTGCGCCGTGACGGATAACGAGCTAATGCCCAGAATGTCCCATGGCTGGCGTTCCAGCGACGCCAGCACGTCATCCCCGGCCGCTTGGTCTACATAAAGAATTTCAGCGGGATTGATCCCAAGTTCGCGCTGCAAGTTCGCCGCAATGAATAGCAAGCCATAGTTCGGCGCCTTCAGCCAAAGACACGGACGCCCCACGTTCAACAGCGCGATGCGTGGAAACATCAAACGCCACCCGAAGATCGCCACTTCACAAGCGACCACGACTGCCGTTCCAGATGGGTGTGCGAATCGTACTCGTTAAGGCAAAACATATTGCGTGCAATATCGCTCATGTCCACAATTTATAGCATCCCGGCCTTTTCTGCAACATTTTTCTTGACAACCGTCTTTTGGATACGTCAGCATGTCAACACCGTTTAACGCACCAGTACGCTAAAACCGGATGAGCCAGTAAAAGGATATCGAGGAACCGCATGGCGACATTGACGTTGGCGGTATGTGCGCATCGGGCGGCGCATTGCATTGGGGCATGCTTGGAGAGCATCCGACGGCAAACGATTGCGCCGGATGAGGTCATCGTCTGCGTGCATGAACTCGATGACCCGACCGTCCAAGTGGCCGAATCGTACGGCGTGCGGGTTATGGCGAGCCATGGGACGGGACTGTTCGAATCGCGCAACGCCGTGTTGAAAGTCTGCGCAACCGATTATCTCGCGTTTACGGACGCGGATTGCGTGCTTGTGCCGGAATGGGTCGAACTTGCGAAGCAGGCGCTCGATGCACACCCGGACATGGCGGCTGGCACCGGACGTCATCCCGCCGTAGGCCCGAAGACATTCTCGAGCTGGCTGCATCACATGTGGTTCCTGGTCGAAACGCGGCACACGGGCGAAACGGACGGCGTCATCGGCGGCAACAGTTATTTCCGCGTGGAAGCATTGCGCCAAGTCGGCGGCTGGCTCGATCTGCCCGGACACAGCAATGCCGAAGATGTCTACATCTCGATTGTGTTAAGAAACGCCGACCACCGGATTTGGTTCGAAGAAGGCGTCGCCGCGCAACACACGTACGAGGCACATTTCGGCGCGCTGATGGGAAAGAGCATCCGTATGGGCAAAGGCATCGTGGTCATGATGCGCGCAGCGGGCTTGCGTGACGGCCTGTGGTGGTACACGCTCGCCATCCCCGCGATCGCTCTGGCATTCCTGCTGGGATTGATCCTGTGTGGCATCAATGCGTGGCTGGGTCTTACCGTGGCGGCGGCGCCTTTGGCGCTAACGTTCCTTTACCTCGTCCACAGTTTCCACAGTGTTCGCAAAGCCCTGCCGCGATGGGCCGCGCGATGGATCCTCATTTGGCCCTATTCCATCGGTATCCTCGAAGGACTGCTCGAACCGACTCCTCGCGCCAGGTAAGTCCGCGAATGCAGCGGCCACCGCTGCCTTATTGCTCGGCTTGGATCCACGCCTCGTTGAAGCGGGCGTGTTTGATGCTCGAACCGGGCGCCTCTTTGACGGTATGCGAGTAGGTGCAGTGGATGACGCCGTCCGCAGCTTGGATGACGGATGGATACGAGGCGGAACCGGCGTTTTTGTCGAAATGTTCAAGGGCGCGTTTCCATTTCCAGGTAACGCCTTCGTCGTCCGAGAGGTAGGCGGTTAGCAGGTGGCGCCCATCCGTGGTGTCGTTGCAGACTAAGATCCAGTTGCCGTCGTTCAGTGGAATGCACTCGAGGCTCGATCCCGGATTGGGGATATCGAGGCTCTCGACCTTGTCCCATGTCATGCCATTGTCGGTCGATACCGATTTTCGGATACGCTTGGGCAGACCGTTGTCGCGCATATAGGCGACGATCGAGGCGTCTTTGCGCTTGACGAAGCTCGGCTGGATGTTGCCGAGGCCGACGATTGGCTCGCTGAATTCCCAGGTCTTGCCCCAATCGCTTGTGAAGCCCGCGAGCGAGCAGTCGAACACGTCCGAGTAGAGGCCGAGCATCATACGCATGTCAGTCAGCATGATGGGATGCAGGCGTGTCATCCAACCGAGCCGCTGGCTGAGTTTATCTTTGAGGGCTGCGCCGCCAATGGGATTTTTTTCCAGGTTCCGTGGACGGCAATGGACGACGTCTTGCCAATCCCATTTCGGCGGGCCGTCGGCGCTATACTGTGTTGCGGTACGGTATTTGAGGAGCGAACCACCCCACTCGTTGTTGAGCACGGCAACCCAGAACAGCCAGAGGGTGCCGCGCGGATCGATGAAAAGCACGGAATTGCAGTCCGGCAAATCTTGCGAGTCGGCCATGAGGAACGGCTCCGACCAGTCCGTAGCGCCCTTGCGTTTGCGCGCGCCCTGGAGCAAGACATCGTCGCTCTGGCGCTCGCCGGTCCCGTGAAACCATGATGCAATGAGGTCGCCCTCGTTGGTTTCGACGATGCTCGAGCCGTGGTTGTGCTTTGGGTTGCGCGGGAAAATGAGCTCGGCTTCATACAGCGGCGTCTGCGCGACCTGCGCCGCGAGTATAAACAGCGAAAGAGACAACATTGCTGGATTCCTCCACTTAAATACGTCGATGGATACAAAAAGGGCCGCTGCCCAACTCAAGGCGCGGCCCTCGAACACGCATCAGGATTATAGCGAGTTGAACACTTTTTGGAATTGCGTCTCTGGACCTTCCATGATGGTTTGCTTTTCCGCGAGGGCCTTCACCTTGTTCTCGAAACCGGGCGTGCGCGACGCGAAAATCTCGTCCTCGATCTGTTTCTGAATTGGCCCCGGCAGCAGTTCGCGGAACTCGTAATGCGGGGTTTCGCCGAACTGCGCCGTGTTCTCGTAGCTGCCGATGTTCTTGCCGTCCAACGAGCGGAAATAGACGGCCCAGTTACCCTTCATCAGACACTCGGCCCATTTTACTTCTCTCTCGTTGATCTTGTTCGTCACCGGAATATGCGCAAAGAAGTAGGCAGTGCATGCCGCGATGTCGAGTTCCTTCAGATAAAGGTTCGTGTAGTCGCTCAAGAGTTCAGGCGCGACCCATTTCGCGTCGTCCACCTTCGCTTTGAGGCTATCGACTGCGGCCACGCGCGCCGCGCGTGCGTATTTCTCCGGCGTCAGCGGAATGCCTTCCTTGACGGCGATGAGTAACTCGTTAACGCTTGCTTGGAGGGTCTCCTTGGTGGCGCGGGAACGTTGATTGGCTTCTTCCAACGTGCCGACCAATCCCGTGAGGCGCTCGACTTCCGCCACGAGGCCCAGTTGGCGCGCCTGTACGATAGAGGTCTGGTTCTGCAAGTCTTCGAAGGCTTCCTGTGCCTTTACGAATTCCTCGTTCTTCGTTTCGAGATCGGTCCTTACTTGGTCGAGTTCGCCGGATGTCTTCGTCACCGCGTCTTGAGCTTCCTTCTGCTTGCCGGTCAACTCAGTGATGCCATCCGTCAATTTCTTTTGCTGATCCAACAACTCGTTGATCTTATCCGGAGTCATAGCAGGGCTTGTACCTGGAGCCGCCTGGTCTTGCATCTTCTTGATGGTCTTTTCCAGCTTGGCGACTTCCGTTTCTTTATCCGCGAGCTGCGTACGCAACGGGTTGGGAACGAAGCTTAGCATCGTGCTTACTTGCCCGCCCATGAGAATACCTATCAGCAAGCCCACCATGCCAACAAGCATGGCGACCAGGACGCCTTTGGCGCCAAGCCCCTTCTTCTCCTTGGCGGGCTTCTTGGAAGGTCCTTCCGGCACGCGTGAACCACCCGCATCATTTGCCCCGAGCGCGCGGCCTTCCATGCCGGTCGGCGTGAAGTCGGGCGCGGGTGTCTCCATACCAGGACGAAAGTCTTCGAATGCACCTGTATCAAAGGGCGATCCGCCCACGGGCGGTGGGGTGCCGCCAATGGTCTCGCCGGGGAACATCGGGGTTTCCATGGAACGTGTGGGCGCCGGCGTGTCCATTGAAGGCGTGAATCCCCTGCCGCCGCCACTCGCGCCGCCGAACGCACTGTCGAACATCGGCGTGTCCATGTCCGCCTCCGGCCCTGGACCGATCTCCGGTGTCTCGGGCGAGAAATCGCTGTCTGCGTCCGAGCTCTGGAATCCGCGTCCACCCTTGCGCGGCGTCTCACCTTGCTCATCGAAAGCAAGCCCACCGAATCCGGCGTCGCCCTCGAGACTGAAGCCCGGCGGGGCCGGTTTAACGTTGCCTCCCGTCGGCGCAGGGATCTCTTCGGCGATATCGTCGATGGACGGAAGGCCACCGAACGTGTTCTTTTTCTCCAAGGGGGGGAATTCCTTGTCGGACTTGAACCCGCCGGAGTCAAAATCGCTCAGGGGCGGAAGATTGCCCAAGTTGTCTTGGTCGCCGCCTGAGTTCTTTTTCGACCCACCCGAATCATTGGACCTGTCATCGGCCATAATACGCACCTCCGCATCCGCGCCTACCGGTTGGAGTTACACAACTCCCATACTCGTCGCATTCTAACACGCTAAACATACCTTGTCAAGAGTATTCCTTACCCCACGCCGATCCGTTCGCAACGACCTGAACCGGGGCGAAAAAAAACGGCGAGATTAGAACTCGGCGGGCATGGGCGTCTTGATTGAATCATAGGGTTCCGTGCTGGTATCGACGTGCCGACGCGATACCTTCGACAGTACATAGTCGTACGGTGTCGACGTTGGATACTGGTTGTTAAAACAGGCCAGGCAAAATTCTTCGCGAGGCGATTCGGTTGCGTCCACCAATCCGTCGATGGTTTGATAGACCAGCGAATCGACATCGAGGTATTCGCGTATGGCGTCGACCGTCATGCGCGCCGCGATCAGTTTGTCGCGGTTGGGCGTGTCGATACCGTAGTGGCATCCGTTGATGATGGGCGGCGAACTGATCCGGAAATGGATCTCCTTCGCGCCGTTGCGCCGTAGCATCGTGGTAAGTTTGTGCGATGTGGTGCCGCGCACGATGCTGTCGTCGATGAGGACGATGCGCTTGCCCTCGATAACATTTCGTGCGGGATTGAGCTTGATCTTCACGCCGAAATCGCGGATGCGCTGGTCGGGTTCGATGAACGTGCGGCCCACATAATG
This sequence comes from Candidatus Hydrogenedentota bacterium, assembly GCA_903925285.1. GTDB lineage: Bacteria > Hydrogenedentota > Hydrogenedentia > Hydrogenedentales > SLHB01 > DSVR01. The sequence goes on along the minus strand of CAIYET010000758.1, from coordinate 5,551 downwards.
ATTGCGGATGAAACCCATGTCGAACGGGATGCCGGACTCATGGGCATAGCCGAGTGCGGCGGGGTTCGACGAGTCGGGCACGGCCATGACGATATCGGCCTCGACCGGGGCGAGCCGGGCCAAGTTCGCGCCGAGCCGTTTCCGCACCGCATCCACGCTGCGTCCGAACAGATAGCTGTCCGGGCGCGCAAGATATACGAACTCGAAGATACATTTGCGGGGCGTCACCCGTTCAAACGGGAATATGGATTCAATACCATTCTCGGACAGCAGGACGACTTCGCCCGGTTCGATTTCGCGAACCCAATCCGCGTCGATAATATCGAGCGCGCACGTTTCGCTCGCGATGACATACGCGCCGTCGCGCCGTCCGAGCCAAAGCGGACGGAACCCCAGCGGATCGCGTGCCGCGACGATTTCGTCGCCGTTGATGGCGAGAATACAGTATGCGCCGATGACCTTATCGAGCGCGTCGATGACGCAATCCACGAACCGCGCCTTCTTCGAGCGGGCGGTGAGTTGGATGATGACCTCGCTGTCCGTCGTGGACTGGAAGATCGCGCCGTCCTCCTCGAGTTGCTCGCGAATGATGTGGGCGTTGACGAGGTTGCCGTTGTGGGCCAGGGCCATCGAGCCGCGCGCATAATCCACGACCAGCGGCTGCACGTTGCGCAGGATGCTCGTGCCGAAGGTCGAATAGCGCACATGACCGATGGTCTTGTCGCCGCGCACCTGGGCCAGCCGGTGCGGCTTGAACACGTCGGCGACCAAGCCGACGCCGCGGTGCGCGGAGAGATTGCCGTCATGCGAAGCGACCATCCCGGCCCCTTCCTGCCCGCGATGTTGCAGCGCGTAAAGTCCGAGGTAAACGAGCTTCGGCGCTTCCGAATGGCCGTAGACGGCACACAGACCGCACTCTTCATTCAAGTGATCGAAATCCCGCTCGCCTTCCGCCTCGCATAACGCGGAACACCGCGGATACGGGCATCTCGCGCACGCGTCGGTCGGCATAAATCAGAAATCCTTTCTGCCTGTCAATTGACGATAGGCCTCGATATATTTCTCGCGCGTCTTCGCCACGACGTCGTCGGGCAATGGCGGCGGTGGCGAGTTTTTGTCCCACCCGGTGGTTTCGAGCCAGTCGCGCACGAACTGCTTGTCGTAACTGGGCTGCGAGCGACCGGGTTGATATTGGTCCGCGGGCCAGAATCGCGACGAATCGGGCGTCAGCACCTCGTCGGCCAGGATCACCGCACCGTCGTGTACGCCAAACTCGAACTTGGTATCGCACACGATGATACCGCGCGTCCCCGCATAATCGCGCGCGAACGCGTATACGTCGAGCGCGGTCTTCACGGCCTTGTCCAGGAGGGCCGCGTCCATAAGTACTGCCGCTTCGCTGGCCGAGATGTTGAGGTCGTGGCCATCGGTGGCCTTCGTGGAAGGCGTGAAGATGGGCGTATCGAGTTTGCTGGATTCGACCAGCCCTTCGGGGAGCTTGATCCCGCAGACGGAACCGGTCTTCCGGTATTCCTTGAGACCGCTGCCGGCCAAGTAGCCGCGTACGACGAATTCGACGGGGAACATGCGGCACTTGTGTACCAGCATCGAACGGCCCTCGAACTGGTCCGCATGGGCCCTAAAATCAGCAGGGAAATCCTTCAGATCGGCGGAAACCAAGTGGTTGCGCGCAATCGAGGCTGTCTGCTCGAACCAGAACAGGGACATGGCCGTGAGGATTTTACCCTTGTCGGGAATCCCAATCGGATTGACCCAGTCGAACGCGGACAGACGGTCGGTGGCCACGATGACCAGTTTGTCGCCCAAGTCGTAAATATCGCGCACCTTGCCGCGTGCCGTGGGTTTACGATCGGGCAAATGGGTCTCGCAAATCGCCTTGTTTGTCATTTAAGGTACCTCATTAGTCTAGGAGTTAGGAGTTAGAAGTTAGAATGTCACACACTCAACCTCCAACCTTCTAAACTTCCAATTCTTATCGCAAAAATCCCGCACACGCCCACCGCGCCGGATCAATCGACCTTTCCAAAGATCTCATCGAAGATCACGTCCTTATCCACCGTCCGCTGCCACTGCCGGTGGCGTCGCACGGACTCGACCCTTTTCTTGGGCTGCAACGCCAAGAAACGCGAAGTCTCCACGGGACCCAATTTTTCCATCAGAACGCATACGGCGCGCTCGATCAATTCTTTCTCATCGAGAAGCACGCATTCTTTCATCTGAGTTTCTCCCTTAACGTGAATTCTATCGGGTTCATGCAAAGCAACCCAAGCCCCGCCGCTTTACAACGCCGGAGAAGGTCATCATCGCAGGTTATGAAGACATCCGCGCCATCTTCCGCGAAGGCGATGTGCGCGGCGTCGACAGGCCCAAACCCTGAGGAATGAAGCTGCTCGGCGCGAAATCTGCTCTTCTCGACATCCATGCCGGACGATGATCCGAACGTGCGCAAGAAAGCGAGGATGTCCGCGTCCTCGCAAAAATGCGCGCTGCGCCGGATTTCGACAAGATGGGCGGGCGAGGCGACAATCGCGTAGGCGCCCTGCCGAATGTGCTCCATAATTAGATCGACTGCCGCAGTCTCCATGCGAATTCGCTGATAGCTTTGGTCGTCAAACGGGCGGCACAAAGCGCAGACGTCAAGATAAAGGCGCATCGGCATGATACTCATCGCGCGTCGCTTGCCTCTCGAACTTCAATCGTTTCCCAAACGGTCATGAACTAACTCCTAACTCCTCAAAAGAACGTTCCCTGTAAGTGCGGTTTGTTGATCTCGAGCAACTCGTCGAGTATCGCGCGCGACTCGATGGCGCCGGGCATGAGCGGGTGCATCAACATCGCTTGGAACGCGCGCTCGATGTCGCCTTTCACCGCCGCCTCGACCGTCATCGTCTCGTACGCCTTGAGCGCCTGCATCAACCCGCGAATGAGCGGGTCCGGCGCGGGCTGCGGTATGGCCGTCGCGCCGTCTTTCCCGATCGTCGCCGGGACCTCGACCGCCACATCGTCGTCGAAGGTCGGTACCGCGCCATTGTTGCGGCAGCAGACGATCTGAGTATTTCGCGTGTCGTTATGCATCGCGCCGATCAGATGGAACGCTGCCGTCGAGTAATGCGCGCCGCCGCGCTCGGATAGCTCTTCGGGCTTCTCGTGGAGTTCCGGCTGGCGGTACTTCTCGAAGAGCGTTTTCTCGAGTTCGACCACCTCTTCCCCTCGAGTCATTTTTTTGTTCTTGAGATAATCGTGGATCGCATCCGTCGCGTAGTAATACTGAAGATAGATGTTCAGCATCAGTTTGAGGCTTCGCATCGTGGCAATCATTTGCTTACAGACGGCCTCGACCTCCCATTCATCGGGCGCGTGTTCGATGTATTTTTCGAGCGCGAGATCCGTCACATCTTTTCCTGCGATGAACACGCGGCGAATCCAGCCAAGGTGATTCAGGCCGACATAGTCGAGTTGCACGTCCTCGAGCGTGCAGCCCGTGGCCTCGACGATTGCCATGATGATTCCGATAGGAACGTTGCACAGGCCGACGGTCTTGATCGTGCTGTGCCTGATGACCGCCTCGGTAACGATGCCGCTGGGATTGGTGAAGTTGATGAGGACGCCCTTCGGGGCGAGTTCCTCCATCGCGTGGGCGATATCGAGGATGCGCGGAATCGTCCGCAACGCGCACGCGAACCCACCGACACCCGTCGTTTCCTGGCCGATGATGCCATGGCGCAGACCGAGCTTTTCGTCCTGGATGCGCGCCTGGATCCCGCCGACGCGGATTTGCGTAACCACGTACGAAGCATCTTTGACGGCCTCGCGCATGTCCCCCGTGTCGTATACCTTGAACGGATTGCCATGACTCGCGGTCATCCGCCGCGCCAGACTGGACGTGATATCCAACCGCTCGCGATTCGGATCCATCATCCACAATTCGGTTACAGGGATAGTATCAAGCCGCGCAAAAAGTCCATCCACCAACTCGGGTGAATAGGAACTAGCGCCACCAATTACGGCAAGTTTCACGAAAAGAAAACTCCTCGACTAGTAGTAATACAGAATTCAGGAGTCAGAATACAGAATTCTGACTTCGGTGCTTCATCCTTCATCCTTTGTTTCAATGGCGGGATCATACGGACGCCCTGCGGCAAAGTCAACGCATGCGCGAGCCTGCTATGGTATCATAGCGCGCATAAAACGTGACGTTCGAGGAGGAACATCATGACGAATATTGCGATTGCACTTGTACTTGGGCTGCTTTCCACAGACCCGACGCAGCCGCCGTCCGTCGCCAATCCGGACGCCGTGGCAGAAGTGCGTGCGGGTACGCGCACCACAGCCAACGCCGCGTGGTGGGGATTTGATTCGTCCGATGCGACGGTGGCGTTTCAGGCGGCCATCGATTCGGGCGCGAAAACGGTCGTCGTACCGTACATGGGCACGGACTGGATCGTTACGCCGATCCGTCTGCGCACGAATTTGGAACTGATCTTCGAGCCGGGCGTCATGGTCGCGGCTAAACAGGGCGCGTTCAAAGGCAAGGGCGATTCCCTGTTTACCGCAACGGATCTCTCGGATCTTTCAATCATGGGTTATGGCGCCACGCTCCGGATGCGCAAGACCGATTACCAGTCGACCGAATACGAAAAAGCCGAGTGGCGAATGACGCTCGATTTCGCGGGATGCAGCAATATCCGCGTTAGCGGTCTGCGGCTCGAAGGCAGCGGCGGCGATGGGATCTACATCGGAGCGACGGCGGCTCAGGCGTTCTGCAAGGATGTGGTCATCCGCGATGTGGTCTGCCATGATCATCACCGGCAAGGCATTAGCGTCATCAGTGCCATAAATCTGCTGATCGAGAACTGCGTCATGTCCAATACCGGCGGCACGGACCCGCAAGCCGGCATCGATTTCGAACCCAATAGCGCCAACGAACGCCTGGAAAACTGCGTCGTGCGCAACTGCCGCATGCTCGATAACACGGGCGCAGGTATTCTGGTCTATCTGAAACCACTCACGCACGAGACGGCGCCCATCTCGATCCTGTTCGACCGCTGCTTGGTGCAAGGCGGCAAAGACGTGGGCATCGGCGTGGGCGCGATTCGCGACGACGGACCGCAAGGATTGATCGAATTCCGAAACTGCGTCGTCGAGGGAAGTCCCGGCGGTGGACTGTATCTTTACGACAAGTCGCCGGCCAGTGCCCGCGTCCGGTTCATGAACTGCGTCTGGAAGGGCACGGGGATGGACGGCGGCAAATCCGCCAAGAATCCGCCACTGCTCCTGCACCGCCGCCGCGAAAGCATTGCCAAACGAATTGGCGGCGTCGATTTCATGGACTGTTACGTGATCGACGAATGTAAGCGGCCTGCCCTGGCGCTCGATCGCGGTAAAGGTGTTGTGATGGCCGACATCCAAGGCACGATCCACATCCGCAATCCAAAAGGGATCAAAGCCAAGTTGGGTGCGCACACCGAAAACGCCAACGTCTCCATCGTTCCGTGGCCGTGACGACAAGACTTCAGCCTAAATTCGGCAG
>CAIYET010000757.1 GCA_903925285.1 Candidatus Hydrogenedentota bacterium | reverse complement strand
TAAAGCCTGAAGCCTAAAGCCTGTAAGGTTGAAGAGCCGGGTGCGTTGTGATACAAGGATGCTTGAGAGGCGGACCGAACCATGATGGAACCGAAGAAAAAGGGTTACAGCGAAACGCGTGTCGTGACGATCATCGGACCCGACACGATGGTGTCCGGCGAAATTAAGTGCAAAGGGACCGTGCGCATCGAGGGCATGGTCGTCGGGCGCATCATGAGCGACGACACCATCGTCATCCATGAGACAGGCCGCGTAAAAGCGGACCTGATGGCTGGCCAGATCATCATCGGCGGCGAAGTGCAGGGCAACGTGTTCGCACAGGACCGTCTCGAGATTACCGAGAAAGGCAAACTGGTGGGCGATATCACCGCGCCGCGCGTCAGCATCGCCGAAGGCGTCCTGTTCGAAGGCGCGTGCGCCATGCGCGCGCCCGGCCAACAGCCGCTACTGGCGCCGACGCTCGAAATCGCGCCCGATCCCGCAGCCCCGAACGCCTGATACGCCATGACTGGACTTGAACTGCAAACCGCCCTGCACGCCGGTCGGCGCGTGTACGGCACCTGCGTCGTATCGACTTCCCCGATGTGGCCGCGGATGATTGCGGGCGCGGGGCTCGATTTCGTTTTCATCGACACCGAACACATGCCCATCGAGCGCGCCCAACTCGCGTGGATGTGTCAGACCTACAGCGCGCTCGGCTTGCCGCCGATCGTGCGTGTGCCCGAACCCGACCCGTACCTCGCGTGCATGGCGCTCGACGGCGGCGCGGCGGGCATCGTCATTCCCTATGTCGAATCGATCGAGCAGATCCAGCAACTGCGCGGTGCGGTCAAGCTGCGCCCGCTCAAGGGCAAACGCATGCAGAGCGCGTTGGCCGGCGAAATCCTCGAACCGGAACTGCGCGACTACCTCGCGACATGCAATGCGGGACGCATCATGATCGTCAACATCGAAAGCGTTCCCGCCATAGACCGCCTCGACTCCCTGCTCGATGTCCCCGATCTTGACGCGGTCCTCATCGGCCCACACGACCTGTCGCTTAGCATGGGCATTCCCGAACGGTACCGCGATCCCGCCTTCGACCAGGCCATCGCAACCATCATCCACAAGGCACGCGCACGCAACCTCGGCGTCGGCCTCCATTACTCCTTCGGCATCGAAGAACACATCGCCTGGGCCAAACAAGGCGCCAACTTCATCGCCCACAGTAGCGACCTCTTCCTGACCCGAAACGCTCTCAAATCCGATTTCGCGCGTTTTCGCGAATCCTTGGGGGACATTCCCGCTGTTTCAAGCGAGACGACGCCGGACTCCATCTGAGATTTATTGAGAAAATCGATGGCGTGCAGTACCACCGTGCTTTAGCCCAGTGGCAATGCGGGTGCTCCCCATTTGCGTCCACTCCGTCCACCTTTTCGACGAATCCCAAGAGAGCCAACAACCGAAATTGCGTTGCGCTTACGTCGTCCCGGCGATCAGATTGGAGTGGTGTTCGCCTTGGTGGGTGTCGGTACTGACGCCGTGCCGTTCGATGCGCGCATCACTCCGCTGGTATCCGTCCAGAAGGAGCGGTTGCCTGTCGTCTGAAAGGTGACGGGGACGGTGCTTGCCGAGTAATCCTGAGCTAAGGTGCCATCCGCAGCAGCAACTAATACAATCGGAAGCATGGTATATCCCTGCTTGATGGCGTTGTCTACGAACGTTTCATCGAGGAATGGCGGGACGGCTGTCCTCAATTGGGCAAACGTACCGTATTGATTAGTGGCCGTATGGTACGCAGACTGTTGACCCCTGACGACATGCAGATTTGCGATGGCGGCACTTTCGTTGGCATCCAGACGTGCACGCCGGAGGTTCGGAATCGCAATCGCTGCGATGATGGCGATGATCGCTACCACGATCATAATTTCGATTAGGGTGAAACCCGCATTCTTCTTCATACGCAAATCCTCCAGTATCAAGCCCCATTGCTGTGACAGCCTACGGGCACCCGTAGGCCGATTCAAGTGTGTTTTTCGTGGTAGCAGTATCCGTTCAATGGGCCATTCGCATGGGTAATGAAAAAGAATTGGCGTCGAGGTTGCCCTCTCCGCCAATTCTCGATGTTCCCCTTGCGTTTACGTCGGAATTTCGGACTTTGCTATGGGATTGGTATTCGTCAAATCGGGTGTCGCTGTTACTGCCGTGGCGTCGATAGAGGTGCCACGAATCTCTCCACTGCCATTCACGAAGAAGGAGCGGGTGCCGGTACTCTGAAAGGTGATGGGGATGCAGGTTGCCGTGAATGCCTGATTGGCGTTTGGACCGCCGGAAAGCGTCATAGCCGGATACGTATATCCCCCTTTGACGGCACCGTCAGTGAACGTACTATCGATGTACGGCGGGACTGCTGCTGTCAATTGTGCATACGTACCGTACGCGCCTTCGCGGGGCCCGGAGTACGAAGCCTGCACAGAACTGACGGTACGCATATTTCCGATCGCGGCAGTTTCGTTGGCGGACAGACGCGAACGCAACAGGTTCGGAATCGCAATCGCTGCGATGATGGCGATGATCGCTACGACGATCATCAGTTCGATTAGCGTGAAACCAGCATTCTTTTTCATACACAAATCCTCCAGTGTCAAAACCCATTCCTGTGACGGCCTACGGGCATCCGCAGGTCGATTCAACTGTGCCATTGTGGTAGCAATAATCGCGCCAGTTTCGAATGAAGTCGAATAAGTCATTACGAAGCAATGGGTTATGCGCCTGAAGCCCTGTCGTTCGACCTGGCGGAGTACTGCCTCTGTGCGACGAGCATGGTCGTAAAGTGACGTTTTTTG
>CAIYET010000756.1 GCA_903925285.1 Candidatus Hydrogenedentota bacterium | reverse complement strand
GGACGACGGCGTGCTCCTCCTCATTGCCAAGAACGACCACAGTGTTCGCATCGAGGTTGGCTATGGACTCGAAGGCGTGCTCAATGACGCGACCGCCAAGCGCATCGTGGCGGACGCGATTATTCCTTCGTTCAAGCAAGGCGACTTCTACGGCGGCATTCTGGCCGGCATCGACCGCATCATGCGGGTGATCGAAGGCGAGCCGCTACCGCCACCGCCGCGACTGCGCGCTTCCCCGTCGTCCGGTTTTGATTTCCAAACGCTGCTTGTCATCGGTTTTGCACTGGTGTTCGTCGTGGGAGGAGTCCTGCGGGCGATATTCGGCCGCGTGCTCGGTTCCGGTCTGGTCGGCGCCATTGCAGGCGGCATCGTGTGGTTGCTCGCAGGCACGTTATTCTTCGCCTTCGTCGCGGGACTCATCGCGTTTTTGTTCGCTGCGTTGTCCGGCGCTCGTCCGACTTATGGCGGGTGGCCGGGTGGTGGCTGGGGTGGCGGCGGTTATTCCGGTGGCGGTGGGTTCGGGGGCGGCGGAGGCGGCTTCGGCGGCGGTGGCGCCTCCGGGAGATGGTGACATGGACGCCTTGCGATTGCTGCGCCATTTATTCACGCCGCATTGGATGGCGATTCGGGCCTTCCCGCGCCGAGCGCTCAAGTCGATCGAGGGCGCGATCCGGGCCTCCGAGAAATTGCATGACGGTGAATTGCGCTTCGTAGTGGAAGGCGGGATGCATCCGGGCCCGCTCTGGCGCGGACAAAGCGTTCGCGCGCGTGCCGAGGAAGTTTTTGCTCTGCTTCGCGTCTGGGACACGGAACATAACAGCGGCGTGCTGATCTATGTCCAATTGGTCGACCGCTGCGTCGAGATCGTCGCCGATCGCGGCATCGCGGCGCGTGTTGGGCAAGACGAGTGGGATGCGATCTGTCGGCAGATGCAAGCCTCATTTCGCGAGCGCCGCTTTCTTGAAGGTTCACAAGCGGCAATTGCGGAGATTACCGCGCTGCTTGTGCAGCATTTCCCCGCGCACGGCGACAACCCTAACGAACTGCCTGACAAGCCCCTGGTGCTCTGAGAGCAGGATCCTGAATCCTGCTCTTCGATTCCTGTAAAATGTAATTTGTGGCGCGGCAAACACTCCGCGAACTGCTTTATCCTCGGATACCCTTCCATGACAACAACAGCGAACAGGGCGCGCGGCGTCGAGCGCGACATCGTCCAGTTGCCACAAGCGACGGACGTCGCGCCGTACTACGAGGCGCAGGCCAATGAAATAGCCATCTTTGAGGCCGCGTATCGTAAACGGCTCCCCGTGATGCTGAAAGGGCCAACGGGCTGCGGGAAGACCCGCTTTCTTGAGTTCATGGCGTACCAGCTCAAGCGTCCTCTCGTCACGGTGTCGTGCCACGAAGACCTGACGAGTTCGGACCTCGTCGGGCGTTTCCTGCTCGAAGGCAACGAAACGGTGTGGCAGGACGGGCCGCTTACGCGCGCAGTGAAAGCGGGGGCGATCTGCTATCTCGACGAAATCGTCGAGGCGCGCACCGATTCAACTGT
>CAIYET010000755.1 GCA_903925285.1 Candidatus Hydrogenedentota bacterium | reverse complement strand
TTACACCAACAGCCACGACGTTTACGAATCGCCGCCTTCTATTTGGCGCAAACGTTCGGTTCTCCTCCCCAGTCTGGCTAACCTGAGAATAGGGAGTGCGCGTAGAATCCGCGTAAGCCCTTCCCTTTGCAAGCTGACTTGCTCGATTCGTGCTGTCAACTATGCGGAAGAAGTTACTTGTGAATGTTGACGCATCTCCAACAAGAACTCCCGTCGGGAAGCCAACGTTGACTATCTCCGGGAAGCCTTCAAGAACCCTCCCGCCTGTTTCGCAAGGCACTAAACTTATGCTGGAAGGCTCAAGGGGGATAGGATGGCTTGGCCAGCAGCCCGGAGAAAGTAATGAACAGAGTTCCTCGCCATGTTGCGCTTGTTTTTCCCCTCCAAGCAGCAGCACCTCCATTCGGAGGGTATGAGGCCGCCCTTGATCGTCGGTACCCATATCGAGGAATCGAAGGAGAAAGCAGTTGATTGCGTCCAGCCAACACAATCCGTAGCATGGTTCATACGGTGCGACAGGCCCTGCATTTGCCCATGAGAATCTCTGACTTAACCAGACGATCTTGTCCAACATTTCCCTACTGAAGGCGGAATGTGCTACCAGCACTCTGTAATCTTGAGGAACAAGGCCTTTATGGGTATTCTTGCCGAAGATGGCAGCAGGCAACGAAAGCGCGTTCATTCTCCGCTGTCCTTCCACTTCGTGCCAGGATAGATCCACTCTTCAAGTAGCTGCCAAGCATCGGGTTCTTCGTCCTTGCTGTCAACGTTGTCATCCAAGTTGAGCTTCCCAAAAGTGACGTATGGACCGTCTTGGAAGTAGCTACGCCAATTGGGATCAACATTCTTGAGGTCCCGTTTTCCATTAAGTAGTTTCAGCCCGAATGAGTCAGAACTCTCGACCCATGCAACCTTGACCATACTACGCCAAGTAGGTTTTGCATACAATTCAATGCAAACCTTTTCATTCATCGTCCATGAAAGTTGAGGCTGGCCACCTTTAGTTGAGCGGGTTGTTGATTCTTCTGAGCGAAAAACGATTGGATCTTGTGAACCAGATTTTATGTGTACCTCAGTTTTGTACTTCTTTGTAAATTGCCCCCAGTTCTTAATCTGGATGTCGTAGCTCTTCTTTGTTGAAAGATTCTGGGCTAGATCTGCCGCTCTCTTTATCTCATTGTGGTTCTTATCATCTGGGTAGAGTTCAAGGTATGCGCGCATTTGCCTGGCTATACTTGCGAAGAAATTAGCCTCGTCAGGCGAAATCCCACTGACCTTCTGTCGTTCCTTCTCTTTCTTATTCTGTGCCAGTGTCATCTTAGTGTTGCGAACGCTCTCAGCATTCGCCCCTTTCGGGAACTTTCTTAGATATTCATCCGTCGTACTTACCGATGGTCTGTCTTGAACAGCCTGGAAGTAGCAAGATTCCTGGATCTTTTCCGTATCCTTTTTCAGTATTTCGATGTCCATCTTGCGTGAGGTGTATTGCTGCTTTTCAAGGCGATCTTCGATCTTCTTACGGAGCTCGTCAATCTCCGTGATGCGAAGTGCCTTGCTATCCTGAAGAGCACTAAGCTGCTTTTCTAGGTCTTCAATATCGGTGTCGACACGTGTGTCGATGGCCCTCTGTATACCCGGAGTCTTGACGTAGAGTGCCTGCGGGATATCGTTAATCTCAGTTGTCGGCACTCCCACCCAGTTAATCACGCTTCTTTCCCATGCACGGAAACAACTGTAGCCAAGAATGAGTGCGACTACCACGACAAAGAACGCCCTTAGAAATGGCCGTCGGCGAGTGGCCTGTCGAACGCCGAGTATCCATGAGATGATTCCATCATAGCCGAACGGTTCGAGATTCCTTCCAGGAACAGGAACACCATCCTCTGTCTCTGAGTGTTCGGTTCCTCCCACGGCCGAAACGGGGAAGATCGATATGCCTCTTGGCCAAGCGGCAAGCCTTTCGTAAAGTGGGCCAAATTGGTCTTTCAGAAATCGTTCGGCTTTATCGGGGGTCTGGAGTTCTGGATATAGATCTACTTTAGAAATCATCACACCGATCTTCGGCACACGAACGTCCTTGTGGTCGCAGACTTCTTGGATACGGCGAATGTCGGCAACCACATCTACCAGAGTATTCAGACGCTCATGACGGCGTTGTTTCTCCTGTGCAGATAAAGGGGACGCTTTTCGCAAGTCAACATCCGGGTCGAAGACAAGTAACAGGAAGTCGGCCTTCTCAAGGTGGGTCTTGAGCTCGTCATCCTCAACATATCTGCCTGTCGCAATAACTTCACGGAGATACTCGCCACTGCAGTCGAGGACCATCAGGCGCAAATAATCCTCGTTGAATCGGACATCCATGTCAAGCGGTACTATTTGAGTTGAGGCCGCTGGCCACTTTTGCTCCCGTAGCGTTGCTGCCAAGTCCCGAAAGTACTGTTTCGTCAGAGAATCACGACCCGTAACTGAATGAAAGCTGCTGCGGCGATCTCGTTCTGCGGCGATCAAGAGGCCTGCCAAGAAGCATGTCTTCCCGGCTGCTTCCGAGCCTATTAAGCAGAGGCGAATTGGTTCATTCTTCCTCATGTTCGTCAGACCTCCATAGATGTGTCATGCCCTGCGAAATCCCTTCCTTGGCAATACCTTAAATGCCACCAATGCGAAGAATCCCAATACTGCAAAATAGAATGCTTGCCGCCAAGGCCAAGATAAGTGTTCTTGTGGTACGAGCGCCTCCTTGACAGCTGCCACTAATGCATTTCCTATTGCCTTTGTAACTCCGGCAGCCACGTCAGCGGCGAACTTGCCTGCAGCCTCACCCGCCTGGGGCAAATAGGGCAATGAATGCTCTTGAATCCGGTAGAGGAGGGAGACAGCCAACAATCCACGATAGGTCCACTTCCTGAGAGTAAGGGGGGTGCTTTTCCATACTTCCGCGACGCCTTTCCCCACCTTGCCAGCAGATTGCATGCCCTTGAACACGAAACGGCCAGCTACAAAAGTGATTTCCTTGGTTGTCCTTGCGCTGCTTAGCCCGGCCTCGACAAGCCGTCGTAACCGCGAGACACGATTCGCTTCTTCCGCCGCGATTCTCGATCCGCGGATCGCACCACTAGACATCGTTCGCGCACGAGCCGCCATCAACTTTGTGGTCTCCTTGGCCGCCTGCTTTGCCGTCTGCTTTATGGTTAATTCGGCGCCTTCTTTGGCGGCCTCAACGGCTGCAGCTTCAGGTGTAGACGCACCAAACGAAGCCACGAGGAGTATGCCGTCAGCCGTATCAACGGCTGCCCATCCGAGTTCGCTCCATTCGCACGGATAGCCGGACACCACATTGTGAACCAAATAGGTCGGCGCACCAACAATAGGAACTGACTGAATCCATTCCCAATTATCTTTCTTTGGCGTTCCGTCTTCGTTGAAATACCTGTTTATCCAGTCCTTGTCGCTTTCGAGTTTGTCAAAGGCTTGGTCTCCGAATTTCGCCAGAAAAGGAATAATGCGTATATTGATGGACGGGTCTTTCAAGTACTTGTGAGTCCGACCATCGTCTGCGTACTGGTTCAGCAAGTATATGGCCAAATCCTGAAACGTTTTCACCGCAGCAGCAGCCGGGACGACCTCGTCGGGGTATTCACCGAAAAGCAGAATGCCTATGTCGTCTTTGCCATACTTGCGGAGAAGTTCATCCGCGTATTTCGGTGCTTCGCGGTTCAGTCTCAAGGCGAAGGCGTTGTTTCTCGCAGAGTTCCAGACATTCGGCTTGTTCCGCTGGACAAACTCGGCTTCTTGAGCTTGCTGTTGAACCATGGCGGCATCTTCTGACCCACTAAAGAAGTCGGGATTTGCATAAACGACTTCCAATGTTTCATCCAGCGGTAGTCCATGTTGCTTCACGCACGTTGAGATGAGATCGCCATATCTTTCAAACAAAGCAATACTCTCGACACCGTAGCCAAGATCCTTCACGGCTTGGCGAGGCAGTGGATGATAGCGCATCGCAAGCCCAAGCAGGTTGATGATATTGTCGCTCGGTGCGGAAGCTCCACGTTCAAATTCAAGGCCGTCAAAAACATCGTGCAGCCAGTCACGTTCTTCGGCGTAAAAGTTCCAGAGTTCCGGCTTGCAGCCAATGATCGGCCAGAGAACCAGTCCCACAGGATCATCCTGAACAACATTCCAGACCTCCGGGATACTGGAAACCTGCTCCAAAAGGCCTCGGTAGTATGCCGTAGCATCTCGTCCCTCGTCTGTATCGTATGCTTGAAGAACTGTTCCGTGCGATTGCAGGAACGCCTGCAATTTCTCATCGTTACCAACCAAGTTCATCTTGATACAGAGTTCGGTCAATGTCACCTCATATGGTGTGCCTTTCCTGACGCGCTGTGAGAAAGCTCTCAGACCTGCTTCTGGGTTCTCATAGGTCTTAGAGGCGAGGCGCAAAGCGGGAGCAAGGCCTCGCTTCGTTTCTGAGTTCTCCGCAATGCGCGCAATCGCGTTTGCGGCTTCCGGGGAGACCTTGTTTAGTCTGGCGATCTGTTGGTCAACATACTCTTCTGGAGTCAGTGTAAATAGGCCATTCACGGCCTCTTGACCGCGAAAAAGCCATATTACGGTTGAGACAAGGACAAGGACGAAGAAGAAATAGCGCGACTTAAGGACTTTGAGAAGCTTCGTGAGCACTGCTTTGGTCATTCTTTTATGCCCTTTCTAACAGACGACACTTCTGCCTCATCTCGCCTTCAACAGAACCGCGACGCGTTTGAACGCCCGGATGCCCGCAGAAACGAAAACGATCTATGCTAAGATAGGAAGAGTGGCGACGCTGATTATAGAAACGGAAGCAATATGAATCAATGCGAGACTTGTCGCGGCGTTTTTCGCAAAGATCAGGGCCTATGCTGCGGCGATACTCAGCGCTTGTCCAATTGTGTCCAATTGTGTCGACCTGAAGGCAAGTCACGCAAGCTCTACATGGTACCGGTGCGTTGCGTTGACATAAATGCCACGGCTCTCTGCAAACTCTACGGGTGCGGGCTGTTCGCCTGGATGCGGTTCCGTAAGACGTGATGGCCGGAAGCAATACAGTGGACGAACTAGCTCCATCAGACATGAGAATCGGCTCCTGGGACGCAGTGGCTGCGGTAAACATCCAACGCAACAGTGGCAATTTCACAGCGAACGTCTTCGGGCGCGAGCACTTCGCATTGGATGCCGAAGCTTAGCGCCCACGCGATGATTTCCTGTCGGCTGGTGGCAGACAAGTCAAGGATGATTTCCCCGTTCTTCTGCCGGGTCAGTTCCTGATCATGACTCCAGGTGCGTTCGGCGATGTAATCGGCGACGGTTGGTGAGAATCTGATGCGGGCGCGGAATGGCTTTTCGTTTACGAGGCCAAACGTATGCGGGTGGGCTGCGATGGCTTCCTTGCTTGGCACAAACGTTTTGTCCGTGAGGGCAACCTTCTGGAAACGGTGCAAGGCGAACAGGAGCGGGTCGGGATAGGCTTTGTCGCCCGCACGCGGAATCAACTGCGCCGTGACGTACAGCGCGTCTTGGTGCGTGATGAGTTTGAGAGGTCCGATTGAATACTCCTTGGCCGTTGTCTTCTGCGGGGCACGGTACTTGACTTGGCAGACGCGGCGTTCGCGTATGGCCTTCAGTATCGATTCGAGTGCTTCTTGATGTTTGGAGTAATCAATGAGACCTTTCGGTCTTGCTTCAACCTGTGCTGGTTGGACGGCATCACGCCGGTCGTACTCCGGCAACAGAACGGCTGCCTGGGCGATAGTCTTGCCTATTTCGTTCTGAAGGACTTTCGGAAGCAGATGCAGGATCATATCGCGGCACAGCAGCAAGTGTTGAATCTGCTCGACGGTGAGGGCCATGTTTGGTGTGCGGGACGGGGACTTGGCCTGAAACCACTTCCGCCCCTCCTCCGTCCACGAATGAATCGTGACCGTATGCGTCAGTTCGATTTGTTCAACGAGGCGCAGGACGGTTTGCTTCGAGCATTGAAGCAATTCCGCC
>CAIYET010000754.1 GCA_903925285.1 Candidatus Hydrogenedentota bacterium | reverse complement strand
CGCGCGGCGTATTGCCCTTTGGATAAGAATGCCGATGACGCGGCGGTCAACGTTTTCGCCGACGCCGCGCGCAAGGCGGATATCGTGATCGCGGAGGTCGGCGCGTGGAGCAATCCGATGGCGCCGGACACGAAGACGCGGAGCGAGGCGTTGGCGCATTGCCAGGGCCAGTTGGCGCTCGCGGAGCGGATCGGCGCGCGGTGTTGCGTGAACATCGCGGGGTCGTGCGGCGATCAATGGGACGGGCCGGACCCGAAGAATCTGACGCGTGAGACCTTCGACAAGATCGTCGAGGTCGTGCGCGCGATTATCGATGCGGTGAAGCCGACACGGACGTATTACACGCTCGAAACGATGCCGTGGATGTATCCCGATTCTCCGGACTCGTATCTCGACTTGCTCAAGGCCATCGACCGTCCCCGGTTCGCGGTACACCTGGATCCCGCGAACCTGTTGTGCAGTCCGCAACGATACTTCGGAAACGCGGATTTGATCCGCGAGTGTTTCGCGAAACTGGGTCCGTACATTCGAAGTTGCCATGCGAAGGACATCGCGCTGTCGCCGCGCTTGACGACGCACCTCGATGAAGTCCGGCCCGGTCTGGGCGGACTCGACTACCGAACCTTTCTGCAGGAACTTCACAAGCTCGAGCCGGATGCGCCGCTCATGCTCGAACATCTCCAGACGGCCGAGGAGTACATTCAAGCGGCCGACCATGTGCGTAAAACGGCGTCGGCAATCGGCGTAACGGTGTGAGGCGAACATTCCAATGACTGTCTGGCTTTACGTTGGGTTCATCTTGTTTGTACTGTCGGCGCTGGCCGTCGACCTCGGCGTGTTCAATCGCAAGGTGCGCGAGGTGCGCGCACGCGAGGCGTTGGTATGGTGCGGCGTCTGGGTGACGCTGTCGCTGCTGTTCACGGTAGGCATCTATTGGCTGTACGAAACGAAGTGGCTGGGCATCGGCGCCGCAGAACACTTGGGTGGGCGGCAAGCGGCCTTCCAGTTCATCACGGCCTATCTCATCGAATATTCGCTGAGCATCGACAACATGATTGTCTTTGCGATCGTGTTCTCGTTCTTTGGCGTGCCGAAGCATTATCAGCACCGAGTACTGTTGTGGGGCATTCTGGGTGCGCTGGTGATGCGCGGCGCGATGATCGCGGGTGGTGTGACGCTGATCCAGCATTTCGAGTGGATCTCGTACGTCTTTGGCGCGTTGCTCATCGGCACCGCGGTGAAACTGTGGTTTTCCGAAGAAGAGGTAAAGCCGGAAAAGAACATCTTGTTGCGCATCGCGCGCCGCATCTATCCGGTGTCGGCCGACTTCCACGGCTCGCGCTTTTTCGTGCGCGAGAATCGCCGCGGGGCGATGACGCCGCTTTTTCTCGTGTTGCTGGTAATCGAGAGTTCCGACGTGCTGTTTGCCATCGACTCGATTCCAGCCGTGATTGCGGTGACGCGCGAACCTTTCCTCGTGTTCACGTCGAATGTGTTCGCAATCTTGGGGCTTCGCGCGCTCTACTTCGCGCTGGCGGGTATGACGGAGCGTTTCCTTTACTTGAAGCCGTGTCTGGTCGTGTTGCTGGGATTCGTGGGCACGAAGATGCTCGTCGAGCCGTTCTACCCCATCTCGACGCTGGTGTCGTTTGGGATTATCCTGCTTATCCTGGCCATCGGCATCGGCGCGTCGCTCTTGCCTCGGAGGCATGAATCGTGAAGTTCCCCATGCTCCGCGAAGCGCGCAAATTGGTGATATTCATCGTAGGATCGACCGTCATTCTCGTCGGGATCATCATGCTCGTTACGCCCGGTCCCGGCACCGTCATCATTCCGGCTGGGTTGGCTATCCTTGCCACGGAATTCCTCTGGGCGCGCCGACTGCTCAAGCGTATCAAGAAGAAGGCGATCGATACCGTCAACTCGTTTACAGGCAACAGCGAGAAACCGCCGGACCCTACGCGGTAAACCAGACGGTATCGTCGCCCAACATCGCCTCGACTTTTTCGCGCAACGCCGCCGTGGCCGCGACGTGGCAAATACCGTTTGCCAGTACAATGACTTCGCTGTGATCGGGCTTTATGCAATGCAACTGCACCTCGCAAGGCCCCGGCATGTCGCCGAGCAGTTGCGCCAGCCCTTCGATCAGCGATCCTTCGAGTCCGGCCGTGTGCAGGCGGATGTGTACAACCCGCGTCAGCCGCTGCTCGGCGTCTTCGATGCGCAGCACGTCCGATGCGATTAAGCCCGCGGTGTTGTTGCGGTAACTGATGCGCGACGGGATCATGACGACCATGTCCTGGACCAACAGGCCGGCGTTCTGTTCAAAAGTATCCGCAAAGACGGTGATCTCGCACGGTCCTTCGATGGTATCGAGCGTGATGAACGCCATCTTCTGTCCGCGCGAGGTTACGTGCAGCTTGACGATCGTGATGATCCCGCCCACGACGACGTCCTGTCCTTCGCGTAACCGCGAAAGATCGCCGATGCCGACGGTTGCGAAGCGCTTGAGCACGTCCTGATGCCGCGCGAGCGGATGGCTGCTCACGTAGAGGCCCAGCATCTCTTTCTCGAACGCGAGGATCTCGGCCTCCGGCCACTCGTCGATATTGGGTTTCGCGTGGACCTGCGACGTGTCGCCGGCCTCCTCCATGAGATCGAACAGCGAGGTCTGGCCCGAATCGCGCTCGCGCTGGGCGATCTGCCCTTCGCTGAGCGCCGCGTCGATCACGGCCTCGATCTGCCGCCGGTTCCAACCCGTGCTTGCGAACGCGCCCGCCTTGTTCAGGCTTTCGATCAGCCGCCGGTTCACGCCTTTCGTGCCCATCCGCGAAGAGAAGTCGAAGAGGTCCGCGAATGCCCCGTCTTTGTTGCGCTCCTCGGCGACCGTCTCGGAGAATGCCGCGCCCACGTTCTTGATCGCGCCGAGGCCGAAGCGGATGCAAGTGCCTTCCACGGTAAAGCCGGCGCAACTGCTATTGATATCGGGCGGCAGCACGTCCAAGCCCATCTGGCGGCACTCGTCCACGTACAATGCCACCTTGTCCATGTCGCCCGATTCGCACGTCAGCAACGCGGCCATGAACTCGACCGGATAATTCGCTTTCAGATAGGCGGTTTGATAGGCGATGAATGCATACGCCATGCTGTGCGATTTGTTGAAACCGTACCCCGCGAACTGCTCGATCTTCACGAACACAGCCTCGGCCAGTTTCGCGTCGATGCCGTTTACCTTGGCCCCGTCGATGAAACGCTGGCGCTGCTCGGCCATGAGCTTCGTGTCTTTCTTGCCCATCGCCCGCCGCAAGATATCCGCTTGGCCCAGCGAGAATCCCGCCACGGCGCGCACGATCTGCATGACCTGTTCCTGGTACAACGCGACGCCGTACGTCTCCTTGAGAATCGATTCCATCAGGGGATGGTCGTACACAATTTTCGAAGCGTTGTGCTTCGATTCGACGTACTGATCGATGAACTGCATCGGGCCTGGACGGAACAGCGCGACCAGTGCGCAAATCTCTTCAAGCCGTTCGAGACCGATGCGCTTCGACAGGTCGCGCATGCCCGAACTTTCGAGTTGGAACACGCCGGTCGTGCGCCCACTGCGCAGCAACTCGTACGTCGGCGCGTCGTCGAGCGGGACGTCGTCCATGTCCGGCGCGACGCCGCGATTCTGCCGGATCAGTTGCACGGCATCGTCGATGATAGTCAACGTGCGCAGTCCCAACAGGTCCATTTTAAGCAGGCCGATCTTCTCGACGCACTTCATTTCCGCCTGTGTCGCGACGACCTCGCTGCTCGGCGCCTTGTACAGGGCGACGTGATTGGTCAGCGGTTCGTCGCAGATGACCACGCCTGCGGCATGCGTGCCGCAGTTGCCGATCGTGCCTTCGAGACGCGACGCAAGGTGCCACAACCGCGCGACCTGCGGTTCGTCCGCCACCATCCGCTTGAGTTCCGGTTCCTTCTGCATCGCGCCCTTGAGCGAGATGTGCAATTCGTCCGGGATAAGTTTCGCGATGTGGTCGACCTCGCCGTAAGGCATGCCCATCACGCGTCCGACATTGCGAATGACCTGCCGCGCCAGCATCCGTCCGAAGGTGATAATCTGGCAGACGTTGTCGTGGCCGTATTTTTCGTGGACGTATTCAATGACCTCTTCGCGGCGACGGTAACAGAAATCAAGGTCGAAATCCGGCATCGACACCCGTTCCGGATTCAAGAACCGCTCGAACAGCAGCCCGTAACGAATCGGATCGAGATTCGTAATATGCAACGCGTAGGCCACCAGACTGCCCGCGCCCGATCCGCGGCCTGGCCCGACCGGGATGCCCTTGCTGCGCGCGAAATTGATCAGGTCCCACACGACGAGGAAGTAGTCGACGAATTTCATCGACTCGATGACGCCCAGCTCAAATTCCGCGCGCGCGATGTGCTCGGGACTCGGATTGCCGTCGTACCGGTCCGCGAGACCAAGTTCGACGAGTTGCCGGAGATACGTCTCCTTCGTCAGCCCTTCCGGGGGATGATACTGCGGGACGAGTTGCTTGCCGAGCGGCATTTCGAAATTGCAGCGCGCCGCGACCTTCTCGGTGTTCGCGACGGCCTCCGGCCATTCGGGAAACTGCGCGCGCATCTCGTCGGGACTGCGGAAATGAAACTCGTTCGTCGGGAATTTGAAGCGGTTCTCATCCGTGAGCGTCGAAGCGGTCTGGATGCACAGCAAGACTTGATGCGGCTCGGCGTCCTGCTTATCGAGGTAATGGCAATCGTTCGTTGCGACGATTTGGAGGCCATGTTTGCGCGCGAGTTCGACGAGGATCGGATTGGTGCGGCGTTCCTCCGGCATGCCGTGATCCATCAATTCGATGTAAAAATTCTCGCGGCCATAGATGTGGATGTACTTTTCGATGGCCGCGTTTGCGCTCTTCATGTCGTCCGCCTGGACGTAATGCGGGATCTCGCCGCCCAGGCACGCGCTCAGCGCGATCAGCCCGCGATTGTACCGCGCGAGCAACTCGTCGTCCACGCGCGGACGATAATGATGCCCCTCGATATAGCCCAGCGTGCTCAACTGACAGAGGTTGTGATACCCCTCCTCGTTCTCGCACAGCAGCACAATGTGAAAATACGATTCGCCCTGCGAACGCGCGTGCTTGTCAAACCGGCTTCCCCGCGCGAGGTACAACTCCGAACCAATGATCGGTTTGACGCCCGCCTTGAGCGCCGCTTGGTAGAAATCCACCGCGCCGAACAACGAACCGTGGTCCGTGATCGCGCACGCGTGCATGCCATACTCGACGCAACGCTCGATCAACTCCTTGACCTTGCACGCGCCGTCCAACACGCTGTAATCCGTGTGGACATGAAGATGGACAAATCCCGTGCTCATGGTGCGAACCCAACTCTCCAGGCTTCAGGCTTCAGGCTTCAGGCTT
>CAIYET010000753.1 GCA_903925285.1 Candidatus Hydrogenedentota bacterium | reverse complement strand
TTTCTTTGCGATCTTTGTGATCTTTCGCGGCTATTAACTGCTTTTTTTAGGATGATATCGTCGAAACCCAGACCACCCGTAGATCCGAATCGGGAGGCCTCTTGCTTTTTCAGATGTTCGGAAGAGTCGGCTCCACAGTCGGATTCCATTACACTCTTATGATCCTCGCAATTCGACCATAATTCACTCGTTATGTGATGGTTGCACCTCAATAAAGCGTGTGCAGCCGTTCTTTTCATCTGCTTTCGCGTCGGATATTCTTACACTGTTCCATCGCTCGGGCATGACTGGCACCTGCAATCCAAGACGCAAATAAATTCCTATGTTGCTGACGATGCGTCAGTTACGAATGACATGAGTTTGTGTTTGGCATAAACGGCATGGATTATGCTAAGTCCAGTGCTTGTATTTGGTATAAGATTACGGAACAAACTTAAACCTTTATTATGAAAACGGTCATTGGAAAAACAGTTGGTATCGCGATAGCCTTGGTCGGTCTTCTGCTCGGGTCGCCAGCGTACGCAGATTCAATCAGTTATACGGTCGGTGGATGGTCGGGCCAGTTTCCGGGATCTGTCACACCGCCGGCGAATGCCCTATGGGGGCCAAATGGTTATCCGGGTGACACGGTGGCACTGCAAGGTTATACAGGCACTCTCGATCTTACTCCGGGGATCTCTGTGCAAAAGATTAATACCCTCCTCTGGACGATAGATTACACCTATGGGGGCACTGCAACCGATCCAGATGCTTGGAGTAACCTCTCTTTCGCTTTTGACTTAGCGTGCGACATAACAATCGGTGGAGCACCGACCACACTCACTCAAGGTGGTTCTCTGAATGCGACGTGGGAAAATGATTTCCTTTCGGTTTCTGAAGGCTCAATGGTTTCTCTCCTCATTCCAGGTTATCAAATTGACATCACACCGCTTGGCCTGGAGGTGGGGGGGGCCAACTTCGAAGGCTCTAATCCTTGGGTACAACCCAATCAAGATATAATGGCTAGATTTGTGGTTACCTCGGTTCCCGTCCCCGATGCCGGAAGCACTTTGACTCTCCTGGGCCTTGCACTGATCGGACTTTATGGGATGACGCGGAGGTTCCAGGTTGTCTGAGCACCAAGGTAATGTCGTTCAGATCAGGAATCCGTTAGAAACTGATTGGTTGATGGGGGATTCTAAAAGGGGTCCAAACCGGAGGTTGGAACTGGAGTTGTGCGCATCGTGCGCTGCCGATGAACTCAGGGCTGACACAACGCAGAAAAAAGGTTAGGGAACTCGGTTTTCGTGCAATCACGATCTTCGCAGTCGTGGTTGGTGCGCTTGGCACTGGCGAGTTGCTTCTGCGCTTCGAACAGCACCGGCGGATGGGCAAGAACGTTTATGAGCCCCCAAACCTCTTCCGATACGACGCGGAACTGGGGTGGGCCTTGACTCCCAACTGGCAGGGCACTCATTGGCAGCGTGAGTTCCAGGTCCAATACACGATCGACGAGCTCGGTTTTCGGGCGGATGCCCAGCAGGCAAGTGTACACAGCGGAAAGCGGCATGTGTTTGTGGGGGACAGCTTCACTTTCGGCCTCGGAGTCAATGATTCTGAGACGTTTGTTCATATCCTCAACGGGGGCGGCGATACGAATACTTACTTGAATTGCGCCGTGCCTGGTTACAGCACAGACCAGGAGTTGTTGCTGGTCGAGCGCGACATCCTCAACCTGAGGCCCGACGTGGTGGATCTGGTGGTTTACCTGGGCAATGATCTTTTCGACAACGAACTTCCATTTCCGCTCCAGGCCGCCCGAGCGAAGCCCTACGCGGAGATGGGGCCGACGGGTCTGGTCTTCAAGAATATGCCTGTGCCGCTGACGACAAGATCGAGCGCGGAAGCCAGGATGAACCTCGCCAGGATGGTGCTGGGTGACGATTACTGTCGAAACAGCGTGCGGTGGCGCCTGGAGAACACCTCGGCCGTTCTGCAGCTCCTGGGTGAAAAGGTTTTCCCCGTACGACTGAAACCCGAGGAACTCGACGCCCGATTTGCGCGGCATCGAAAACTGTTTTTCGCCATTGTCGAACGAACCCGAAAGGCCTGTGAGGATAAAGGCGCCACGCTGAACCTGATCCTGCTCCCGGGACGGTCTTTCGTCGAAGAGCCGCGCTCGATCTCGGCGCAATTTCAAGACTGCCTTCGCGAGCAGATCGTGAACGAATCCCGCAAACTGGGCTACAAAGTGATCGATCTGGCCAGCGCCTTGCGGGTTGCCCACCAGGAATCTCACGGGAAGTATTCTTACCCGAACGACGGCCATCTGAATCCGACCGGACACCGCGTTGTCGCTCAAATGCTGGCCCACCAGTTGCGCTAACCTGTGTCCGTGCAGAACAAATCTCACACCAAAGTCGCAGCGCGGTCATTCATCTGCTAGACCATTGATAATCCTGAAAACGGCACTTGCCCGCTAAACACGCTAAACACGCTAAACAACGCGAACAGGGGCAAGCAGATGTGCCAGAACGGGCCTTCACCCGGAAGATGAAGCCGGGAACATTACGAAATCGGCTTCATTAGCGTCGTTTAGCGTGTTTGGCGGGGTTGAACTGCTCTTCCCAGGATAATCCATTGGTTAGCGCTCTCAGTAGCCGGGAGTTCTTCACGTCGGAAAACCTTCCAGTCCTCGCGCTAATAAGTCTGCTCTGTAACTCACTTCCCATGAACAACTTGCGCCTTGACTTCGATCATGAACGGGTTCCGGGACGGAAAACCGTCGGAGTAGCTTACACTTTGCATTCCCTATACCCGTTAGTTGTATTGCAATGGATAAACCACAAGTCCCAATTTACAA
>CAIYET010000752.1 GCA_903925285.1 Candidatus Hydrogenedentota bacterium | reverse complement strand
TTGCACAGCACGCAACCGGCGATTTGGCAGCCCGTGCCGCGTTCGATGTAGACACCCATACCGCGCGTGACCTCGAACGTCAATCCCTGGAATCGAACAAAACTCGTGCCTTCCATCGCGACAAGCGGCTCTTCCATGAGCGACACGGCGAGTTCAGCTTTATCGAGCGGAGCGGTCGTGTAGAAATACAGCTTTCCCGATTCGCGGTCGACGTAGTACTCGCCGGACTGGTCGATTTCTTCGAGAAGATTCAGCGCGTAGTACGCGTGAAACGGCCTGCCGGTCTTGATGCCGTACATGTGCGGTTCGGCCATGGTGACGATTCGCTTTTCCGTATCGATTGCGCCGATGCGGATCGTGTCGTCGGCGTATCCGTATCCGAAAAGGCCCGACAAAAAAATGTCGTGGGCGGACTTCCATTTCTCCGGACGGTCATAGTCGTAACGGAACACGCCGCCACGATTGCTCTGATCGCCGTCGCGCGGAATCGAGCCGGGATCAATGACCTCGCCAATCGGCACGACACCGTCATTCGGCCAACGCGCAATATGCATCGCTTCGCCGTTGACAAACAATTCGAGCGGCGCGGGGATATACGGGCGACGGAAACCGCGCGCGCGCATCTGGCCGTAGTCCGTAATGCCCAGCGCCTTGAGATCGATTTCACGGATTTCGTCGCGCGCCGATGGCTCGACGATTCGCTGGCGGATCGCCGGATCCGATATGGGCACGGCGGCGGAAGTTGGAAGAATCCGGCCACCCAGGATACGGACAAGTTCCTCGTTGTAGTTCCGGTAGACAATCGGCGCAACAGCCGTCCCCGAATCCGATTCGTTCAACTCGAACGTCTTTGTCCGTTCGTAGACGCCCCCGCGAATCCATACCGTCGCGCCCTCGGCGGGCTTTGCCTCGCGAATCGCATCGCGCGAGCGTTCGAGCGACGCAAACGGTTTATCGAGCGTCCCCGGATTGTCGTCGCGGCCATCCGTCGCGACATAGAACTCGGTGGCATAGGCATTGGAAATAAAAGCGATCATCAAGAACATCGACATGCACGCAACCCAAAATCTCATTGAACAACCCTCCCTGTACACGGTCTTCTCATCGCGTCCTCAATTTCCGGGTTTGGACGGTTCCGTACGATCCGCCAGCAGCCCTGTGAGCGGCGGATATTGTCGCACGAGGGAATCGTGGAGCACTTCCGCAACGGCTTGCGTCCCTTCGGCGTTCAAGTGGCCTTCGTACGGGAAGAACAGTTCGCCCAAGCGTTCCCTTTTCGCAGTCAAGCCACCGGCCATGTCTATGAAGGGCAGCTTGGCGCGCGCGAAGAAATCGCGGGCGATCGCGACGTCTTTCCCAAATTCATACTGATCGGGGCTGGACGCCTGGCGGACGACTTCCTCGTCCCAGACGTTCCTGTCGAGAAATTTCCACGGCATCGAGTACACGAAGAAGTCGATGTCCCGCGCGGCACAATCGGATTGAATGCCTATCACGTCTTGTTGCAGGGCTTGCCAGCCTTCCTGAAGTTCGGGATACCAACCCCGCAACAGGATCTCGCACTGATGGTTCCTCTTCTCGGACGGCTTGAGCGGCGGCAGCCCGGTCGGGAAAAAGGGCAACCGCTCGACGAGTTCGCCCAGCAGGTTAGGTTCGCTCGCGCGATTCGCTGTTTCGTAGTATATCTTGCTGTTTCGGTACAGGAAGCGGCTCAGGCGGCGCTCCCAGGCCATGGAAGGCAAGAGGGTACGCTCCCACCGAACGTTGCCTTCGTCATATGAGCGCAGGTTCTTCCCCCGGCGGATCAGCGTGTCGTTGATGTCGTTAAACAGGAAAAGCTGAAGAACGACGAGGTCCGGTTCAACGGGAAACCCGCGGCGCTCGAGCATGACGCGTTCCTGCCAAGGACCGTAACCGCCAAAGCCGGCGTTGATGACGGTTACGTGTTTTCGCAAACCGTCCCGCTCGAACAACTGTTCCAGGCAACGGGATATGGCTTGCCCAACCTTGAGTCCAGGGGACATCGTAAACGAGTCGCCCAGCAGAAGAATGCGAAACTCATTCCCCTGTTTGGGTCCATATTCGCGGTCGCGCAGTCCCTGCTGCGAGAAGCCAAAATGGACAACCTTGGTTTCCGCAGGACCAACCCGCATGCTCCAACTGAGCGTCATGCCGGGCGTGAACGTGTAGAGACAGTCCGGGTCCGCCACCACTTCATCCATCTGGCTCGACATGCGGTTTGGACCGAAGAGCAGCCGCCCCTCGACTTCGAGCATGGCCACGCAGACCACACATCCAATGGCCAAAAGCGCCGCATACCGCAATACCTTACGAGACGTGGAGGGGTTTGGGTGCGTCGTTTTCTTTCTCCAATACAGCAAGGGCGACCTCCTACTCGCGTGTATCCTACCGCGCCTACGAGCGCGGGCGCAACGAAAACGCCAACGGACTGCTCAGACAATATATCCCCTTGGAGTGCGTCACCCAAGAACAGTTTCAAGGAATAGCCAACCAATAAACGACCAACCAAGGAAGAAACGGAAACACCGTACTCCAGTTCGACGGCCCATGTCAGGCAGCCTTTATTGAGGCCGAAGCGGTACCCGGCGTAGTCGGCACGCTTGTTTGTGGTCGACGCGCCGTTGAATCATGAAGCGTTTATTGCTATCGTGCCGGAAGCAAAACGTAGAGGTGTTTTTTCGTGTCTTTTTTTCGCAACTTTCGGTTGCTGCGCATTACGGACGCCCGCATAGCGCTCGTTATCGGCTTGGTCGCGGCGGCGGGCGCCGGGTGGTACCAGCACAGTCCGATGTATAATTTTGTGAATATGCCTTCAGCCGATTTTGAGCCGGCCATTCTGTGGGCGAGCGGGCATGGGTTCTCCCGGGCGACTGTGACGCCGCCTGTCCTGGACGATTTTCTGAAGAACCGCACGTACCATCTGAGTCCAAACGATCTGCCGAAATCCATGCCGGTGGAGTCGGTGGCTGGGAACAAATTTGTCTACGACCGGATTTACCTATTGTATGCCGTTGGGATTATTTGGTGGTTTTTGGGGATTAACTGGGCTTGGCTTTCGGTCTTCATCGGAATAATCTTTGGGCTACTGGCCGTACTGGTTTACGCGATCTTCCGCCTGGGAATGGGTCGTGCTGTCAGCGTGGCGGGCACGCTCCTGACGATCTCGTCGCCTCTCATGGTGGCGATGCTTCCCGCCATTCGGGATTTGTCGAAAGGACCTTTCATACTTGCCACAATTCTCGCGGTCGGTTACTTGGTGTCACGCCCGATCCGTATCTACCCGCTGCTCGCCTTATCGTTGTTTCTGGGCATTACGATCGGTGTTGGGGTGGGTTTTCGCCAGGATTGCGTCATCTGCCTTCCGCCGGCCCTTCTTGCCTTGGTTCTTCTTGCGCATCGGGCAGAAGGGCGTGTAGGCCTTGGCATGCGAGCATTGGGCGGCGCTCTTTTTCTGGGAGCCTTTGTGATTTCAGCGTCACCCGTGTTGTTAATGAATCTGAGAACCGGCGGGAACAACGGATTATACTTGTTACAAGGCCAAGCTATTTATTGCCAGGAGGCAATGGAAATGCGACGCGCCTGCTATGCGCCCGTGGTGCAGAGCGACGATGTGTTCGTCGAGGCCAACGAATCGGTATTTTATGCGAGATCCTTGCAGGGTAATACGAAAGTTGCCGCGATGCGCGAGTGCCAAGCCCTCTTATTCTGGCAGGGCGTGGCCAATATTTTCTGCGCCCCCATGACAGGTGTATCGCAACTGACAGGTGCTTTCGCAATTGACCTGGTAGCGTGTAAGCTGTTTCTCGGTGGTATGACGGAGTCCAGTAGGGAAGAAATGGCGCGGCGTCTCTTGATACATCTCGTCACCACCTTTCCGGCAGATGTCATCTCGCGCTGCTATGCGGCCACCACGTATGTTGTACATGGTATGCGTGGCTATGCCGCTACCACCGAAACGGTTAACCCTATTGCCGGTACGCGGGGAAACCCCGACAATCGCTACGAACCGAAACCGACATGGCATTCGGTACACCGTTTCATTGATCGACATCTTGAGAAATACGGCGAATACTATGCGCTCGCCGCGCTAGTAATTATCAGCACGCGCAGCATCTGGATGGCCTTGGTTGCGCTGGGCCTTATTATGTATTTCTGCGGGTACGTGGGTCTCTTCTATCAGGACCGCCATGCCTTTCATCTCGAATTTGTAGCGTTTTGGCTGTTCGCATTTTGCATGGAGAGGGCATTCAGCCTGGTGCGCGAGATTGCCTCCAAGGAAAAACGACGAAGAATGTTCTTCACCGCAGGGTGCCTCCGCAGGAAGATTTTGCCCGTCAAGAGAGCCGTTGTCTTTCTGGCGGTTGCATTTCTTGTGTTGTCACTGCCGCTGTGTGTTGCGCGTTTCTGGCAACGGGCGAAAGTGGACGACATACTGCGGACGTACAGAACCTGTCAACTCGAGCCTATTCCATTCGAAGAAAGGACCGATCCTGACGGCGGCGCGTATTATTGGACAACATTCCGGGAAAGGGTGCCGGTTCCGTGGCCCTTGCGCCTATCGGGGATTTATGCCGACCCGTTGGAGGGGCTTTCCTGCGACTATTTCGTGGCCGAGTTCGAAACTCCCGAATCTTGCCCGCCCCTCATTATGAGAGTTCTGTATGATCACTGTTCTTGGGATTCTATCTGCAGTCTGCGGGATGACTATGACGAGGGCTCCGGCAAGGGGCCTTTCACTGTCCGGTATTTCTTCCCCGTGTATCAATTAGCGGAGAGCTATGGCCCAAACGGCCCTAATCCGTTCAAAGGCTTTTCCTTGACGCCGGAGATTCCGCTGAAAAACCTGTACCGCGTGAAGAACCAGGAGGATTTTCCCCTGCCCATGAATCTCTGGCTATTTGATAAGCCGGGGAACTCGCGATGGTACCAGGCGCTCCCATTGTTCGGTATGTGGATCTGAGAATGGATCTTCGCGCTGGGCGCGGAAGAGGTGTCAATGCGTTGTATCAATTCCCAGTTGGGCCGCGATCTGCGGTAAGAGGCATTCCGCCAACAGTCGATGCCCGTAGGATGTCGGATGATCCGAATCCCAAAACAAAAAACCATCGTCGCAATGCATCTTCATGTATTCAAAGGCATTGACGAATGGAATACCGCTGTCCAAAGCCACGCGGGACATGATCGCGTGGTTTGAACAACCGTCCGGAAAGACTTCGGGAGACGCCGCTTCAAGCACGAATAGCGTTTTGATTCCCGCGGCCTGATTCGTTTGGACAATGCTCCGGAGTGAGGCGGCGAAAGATTCGTCGGGGGTTCCAATACGAAAATCGGTATAGGACAGGCTCACAACGGTGAGGGCGGGCTTTGCCTTGATGTACGTTTCGGCATAGGCCCCTGCGAGCTGGCTCGCACAGGCGCCTCTCACAGACCCATTGAGACATTCAATGCGTTTTGGGGAGTCTGCACGGGTGTTTAGCAAAGATTCCAGCACCTTGACGAACGATTCGGAGTCATTTCTTGCGCCGTCCCCCAGTGCTTGGGATGCACCTACAAATACGATCTTTGTACTATCTTGCGCGGGACGCATCAGGTATTTCTTCGAGAATTCCTCTTGACTCTCCTTGACATAGGAAGAATCCGGGGGGGAGTGCCGGGTATTGCTCCGCACTTGTTGCTCTGTTGGAGGGTATTGATTCGACAACACCAAAATATACAGGTAGAACGCGACCATGCCGAAGCTCAATAGTGCGTAGGCGGCAACCGACAGCTTGTACTTAGGCCTCCATTGCTGTTTAAGCAAGGCCACCGTGAACAGGATTGGAATAAAAAGATAAGCGGCAGCGATCAGGATGATCATTGCAAGGTTCGCGGTAAATACATGTTTCTCAAAGGATTCGGTGTACGGACGGGAATGGCCCCGTTCGAGAATTGCTACATCGTCGACGAAGGTGTCGCCGTGTCCGCCTCGAAAGCCCACCCTTCCCCGCTTGCCCGGCGAATTGAGGGGTATCGAGATTGCCTGGCCGTCCACCTCAATACCTATGGCGGTTGCAGAAAACGAAATCGTGCTCTGATGCCAGACGCTTTCCGTCAGGGGGGCGGGCAAGGCAAGCAGCCGTTTTTCGGTAAATTCCCCCGTATCCAATCCGCTAATGTACGCACTGGGCTTATCAGGACGTACCGAGAATCGGATTCCCTCAAATCGTTCCTCGTCTTTGCCAAAGACACAGGTGAGTGTGGCCCCATGCGCCAGCATGAAGCGAAACCCGATCCGTTCTGGGAGCCGTAGCCTGTCCAATAGGACTTCCTGAAAGCCGAACCAAGCTCCAAGATTGAGGTGGCCATCCTTGAGCGCATCGGTACCGTCCTTGAAGTTGTCGGCGCCCGTCAGGCGAGAACCCTGCATTGTCTTCGAACACAGCCAGTTTCCGTTGTTGTCCAAGGTGTTGGGTCGTAAGCAGGCGACCAGAGTCATGACAAGCGCGGCCACATCAATGGAAAAGCCGACGCTGGAAATAATCGTGCGAAACCAGCCGGGGCGCGGTTTCGGCGCCTGGACTTGGCAGGCTCGCAAGGCAAGCGTGATGAACATTGCCGTTTTCTCCAATATGCACAATTCCACGTACAATAGTATTCGGCGACATCAAAATCCAGCGCGGGACACGACAAATCCACCCGAATAATCGTTAACGCGATACGTCGATACCCAGTTGCGCCACTATCGGCGGTAATAGGCATTCTGCCAATAGCCGATGCCCGCAAGAGGTCGGGTGAACCATATCCCAAAAAAGAAATCCATCATCCCGATGCTGCGCCAGGCACTCGTGGGCATTGAAGAGGGGAATGCCGCTTTCCGAAGCCACACGAGACATGACGGGGTACGTCGGAAACCCGTCCGGAAATACATCGGGAGACGCCGCTTCAAGTACGAATAGCGTTTTGATCCCTGCGGCCTGATTGATTTGGACAATGCCAGCGAGCGAGGCGGCGAAGTCTGGAGTCGCATTCCAATAATCGTTGCACGATAGGTTGACGACTGTCAGGGCTGGCTTAACCTTAATGTACGTTTCAGCGTACGCCCGGAGGAGATACCTGGCAACGCAGCCCTGGATGCCGCCATTGAAGCATTCAATCCGTCTCTGTGCGCCTGTACGGGCATTCAGCAAGGACTCTAACACCTTGACGAACGATTCGGAATCGTTCCTGGCGCCGACGCCCCATGTTTGTGATGAGCCTACGAACACAATTCGTGTCGCGTTCTCCAAGGGCCGCATCAGGTATTGTTTCGTAAACTCCTGTTGCCCCCTTTGCGCATTCGGCAGTTGCCCGGAGTTGTATTCTGTCCTATGCCGCTGCATCTCCTGCATCGTGGGCGGTTCCTGGTTCGACAACAGGAGAAACAGGAAAGACGCTGTCATGGCGGCCATGAATAGCGCGTAGCCAACAAGGAACCGTTTGGAGTTTAGCCGCCATTGTTTCTTCAGCAGGGCTGTCGTAAACAATACCGGTATGAACACGTATGCGGCGGCTCCCAGTATGGTTTGTAAAATTTCGCCCAGTCTTCCGAACGGCGCGCGTTTGCTGAAATCCTCCGTGTACGGCCATGAATTGCCCCTTTCGAGGATTACCACATCATCCACAAAGGTGTCGCCATACCCGCCGCGAAACCCAACGAAACCTGGATTATCCGCTGAATTCCGGGAGATAGATACTATCTGGCCATCCACCTCAAGACTAATGGCGCCTCCCGAAAACGACAACCTGCTTTGGTGCCAGACGTTTTCCCCGAGAGGACCTGGAAGGGCAAGCAGCCGCTTCTCGATAAACTCGCCCGTATCCGCTCCACGAATGTAAGCGCTTGGATTTGCAGGATTTACCGACAATCGGATTCCCTCGAATCCGTCCGGGGTCTTATTAAAGACACAGGTGACCGCTGCGCCCTGTGCCAACATGAAGCGAAACGCGACCTGCTCTGGAACCAGTTGCCGATAGAAGAGAATCTCATGGAAGCCGTACCAAGCGCCAAGATTCACATGACCGCCCTTGAGTGCGTCGCCATTCTTTCTGATATCGTCGCCACCCATCAAGCCCATGCCGCGCGTCTTCTTGGTACACAGCCAATCCTCGTGGTACTCCAAGTGGTCGGGTTCCGAACAGATGACTGGGGGTACAAGAAGGGTGGCCAGGGCAAAGGAGATTCCGATACTGAGAACGATCGTTCGAAACCAGCCGGCCAGTAGCTTCGACGTCTTGAGTTGCGTAGCGAATGATATGATCTTCATAGTTGATTCCAATGAGTCCACTGTCCCGGCTCAGCGGGAATTCGGCAATCGCTGAATTTCGCAAGAGCTTAACGATCGGGCAACGTGTGAGCGATGTGGCTGCGGCCCTTCTTGTAAGCCTTTCGCCGTTCTTCCATTCGCAACGGACGTATCTCCGCCCCATTTCCTTATCCTACAGGAAGGGCAAACTATCTTATGAACCGATTGTCAATCCTCGAATAACAACAACCTTGACAGGAATTGAAGACGCCGTGTGCTTTGACTTTCTTTCTAAACGCAACCATTTTTTCGTTGTTCCATAGTTCTAAAATGGAAGCATCTTTGATATTCCCTGTCTTATACGATAAGCAGGGATAACAATCTCCGTTTGAAATAACGGACATTTCCGTCCATGGATACAGACATCGCTGATAGATATCCTGAATTCTTTCGCAGTTTCCCTCTTCAAAAAACCTCCTTATTGTTTCCAATTCAGACTCGCTTCTCTTGGAAGAGAATTCGGGATAGAATCTCAATTGGGTGTCCGACTCTTTTGAAAAAGCCAATAGTTGTCGATAGGCTATGGCAAATCTGTCCATGTCGAAATAGCGGTCTATAGCGTATTCGTCTTCAAAAAACCTTTCCGAAAACGTATCTTCCAAGATGGGGCTGAACTGTAGATTGCAGCCTTTCAGAAAGGATAAGGTGAAAAAGTCGGCCCTCAATGAATCCGCCAATTTATATACGTCGAGTAGTTTGCCGATATTCTCGTTAATTATAACTGTCTTAATATCGACAAGTGGGTATTTGCTATTATTCTTTTTTTGTTGTATTTTCTCTATGTTTCCGATTGCTTTGTCGAATGTTCCCTGTACTCCCCTGATGTTGTCATGATCGTCATCTATTCCGTCAATGGAGACTCCCAGCAAAAAAAGTCTTTCTTTAACGATAATGTCTATTAGTTCGTCATCCGTAAAAGTCCCATTTGTTATAAAGGTTACTTTTGCCTTTCTTAAG
>CAIYET010000751.1 GCA_903925285.1 Candidatus Hydrogenedentota bacterium | reverse complement strand
GGCTGTAGGCAGTTGCCTACAGCCTAAAGCCTAAAGCCTATGGGTTCTGCAAGAGGCTCTAACTTCTAAATCCTATCTCCTATAGAAGGAGTTCGCTGATGGATTATCGCATCGAACGTGACAGCATGGGTGAGATGCAGGTGCCGCGGGATCGGTACTACGGGTGCCAAACGGCGCGTTCGCTGGTCCATTTCCGGATCGGCACGGAAGTCATGCCGCGCGAGTTCATCCGGGCGCTGGGCATCGTCAAGAAGGCGGCAGCTCTGGTTAACCGCGATTTGGGCTTGCTGCCGGAAACGTTGTGCGCGGCGATTGGGCATGCGGCTGACGAGGTTATCGCGGGCACGCTCGACGCTCATTTCCCGCTGTCGATCTGGCAGACGGGCAGCGGGACGCAGACGAATATGAACGCGAACGAAGTGATCGCGAACCGCGCCATCGAGTTGCTCGGGGGCGAACTCGGCAGCAAGCAACCGGTCCATCCGAACGATCACGTGAACTTGTCGCAATCGTCGAACGATGTGTTCCCGACGGCGATGAGCATCGCGGCGGTCGAACAGATCCATCGCCGGTTGATTCCGGCCCTGCGTTCGCTGCACGAGGAATTGGTTGCGAAAGCGGACGCGTTCGACAGCATCGTGAAGATTGGGCGCACGCACCTCATGGACGCGGTCCCGCTTACGCTGGGGCAGGAATTCTCTGGCTATGTGCAACAGATCAACAACAGTGTCGAGCGGATTGTGACGACGTTGCCGCGCTTGGGCGAACTTGCGCTTGGCGGGACGGCGGTCGGGACCGGTTTGAACACGAAAAAGGCGTTTCCCGTCGAAGCTGCGAAGCGTATCGGCGAGATCAGCGGCCTGCCGTTTCGCACGGCCCCGAACAAATTCGAGGCGCTGGCGGCGCACGACGCGCTGGTCATGACATCCGGCGCGCTCAAGGCGCTGGCGTGTTCGCTGATGAAGATCGCGAACGATATCCGGTGGATGGCGAGCGGTCCACGCTGCGGCCTGGGCGAATTGCGGCTGCCGGCCAATGAGCCTGGCTCGTCGATCATGCCGGGCAAGGTCAACCCGACGCAGTGCGAGGCCGTAACGATGGTCGCGGTTCAGGTCATCGGCAACGACGCGACGGTGTCGTTTGCGGGCGCATCGGGCAACTTCGAATTGAACGTGTTCAAGCCGGTAATCATGTACAACGTTCTGCAATCGGTGCGGCTGCTGGCGGACGTTGTCGATTCGTTTACGGAACATTGCGTGGCGGGTATCGAGCCGGACGTTGCGCGGATCCAGGAGCACGTATCGCGGTCGCTGATGCTCGTGACGGCGCTTAACCGCAAGATCGGCTACGACAAAGCGGCGAAGATCGCGCAAGCGGCACATGCGCATGGAACGACGTTATTGCAGGAGGTCCTGGCTTCGGGCCTGTTGACCGAAGACGAGTTCAACGCATTGGTGGACCCGAACAAGATGATTGGGCCGGAAGCGTAACGGCTCTCGACTCATACGGACGGAGTACGATGACAACGGATAAACGATTCGAGCGGACGTTGGTGACGAGCGCACTGCCGTATGCCAACGGGCACATTCACTTGGGCCATATTGCGGGCGCTTATCTGCCCGCGGACATCTACGTGCGGTACAAGCGGTTGCGCGGCGAGCGCGTGCTGTACGTCGGCGGCTCGGACGAATACGGCGTGCCGATCACGTTGACCGCGTTGAAGGAAGGCGTGACGCCGCAAGACGTCATCGACCGGTATCACAACGCCCACGCGGCGGCCTTCGCTGCGCTGGGCATCTCGTACGACATTTATGGGCGCACGTCGTGGCCGCTGCATATCGACACAACGCAGGCGTTCTTCTCGAAGTTGAATGAAGGCGGCTACGTCGAGAAGCAAACGATGGAGTTGTGGTACTCGGAACAGTCGCAACGCTTCCTGCCGGACCGCTATGTCAAGGGTACGTGCCCGAAGTGCGGATTCGAGGACGCGAGCGGCGACGAGTGCGAGAATTGCGGCGCCCAGTACAGTGCGCAGGAACTGAAGAGTCCACGTGCGAATATCCCCGGCGACAACTCGACGCCGGTTCTGCGCGATTCGGCGCATTGGTTTCTTCGGTTGCCGGCGTTCGCCGACGCATTGAAGACGTGGCTCGATTCGCATCCCGAATGGCGCGCGAACGTGCGGGGCATCGCGTATGGGTGGGTCAACGATTTGCGGGCGCGCTGCATCACGCGCGACACGGATTGGGGCGTGCCGATTCCGCTCGAATGCGAAGATATCGCGGGCAAGCGGATCTACGTGTGGTTCGACGCGCCGATCGGATACGTCACGAACACGCGGCAGTGGGCCATCGACACGTATGGCGACGAGAGCCGCTGGCTCGAGTGGTGGAAAGACACCGGTACGCGCTTGATCCATTTCATCGGCAAGGACAACGTTCCGTTCCACGCCGTTATTTTCCCCGCGATGCTGCTCGGTCAGGGCGATTACGTCCTTGCCGACAACGTGATCGGCAACGAATATTTGAACGTCTTCAACCGCGAGACCGGCAAGTCGGAAAAAGGATCGAAATCGCGAGGGAACATGATTACGGTTCGCTGGATGTTGTCGAAGGTATCGCCGGACGCGCTCCGCTATTACCTGTGCGCCAACGCGCCGGAAACCAAGGACGCCGCGTTCGATTGGGACGAGTTTGCCGCGCGGTACAACGGCGAGTTGTGCGACGTCGTCGGAAACTTCGTCCATCGCAGCCTGACTATGACCGTCAAGAACTTCGATAATCAGGTGCCAACGCCGGGTCCGCTCGATGACGACGACAACGCGTTGTTGGCGTTCCTGCCTCAACAGGTTGACGCCGTTGCCGAGGCCCTCGATACGTTCCACTTCCGTCTGGCCGTCGAACGCTTCATCGAGATCGGACGCCGCGCGAACCAGTATTTCGACACGAAAGCGCCGTGGGTCACGCGCAAGACGGACCTCGAACGCACCGCGACGACGCTATACGTCTGTTGCCAAGTCGTGCGCGCGCTATGCAACACCTCCGCGCCATTCTTTCCGAATGCCGCAGCAGTCCTCGCGGACGTCATCGGCGTCACGCTACCGAAAGGCGGTCCCGACGGCGGTCCCGACGGCTGGAATGCGGCCAAGGAACTGCTGCCTTCGGGAGCGCCCCTGAAACAGCCCGTAGTCCTGTTTCCGAAGCTCGACAAAGACCAGATCGCCGAGTGGGCCGAAGCGCACGCGCGAGGCGAGGCGCAGTAGACGACGGAACGAACATCTTAATTCTGGGGACTTGACAAGTGCCGTTTTCTCATGCATAATTCAATTGCTTAATTCAATTGTGCGTTAGGTTCAAGAGGAATCTGCAAGATGAGCGACCGAAGGCGTGGCCAAGATACGAAAGAAAGGGTCCTCGAGGAAGCCTGCAAGGTCTTTGCTGAGAAGGGGTACCGGGATGCAACCCATGCGGAGATCTGCCGCCGGGCAAGCACAAACGCGGCGGCCGTCAATTACTATTTCGAGTCGAAGGAAGCCCTGTACCGAGCGGTCTTCGAGCACTTGACTCAGAAGGCAGAATCGCTATATCCGTTGGACGGAGGTCTGTCGGCGACCACCGTGCCGGCGGAACGTCTTCGGGCCTTCATCCACGCACACCTCAGCCGAATGTTCGACCCGGAACGTCTCGGATATCTTCACCGGATTCGCATGGCGGAGATGTTCGACGCGACAGGCTTGCTGGTGGAACCGTTGAACCGCCGACTGGCGCAAGACCGTGAACATGTCCTGAGGATCCTCCGTGAACTCCTGGGACCGGAGGCGTTACAGCGGGAGGTCGAGTGGTGCGAGTTGAGCATCGTCGGCCAGTGTTTTATGGCTATCCCAGGTCCGGACGAAAAGGGTCCCCGGGTCATCTTCGGGCTTAATGCGACAGAGGTCGATCATCTCGCGGATCATATCCTGATGTTCTCGCTGGCTGGTGTTGAGGCGATTCGACGGAAAAGCAAGGAACGTCTGGCGCTCGCGCAGATCGTCAGTGAAGCAGATACGAATGGACTGAGGAAACAAGATGACGAATTCCAACACTGAACAGAAAACAGATGTCGCAAAGACCCTTGGCCTTGACAAGTCCCGTTCAAGGATGTTCCGCCTCAGCCGCTTCTTGCTGTGCATCATAGCCATCGCGGCAGCAATGGCCTTCGGCATACCTTGGCTTACGCGCGACAAAGCGGACTCGGTACGCTACGAGACACAACCGGTTCGGCGCGGCGACCTAGTGATAACGGTAAGTGCCACGGGCACCTTGGAGCCGATCAAGACGGTGGACGTTGGTATTGAGGTCTCAGGGACGGTCAAGTCCGTTGAAGTGGACTATAACGACCGCGTAGAAGTTGGCCAGGTTCTAGCACGACTCGATGCCTCCAAACTCGAAGCCCAGTCGTTTCAGTCGCAGGCGGCGCTCGAATCTGCACGCGCAAAGCTGCTTCAAGCCCAGGCCACGGTCGAGGAGGCGAAGGCACAGATGGCGCGCCTGGACGAGGTTCGCAAATTGAGCGACGGCAAGATGCCATCGCAATACGAATTCGGCGCGCAAAAGGCCGCTTTCGCTCGTGCCCAGGCCGATGAAGCCAGCGCGAAGGCGTCCATCGCGCAAGCGCAAGCCACTCTGGACGCCAATCGAACCGATCTGGCCAAGGCAGTGATTCACTCACCCATCAACGGTGTCGTTTTGACACGTTCGGTTGAGCCGGGCCAGACTGTGGCCGCCATGTTCCAGTCGCCCGTGTTGTTTAAGTTGGCGGAAGACTTGGCGCAGATGGAACTCCTGATAGACGTTGACGAGGCCGATGTGGGCCAAGTGCGCGCGGACCAGGATGCCACTTTCACCGTGGACGCCTATCCGGACCAGGTCTTCCCCGCGCGCACGACCCAAGTGCGTTATGGCTCTCAGACCGTCGACGGCGTCGTAACCTACAAGGCCGTACTGAAGGTGGACAACGCCAGTCTCGCCTTGCGGCCGGGGATGACGGCGACCGCGTTGCTCACGGTTGACAAGCGGGAGAACGCGCTACTGATTCCCAATGCGGCGTTGCGCTTCACCCCTCCCCAAACGCAACAGAAGGGTAAATCCGGCGGGGGGAGTCTGCTGTTCTCAATTCTGCCGCACCCACCCCAATCAGAGTCCACGCCACGCGAAGACGCCAATGCCAAGAACAAGGACCAGCAGGTGTGGACCCTTCGCGACGCGCAATTGACGGCCATCCCCATCACCAAGGGGCTAACCGACGGAAAAATGACGGAAGTGACCAAGGGCGCGCTCGAACCCGGAATGGAACTGGTCACCAGTATGGCAACGGCCAAATGATGAACCCCGATGATTCAAACGGAACTGCGGGTCAGCCCCTTATTGAACTGTCTGGCGTGACCAAGGTCTATGGTACCGGCACGGCCACCATGGAAGCGTTGCGCGGAGTGGACCTGCGCATTTATCCGGGCGAGTTCGTCGCGGTGATGGGACCGAGCGGTTCAGGTAAGAGCACGTGCATGAACATCCTGGGCTGTCTTGACTCCCCTACCGCAGGCACGTATCGCTTTTGCGGTACCGAGGTGGGCAAGCTTACACGCAACCAGCGTGCGCTCTTGCGCCGCCACTATCTCGGCTTTATTTTTCAGGGATACAATCTCCTGAATCGCACGTCTGCTTTGGAAAACGTCGAACTGCCGTTGATCTACCGCGGCGAGACGGTCCGCACTAGGCGGCAACGGGCGCGCCAAGCCATGAATGCCGTAGGGCTGACGGGCTGGGAACATCACACGCCGGGCGAGCTGTCAGGCGGCCAGCAACAGCGCGTGGCCATCGCGCGCGCGATTGTCACCCAACCCATCGTATTGCTGGCGGATGAACCCACCGGCAATCTGGATTCCGCGCGCAGCATCGAGATCATGGACCTACTGACTGCCTTTAACCGCGACCAGGGAATCACCGTCGTTATGGTGACTCATGAACCCGACATGGCCGTCTATGCGAAACGGACCGTGCATTTCAAGGACGGACTGATCGCGACGGATCGCGCACACGAGGACAACGTCTAATGCTTGGAAATGCTTTGTTACTGGCGCTACGCGAACTTCGCCGCAATGTCATGCGTTCCTTTTTGACGATGTTGGGTATTATCATTGGGGTGGCGTCCGTCATCATTCTGGTGACGCTCGGCGGCGGGGCAACCAAACAAGTTACCGAGCAAATATCGAGTCTCGGCAGCAATCTGATGATGGTAACCCCGGGCAAACACATGGGGCCAGGCCAATCCTCAGGCGCCGGGCCTTTCAAGTTGGCCGACGCCGAAGCCATTGCACGCGATGTCACCTTGCTTAAGGCGGTGGCGCCCACGGCGAGCAGTCCCATGATGGTTATTTTTGGCAACGAGAACTGGTCCAGCTCGGTTACGGGCACTACCGAACAGTATTTCACCGTGAGCAACAGGCAGATTAGGGAAGGCCGTGCGTTCACACAGGCCGAAGTGCGGACCGGTGTGGCAAATTGTGTTATTGGCGAGACGGTGCGCACCAAGCTGTTTGGAAGCCAGAATCCGATTGGCAGCAAAATCCGCCTCAACAAAGTCTCGTGCGAGGTTATAGGCCTCCTCGAAGCCAAAGGCCAATCGACCATGGGCACCGATCAGGATGACCTCATTCTCGTGCCGTTGCGCACCTTCCAGCGCCGGATTGCCGGCAACGAAGACGTCAGTATGATCCAGGTCTCCGTCAAAGACGGCGTGTCCACCGACAGGGCGAAGCTGGAGATCGGCCGCCTGATGCGCGTCCGCCGACATCTCTCAGTCAGCCAAGACGACGATTTCAGCGTAATGGATTTGAAGGAAATCGCCATGATGTTTTCCAGCACGACGCGAGTACTGACGGGGTTGCTGGGCGCGGTGGCCGCAGTGAGCCTTCTGGTCGGCGGCATAGGCATCATGAATATCATGCTTGTATCTGTCACCGAACGCACGCGCGAAATCGGCACCCGCCTCGCCATTGGCGCGCTCGAACGCGAAGTCCTCCTGCAATTTTTGGTCGAGGCCATCGTTCTGTCCTCGTTTGGCGGCCTGATCGGCATCACGTTTGCCCT
>CAIYET010000750.1 GCA_903925285.1 Candidatus Hydrogenedentota bacterium | reverse complement strand
TCATTTTCGACGAAGACAGGATTCTTCTTCATGCGTCGCAAGACCAACGCTCCGGCAAGAGCGATTCCCACCAAGGAGAAGAATAGCGTTAACGGAGTAACAAGAGGCAAAGGATTGTCCTCGATACAGGGATCGTGATGGACTGTCGCGCTACGGGCTTCCAGGATGCTGATGTCTGTGCAGGCCTGCGCCGACAGTGGTGGGTTGTTCAACAGCCAGATCGTGTCGCCCGCGCCAAGACCAGCATTACCCAGCAGCGGACTCACGTCGACGATCTGGTTGTTTGCGAGGTACAGCAACGAGAGGCTGGCGAGACTGGCCAGCGGACTTACGTCGACGATCTGGTTGAAGTTGAGAGATAGCGACCTGAGATAGATGAGAGTGGCCAGCGGGCTCACGTCGATAATCTGGTTGTCTGAGAGGTCCAAATGCGTGAGACTGGATAGACTGGCCAGCCCGCTCACATCGACTTGGTTGCTATTGAGGACCAGATATGTGAGGTTGGTGAGAGCGGCCAGCGGACTCACGTCGCCGATCTGGTTCCAGCCTAGCAATAACCTCGTGAGGTTGGTGAGAGCGGCCAGCGGACTCACGCTGCTAACTTGGTTGCCTCTGAGGTCCAACCCCGTGAGGCGGGTGAGACCGGCCAGCGGGCTCACATCGACGATCTGGTTAAGGCCGAGATCCAGGTCCGTGAGATCCACGCAGTGCTCGATGCCCGATAGGTCGGCTATGCCTGTGTTGACAGCGTCGAACGTTGTCAGTCCCAGCAAGTCGTTTTCGAGAATACTTCCTGTCGGTTTGCTGATCGCCTGGCGGATGGCGGCTTCGAGGTTCGGGTCAGGGAAGGTGACGACGACGGCGTGGGCGGAGAGGGGGAGGCCGAGGAGCGCTACGCTGAACGCGAGAATGTGCCAGCCCGCTCGCATGCGAAATGTGTTCATGTTGCAGACCTCCTGTTCATGATTGCGGCTTTTGAGCTAACATCTGAAATTTGAGACCTGGAATTTGAAATTTGAAATTTGGGATTTGAGATCCGAGATCTGAGATCTGGAATTTGAGATCCGAGATCTGAGATTTGAAATCCGAAATCTCATTCTACATCCTTTTCGCTTGAGAGGCGATCGAGCATGCCTCGGATGTCGGATACGCCTTTTATCGCGACGTACACCGTCACCGTCGAGTACCAGATTAGTGACACTGCAGTCAGGCCCGCCCAGAACCAATGAGGTGACAGATCGAAAATGCATGTGCTCATATCGGTTGTCCCGCCTTTTGGTAGGATTGATTTTGCGGTTTCAGCAACGAACCGACGATCATCGCCGCGCCTGCGAGCAGATAGGTGGCGATACCGGAGTAGTATGGGCCGATCGCCTTGGCGATATGCTGGGTCGCCGGCACTTGTTCGACGACTAGGAACGCGACCGGAATCGTCGCGCCGAAAATGATGGCGGCGGTCGCGCCCCAATTGTTCGCGCGTTTCCAGTAGCAACAGGCGATCAGCAGCGTGGACATGCTCGATAGGTAAATCGTGCCCGTCACGCCGAGATAGGTCCACAGATCGCCTTTCAGCGGATACCAGAGTCCATAGATCAACAGAAACACGCCGATGATCGCCACGATCGAACGATTCCACAAAAGCCCGCGTTTCTCGGTCCATCTTGTCTTGCGGAACGGTCCCATGATGTCGTTATAGATGACGCTGGCCCATGTGAGCATGTACGACGAATCGGTCGACATGTCTGCGGCGAGCATCGCAGCGATCAGCAGGCCCATCAAACCAACCGGCACGGTGGTCGCCAGTAGCATCGGCATGGCTTGAAGCGTGTTGCCGTGCAACGCTGCGGCCGGTATCGTGGCCAGCGCGGCGATGCCCCAGATGCCCGGAATCAGGAAGCGGCACACGAAGAAGAAACTGGTTCGCGTGTAGACTTGTTGTCCGGTCTTCGTGTCCTTTGCGGCCAGCAACCGCTGGATGGTCGTCTGCCAGGTCAGGACGGCCGCCATGTTGAGCATCAGGTTGAAGATGATATACGGCCAGCCCATGGTTTCGTTGACGAACGGGTTGAAGCCGCCCGCGCCGTAGTTCGTCTGGACGGCGTTGACCATCGCGCCCCAACCGACGTTGACCAGCAGCAGCACCGTCACTGCGATCAGGCCGACGCTCATCACGATGAATTGAAGGAAGTCCGTGACGAGCACCGACAACATCCCGCCGAGGATCGTGTATACCGCGACCATGATCAGGAGGGCCGTCATCGTGATTTCGAGATACCCCGCGTGGAGTCCGCAAACCGTCACGAGAAACTCGCCGCCCGTGCGCAGGAACACGCCCATGTTGAGCAAACCGCCCAGCACGATCACGACGCCGCTCATCCAACGTACGCGCGAGCCGAATTGCTTGTCGAACAGTTCGGGAATCGTCATCACGCCCGCGTCGCGCAAGGGTTTCACGCAGAATCCCGTCAAACCGACGAACAGCATCGCGACCGCATTCAAAATGCCCGGCGTCGCGCCTGCGAACCCTTTCTCATACCCGTTCTGCGCCGCGTACATGCAGGTGACCACGCCGAACTCGGTGGCCGCCAGCGACGCGATGCCGAGGTAGAGGTCCATCTGATGCCCGGCGATCAGGAAATGCTCGACCTTGCCGACGTATTTGCGCACCGCAATCCCCGCCGCCATCGTCAGCAGCAAATACACGCCTACAATACTACCGTCTATCCACGAAAAATGTCCCATAATCCCGGTCCCTCCTCCTTTTTCCCAAAACCGGATACACCATACTCCAAGCGCCGCCTCCGTTGCCAGCGAACACGCAGTCTACGGGAATGACTCGAGCATGGACGGACACGGACGGACACGGACGGACACGGACGGACACGGACGGACACGGACGAAGGACGCGGTTATGGCATTCGGAGCG
Organism: Candidatus Hydrogenedentota bacterium; assembly: GCA_903925285.1. Classification (GTDB taxonomy): domain Bacteria; phylum Hydrogenedentota; class Hydrogenedentia; order Hydrogenedentales; family SLHB01; genus DSVR01. The sequence continues at coordinate 8,503 of CAIYET010000750.1, read as the reverse complement.
GCATTGGGTATCACGCGGCGTGGTTTCTTGGCGGCATCGGTGGGCGCTACTCTTGTCATAAGGGCTGAGGGCTGGCTCAAAATGCTTGACGACTTTCGCTGATGTCCTTCATCACTGACGTTTAAGTGTTAAAGTCAACACCTTGCATATTCTCTCGACATGTGATATGGTGTGTAGTCATTGCCTGTAGTTGGAGTGAGGCTATAGGAAAAAGAAGATCTGGGAAGTATCAACACAATGGGAGAATAAACGATGAGAATGCTCGTGCTTGTCAGTTGGGTGGCGTTGTGTGCGATGGTTTTGTCGGGGTGTAAATCGCCCTCTCTTCCGTGCGATGTGCGGATGAATGCGAAGGTTTATGACGCCAACCAGGACGGTGTCCCAACCAGGGTTGAGGTCAGCCTTGGCGCGATTACGGTGTCTACGCCCAAGTTCACGCCGCTTATCTCAGAGCCTTCCTCGGCAAATGCGCTGAACTTCGGCGACATGAAGAAACCAGACACGCTCCTTAAGTTGATCCAGCAGTCCAACATGGGGGCCAGCCAAGTCTCCTATGACTCCCTGTCAGCCGGCGCTACGGCGAAGACGGATTTATCTACGGCCCCAGACGCCGCGACTACGTCTGAATTGCCAAGCGCTGTGCAGGAGAAGCTGGTAAGTCTTCTCGGCCCCTCCGCAAACACCTACACGCTTAACGCCTTCGACACGATACATCTGATGGCGCAACTCCATAGCGAGATGGTCAATATCGAAGCGTTCAACAACTTCGACGGGATTTTCGACTCGAATCAGTTTTTCTCCTCAGACGCCTCTTGGCCCTCCGCCGGCGTTTGGGCGCCTTACAGAATGCAGTTCACCGTTACCGTCAATCCGGGTTGGTACACCGACAAACGCGGCTATGACGCGGTAATCGAAATACAGATCCCCGAGCTGCCTCTTTGCAACAAAGGGGAGCAGTGCGAGAAAGGGGATCCGTGTTGCGACAGAAACGCACCACCTCGCGAGGTGAAGTTCATGGCTGTGGTCCCGCAAGAAAGCGAGCAGACGGTCACCGAGCTCACGTCCGCCATGAACGAGTTGAAGCTAGCGGGCAAGTTCTCCGGTACAATCCAATCCATCGCCATACAAGGCGCCATCAACAAGGTTTCCGCGCTTGCAAAGCGCCTGGAAGGACCGTGCGAGAACGTACTGCACCTAGTCACCTATCCGACTGAAAACACCGTACGCATACACATTCGGCCGACGCGGGTTCCAAATAATGACAAGGCCGTCATTAAACCAACGAACATGCTGTTGACCGCATACGTTCTCATCAAACAAGACTCGAAGACCGACAACGACTTGACCGCACCGGCTACACACATCACGACTGTAGAACTGCTTAGGAATAATCTCGCTTCTTTGCAGTCGGACGGGTGTAAGATTAAGGTCGAGTTTGTCACACCGGAATCAGCGGAGGCCAAGGCCAACGCGGTGAAGTCGGCTCTGGAATATGCACGGGCGGTGGCTTCGAATCTAAACGAAATCGAAGCCGAACAGGAACTGGGGATTGTAACGCATGATTTCATGCCCGATACCATGGAATCGGCGAAAAAGAAAGTCGCATCGCTAATATCAAAACTTGAAAGCAAGCCGACCACATGGACAGAGTTGGGTAAAGAGTGGGCCGATGCAAGCGAGGCGGTGAAGAAAGTCTTGTCCGAGGCTAAACCACGTAATACTATAGAAGTGCTTAAGGAAACTATCACATCTTTACAATCGGACTTGGATAAGATTGCCACACCGGAGCAAACAGAGGCGAAGACCGAGTCCGTGAAGTCCGCTCAGAGAAGTGTAGCGACAATAGATTCGAGTCTAACGGAGATCAAGACCAAATATGCTGACCTGGCTCCAGCGCCGACCACCGCAGCCTTGAAAACGGCGGGACGGAAAATCGCATCGCTAAGCTCAAAACTCAGAAGCACACCAACCACATGGACAGAGTCGGATAAAGCCGAGGCTACCGATACAATCAAGGTGCTGACTGAATTGGCGGACGTAGCTCAACCACCCGAGAACAAAAAGACTGCAGCACACCCTGCCGCGCTTGAGCCACTCAAGGATACTGAGAGAAGCGTAGTCAAAGCACCCCGCGCCGCAACTGAGCCACCCAAGGATACTGAGAGAAGCGTAGTCAAAGCACCCAGCGCTGCGGCTGAGCCACCCCAGAACAAAGAGACTGCAGAGGCAATGGAAGACAGAGAAGACGATGATAACACGGGGAAACCGGGCATCCTCAACGGCCTGTACTTCCCGAACGAGATCATTGTCAAGTATTGCGGCAGTTTTGTGAAGACCGCTTACAACCCAAAATGGTTTGGCCTTTGGCCCGGCGGACGTGATAAGCGTTATGGTGTGACTAAGGATGGCAAAGACAACTTCCGAACTCTGCGCACTCTGCTCCCGAAGTACATGCCGTTCCAGCGCAAGCCGTTTGGCTTTGTTGTCGAACCGACTGGGTTCTATGAAGACACAAAGGATACGGATGGTAAGACGATACAACGAACCTGTTACATTTCCTATAGCATCAGCAATCCACCTACAAGACCCGATCAACAACCTCAAGAGGTATATTATTCAACCAGTTATGATGCAACTCCAAAACTTTTGTCTGAACTGCCGTCGGCTAGATTCCCCAATCTTGACGGAATTCTGCGTTTGCCAACGCCCACCGAAGAATACGGATTCTATGAACGCATAATGCTTAGGATCAAGCGCGAAAACGCCCGGGGCGAAGAAGAGGTGCAAGTGCGCACGATCGTTCTGTCGCCGAAAGCGGCTGCTCCCCCGACGGGAGGGGGAAAAGGCGCAACGGTGGACATCAACATGAACGGCCTTTCCGGGACGAAGATCCCTTTGAGCGAGATCACGCCGTCCGTTGCGGCCATCGCGACCAAGGGCAACGTGCAACTGACGGTTAAACAGATAGAAGAGAAGAAAGCAGGCACTCCCTAGAAGAGATGCCAGAAGTAAAGTCAAACGCCCTGTGAACGAAAGTCGTCGTTCACAGGGCGTTTTCTTATCTTTGCCTAATCTTGGGGCACCGTATTTGATCGGTTCTGCCTGCACGAGTTCGTCGGCGCGGCCCGCAAGATACTGCGCTCACGCGCTGTTCCACGGATAACCCTAAATTCGGCAGTAGGATCTCTGGGGATTCGTCGAAAGTGTGGACATAGTGGACTTTGTGGACGGAGTGGACACAAATGGGACTCACCCGCTGGGTGAATCCTATTCTCGTCCATTTCGTCCACTACGTCCACACTTTCGATGAGCATCCATGGACTCCAACTGCCTTTTTTAGGATAACCTCGATAGACTACTGCTTGACGTTATACGCAATCAGCGCGTCGCCGTGGCGGATGAACAATAGTCCGTTGGCGATGGTTGGATGCGCCCAGTGGTTCTCGGTGCCTTCCGTTACGGTGAACAGGCCGGTCCTTTGGAAACCGGCGGGATCGGGCTTGACGAGGCTGACGGTCCCTTCTTTCGGCCCTTCGTAGATGTAGAGCATGCCGTCGGCATATACGATGCCGCCTTGTTTGATCTCTCGCGTCGTCCACATGACTTTGCCGGTGGCCATTTCGAGGCAGACGAACTGGCCTCGGTGGCTCGTGCCGTATAGGTAGCCGTCGACGAGAATCACGCCGTGATGCTGGCAATCGAGGGTCGTGTCGGTCCATTTGACCTTGACCGACGTCGCGTCGGGCGAGAGTTCGAGCGCGCCGCCGCCGGACTGGTATCCGCCGGAATAGTACACGAGGCCTTTGTCGTAAATCGGCGCTACGCCGTGAATGTCGTACTTCGTGATATGTTCGTGCTTCCACAACAATGCGCCGGTGTCGGGATCGACGCCGACCACGAACTTGGCCGTCTCGGTCAACAGGATTCGACGGCCATTGTGAGTGGCGATGACCGGCGAGACGTACGCGGTCAAGTCGTCGATGCCCTTGGTCGCCCAAACGGTTTCGCCCGTTATTTTGTTCAAGGCAACGACGCCGCCTTCCTTGCCGCCGGGGGTGCAGATCACGCGGTCGCCATCGACGAGTAGCGATTCGGACAGTTGCCATTCGATGTTCTCGACGTGGAAACGTTCGAGGACGTTGACATTCCACAGCACGGCGCGTTTGTCGAGATCGATGCAATATACTCCGCCGATCGCAGACAAGATGTAAAGGCGATTACCGTCGATGGTAGGCGTCGATCGCGCGCCCGACGCCGATTCGTTGACGGTTTCCTTGCCGTATGGGATATCGCCTTCCCGCTTGCCGTCTGCGGTCAGGATATACACGTGACCCATTTGGTCCTCGGTCATCCCGACGAGATAAATCTTGCCCTTGACTACCGTCACGGACGAATATCCGAGGCCGAACCCTTTGGCGACCCACGCCACGGGCGGCCCCTCTTTCGGCCACGACTTCATCAGGCCCTGTTCGTCGAACTTGCCGTCGCCGTTCGAACCCCGAAACCGGGGCGCGTCGCCGGCAAAGGCAGCAGCGGCCATCGTCGCCATGGCCAAGATAATCGCGAACGGAATACGTGTTTTCATGTTTCTCCTCGATCGAGCGCCCACTCCGGGCTGCTGTGTTTGCCTGTGAAACAATTACTTGAAGGCGGGATTATTCCAGAATCGGCGCATGCACGCAAGTTGACTAAACCTAGAAACGGCAGTTGAACCACGAATCACACGAATCACACGAATGAATCAGCGCTTTATCTCATTGAGGCAAAACGCCCAACAAAACTTCCGAGACGCGAAGGAAATATTAATATTCCTTCACCCGTGGGGTGAGATGATTTCAACTGCCGCTCAGTTGCCAACGCCAGTCGGAAGAGCCTTTCGTGCAGCAACTTGTGAGTCCTGCCCATTCGTGTGATTCGTGTGATTCGTGGTTCAACTGCGGATTCTAGGCTAAAGCGTTTGCGGCTCGCATCGACGCGACTAACTCGACTTCCGAATCCTAATTCACTCGAACGCCACGCGTACGCCGTCTATGTGGACAATGCAGTCTTTGGCGCGTTCGGAATGTTCGCCGAGGACCTCAATGTGCAGCGTGTGCTTGCCTGCCGACAATTCTTTCTGGAAAATGCAAACGCCCCAGATATCGTCGGCTGAATAGGTGTCGACGGTTTCGGGATCGTTGTCATCAATTCGGACAGCGACCTTGCCGCAGTCGGCGCCGAGTTTCGAGAAGACGAGGACCTTCTTACCTTCGACTGTGAGTTCCGCAGCGGCGCCCTTTTCTTTGGATGAGGTGATGGTTCCCGCTTGTGCGGGTTGGAGATCGGTCTTCCGTTCCCAATTCCCGGCAAATGCGATCCCGCCGCCGGGGGCATCGTCGATGACGACCGCGCGCTTGGATTCGGGGCCATCCGCCGTCGTCTTGGCCGAAGCGTTTCCGGCGCCGTCGCGGCTTTGGATCTCGCACTTCGCGCCCAGATCGGCTCCTGCCGAATGGTCGAAGTAGAATGTCCCTTTGGCCACCTTGTCGATGGCCGCATCGTCGCGAAACACTTCGCAATAGGAGACCCAGTTGTTATCGGTTCCCTGCTCCCACGTAATCTCGACGCCGGGATAACCCATGTTGTCCCCGTTGCGTTTTGTGACGCGGCTCGGCGGCGTTGGCGGCTCTTTGTCCAGCTTGCTTCCGGGATGCAACGGCAAGTTGAGGTAGATCAATTCGCCCGAGGGCATTTTTTCGATCTTGATGCCGACAGCCATCAGATCCGCGCCGGTGCGGGTCTCGCTGGCATCCGATTCGTGAAACGACACCAGGTATTTGCCTTCGGGAATCAATCCTTTTGGTTTGATCGTGACTGAGCCGGGCGCGGGCCGTTTGGGGATGATGATCCCGCGCTCCTTGTCGCGGCTCAGTCGTTCGAGGTACATCGTCGGATCGTCGCCGTCGATGACGGGACGGTACACGCGCACCCACCGGCCCACGACGCCCTTCGATTCGAGGTAATGGTAGATGTCGATCAACTCGCGGAGGCCTTCGAGCTTCTCGGGATCCCACGTGTCGCCCGTCATGTCGAAGTTGATGCACAGGAGGCCGCGCCACGTGGCCTTGTCGTACTTGTCCGGGTTCCACACGTCTGGGATGTCGCTGGTCTTGTCGGGTGGGAAGAGCAACGAGGCATAATAGTTCCTCAAGATGCCGACCGCGCCGTCGCTGAACGAGAATGTCGATGCGTAGCGGATATAGTCATACCCGCCATAGTTTCCGCCGCCGTTGACGGCCTGAAACGCGCACTTGGGATGCTTGTCCAGGAACCCGCGAATAACTTGGCGCAGTCCTTCGTCCTGCCCGAGCATGGGCGTGTCGCCGCCGTCGCGTTGCGCCGTGAAGAAACTGTCGTTGCGCCACTCGAAATCGCCCCAGCGCTCGACGAACGTGTCGAGTTGGCCCTTCATGAACTCGACGACGTCGGGCTTGGACATATCGAGCGTATTGCCGAGCAGCCAGTCCGGATGCTCTTTCGCCACCTTGGATTCGAGATCGACGGTATACAGGAACGCGTAGATGAGCTGGCCCATGCCGTGCTTACGCAGGTAGCCGATGGTTGTTCTAAAATCCGGTCCGTTCCAGTCGCCGGCCCTGTCCCACCAACCCCAGTCGCGATGGTACACGTCCGCGCCGGTATATCGCATCAGGTCGGCGACGCGGAAGACTTTTCGGAACGCGCTGTCGAGATCGGGTTTGCCGCCCGTCCACGGCACGCCGGGCTGCCCCCATCCGGTACCATTCATCCAATACCCGAGCATGCGGATCGCGGGAAACCAACCTTCCCGCGTATAGTCCCACAAATACCGGTACTGCCAGTCGAGACACTCGTTCCCGGCATTGTCGAGGTCGTCGCGAAATACGCCTATGAACGATTTCGGTGTGCTTACGGATTGGCCGGGTTCCAACGTGTTCTTGTAGCCGGCAACGTCCAACTCGGCGGACACATCGCCGCGCGCGTCCATCGCGAACGACGATGTCCAATGTCCGAAGTAATCCCATCCCACGAAGACACCCTGCCGCGTTTCGCGGTTGTACAACGCGTACCACGGTGCGTAACTCGACGTGCCGGGACGGAACCCGTAGCCGCCCAACCCCTGGCCGTTCCCCGTGTTGCTTATCGAACCGGTCACGTGTACTTTCCCCGATTTGGGCGCCGTCCACACGCGCGCGGCGTCCTGTCCGATGTCGGGATGTTGGTTCCACTGGCCGACAAAAGGCGTACCCGTCGCATTGTCCTTTTCCTTACGCCACTGATTCGGCAGCGCGTAATACACGAGGTCAACGAACTTCCCGTTTTCGATGTACTGATACCGCCAGCCATTCTTGCCCTGCTCGCCGCTGAATTCTTTACCGGATTCGTGTGTCTCGCCATCCTCATACGCGATAGCCGGGTCGAATGCCGTTGTGTCATAACCGATGTTTGCATTCATGTTGACGAGAAAGACCAGCTTGTCTCCTGCGGCGACTTCGAGCGTCACGTCGAAGGGCTCGACCACCGTTGCATTGGCGACATACTTCCAGCCGCTCGCGGGCCAGACCTGCGCGTCGTTGTGCAGGATCTTCGCGTTGATGCCATCGCCCAAATAGGAGACCTTTGATGCATTGAGCGGGAACGGTTCATACGAGTCGAACCGGCGCGGTTTCTCGGCGTTTAGCTTCTCCGTCCGGAGGTCCCACGATCCCGCTTGATTATCGCCGCCCGTCATCCAGTGAAAATCGAGCGCGTCGGGGTTTCCGGTGCGTACGTTCGCATTCAGGAATCCAGGATCGATCAGACAGATTGGCGTCGCGCCGACGTTCTTGAACGTCGTCCATTCGCGGATGATGCTCGATTCGGGATACACCATGTAGCTTTTCGTGGCCTCGATCCCTTCCCGCTTCAAGCAGAGATCGAGTTGCCGTTCACCCTGCGCCCCTTCCGATTCTTTCGCGTCCACGAGCGTCCATCCACCGCTGGCGCCCGTGATGCGATTCTCGGGCGAGCCTAACCCGAAGGCCAACTCGGAACCGTCCGCCGCCAATTCCTGGCCCGAGACTTTGTCCTTGAATTGCTTCGTGAGCAGTTTTCCGTCTTCCAACGCCACCACGCGCTCGATGGCCGCCGTGCCAAGTGTCCACATCGTTGCGTCGCGTCTGATATAGGCGTCCGATGAAGCACCCATGGCATATCCTCCCATTGCGCTCAGCAGCAAGCCAAGCCACAATGGACTCAGGCGCGCAAGGCGCGGTACTGAAACGCGTTGACGTGGAGACCGGCTTCTCATGTTCGAATTCCTCCCACAAACGTGCGTAGCGCTACGCAGGTCATAATCGACATCGGGAAATCGCACCCGAAACGCTCGCACGATATTGTAGCACCCGCAACAGGCGACTCGGAAATGCAGGCATAGTCCACAGACGTTACCTCAGAGGTTGTGAATAAATGCCGTTCTCGTAGGGCGGGATTGATTCCCGCCGAT
>CAIYET010000749.1 GCA_903925285.1 Candidatus Hydrogenedentota bacterium | reverse complement strand
TTTTCATCCTTCATCCTTCACCCTTCATCCTTTTCATTAGTGGTGCGAGAAACAACGCTCCATTGTAAACATCATCGTGGCGTTGGCCTCATTGCACGCCTCGATCGCTTCATAGTCGTTCACGCTGCCGCCGGGCTGCACAATCGCCGTGACGCCTGCGCCGAGCGCCGCATCCACCGCATCGCGGAACGGGAAGAAACCGTCGGACGACATCGCCGCGCCGTCCATGGTTTCGATACCCTCATACTTCTCCTTGGCCTTCGACAGCGCCTTGAGCACCGCGCCCACGCGATCCTGCTCGCCCGTGCCGACGCACAACGTCTGGCCGTTCTTGACGATCACGCAACCGTTCGAACGTACGTGAATGTTGATGTACCATGCAAACAATAGGTCATCGAGTTCACGCGCGCTCGGTTGCCGCGCAATATCGATCCGGCCCTTCGTCTTGTGCTCGTTGTACGCCGGGATAAGATCCCCCACGCCCTTCACGCGCGAAAGATACGGCGTCGCCAAAACCACGCTGCCGTCGTCGAACACCTTGATCTCGAGCACATCCGTGCCGTCATCGACGAACTTCGGCAACCCCGAAAAGTCCGGCAACTCGACGACGCGGATCTCGCGATTCTTTTTGAACCGATCCGCGTCATTCAGAATTTCGAGCGCTTCCGGCTCGAACTTCGGCGCCGCCACGCCCTCGATGATGCTCTGCATAATCTCCTCGGCGCACGCCGCATCCACCGTGGTATTGAACACCACAACGCCGCCGAACGCCGCCTGCGCATCCGCGTCCCGCGCGCGCCGATACACCTCGACGAGCGGCATCCCCGGCTGCTCGATGGCCACGCCCGATGGATTGCAATGTTTCATGACCGCGCACGCGGGCCGCTGCATGAATTTCAGCATGCCAACGGCGTGATGCATATCCTCGATATTGGTTTGCGAAAGTCCGCTCTTGCCCGACTTGAGCATCTTGTGCGCGCCCAGCACCAGACCCCGTCCATCCGCCGGTCGATAAAAGGCTGCGGGCTGATGCGGGTTCGTACCATAACGCAAGTCCTCGACTTTGACATACGGACGCCCCAGAATCTCGACCGACTCCGGGAAATCCCCTTCCGTCCGCGAACGGTACATCTGTTTCAGGTCTTTCTCCGCCATGTTCATGTTCTCCTTGTTGATCCCTGAAAACAAACGCGCCCAGGCGTTTGATCTCAGCGCCCAGGCGAACGGCAGTTCCATCCGGCGCCGCTTCCCCGTGGTTCATTCCACGCGCTCTCGCCAGTCGCGGCTACCGGTACCACACCTATTCTCGCATGCGGCGCGGGCAAAGTCAAAATGTCTCGCGCTGCCGCAGATGCTATAATCGGATGGCGCTTGTCTGGATCAAATGGTGCTATTCAGTGTATCCTGAATGCAGGAGATACAAAACATGTCAGACCCAGAATTGCTGGAACGGATAACGGTGAATCCCGCTGTCATGGTGGGCAAACCGGTCATTAGAGGTACCCGCCTCACTGTCGACCACATTCTCAATTTGCTCGCCCACAACGAGTCCTTCGACGACATTTTGGCGGAATACGATGGATTGAACCGGGAAGACATTCTTGCGTGCCTTCTGTTTGCCACAAAATCACTGAAAGATACGTCGTTCGTGCCGTTAGCGGTTGGGAACGCTTAGCGTGCGATTTCTCGTGGATGAGTGCACCGGCCCCGGCGTTGGCCGTTGGCTTCGCCAACAGGGCCACGACGTGTTCTCCGTGTTTGAAGAGGCCCGTGGAACCAGCGATGAAGACGTGTTGCGGAAAGCACATCTGGAGAACAGAATACTGATCACCAATGATAAAGACTTCGGAGATGAAGTCTATCGACTGAAACGGCCTCACAGGGGCATTGTTCTGTTGCGTCTCGACGACGAGACATCGCAGAACACGATCAATACGCTCGAACGCCTGTTGAATGCATTTGGTGTCGAACTGCCGGATCGTTTTGTGGTTGTCACGGACACACAGGTACGATTCGCGCGCGGGCGCCCATAAAGGGTTTCTGGCTCTATTCATCCCCCAGCGAAGTCAGACATAGCGAGGAAATATGAAGTTTGAGTTAGAAGAAAGCCTTAGAGGCGCACCTAACGAAGAACTGCTGGAAGACTTGCGCCGTAGCGCCAAAGCAATTGGCAGAAACACTATTACTATGGTCGAATACGGACAGATCGGAAAATGTCATCCTTCTACCATGCAACTAAGATTTGGCTCGTGGTCCAAGGCGTTAAAGCTTGCTGGCCTGCAACCAAGCAGATCGAAGATAGGGATTACCGATGAAGAACTCTTCGAGAACATTGAGTCTTTATGGGTAAGTCTGGGCCGCCAACCCAGATATGGTGAGGTAAAATCGCCAAGTTCCCAATTCTCGGCGAGCACATATGAGAAGCGATTCGGTTCGTGGTCAAAAGCACTTAGGGCATTTGTTGCATGGATCAGATCTGATTCCCAGGACCAGAACCTGCAGGAAGTAGAAGCGGCGGCACGCCCGGCAGATTCAACCGTTCAAATGGCCTCACCGCAACGCCGCACTCGCCGGGAAATATCGGGACGACAACGATTTCGAATATTAGTAAGGGACGGATTTCGATGCAAAGCTTGCGGAGCTAGTCCGCTAGACCACAAAGGCGTCGTCCACCTGGACGTTGATCACATACTGCCTTGGTCAAAAGGCGGCGAAACAACGGATGACAACCTTGAGACCAAATGTAAGCAATGCAACTTGGGCAAAGGAAATGCATTCAATGCCTAATCGAGGGGTGTTGGCATGAGCATTCTGGCGGCTAAGGCGCAGGCGCGGCGTCTGCGGTTTGACAGTGACACGATGTGGGTGGAGCTTGCGGACGGACGGGAACTCGGCGTACCGCTGGCGTACTTCCCGCGACTGTTGAAGGCTGCGCCGGAGCAGCGCGAACGGTACTCGATTAGCGGCGGCGGCACCGGCCTCCACTGGGACGAGTTGGACGAGGATATCTCGGTTGAAGGGTTGCTTCAGGGAATTCCCCGGGTTTCAGACTAGTCCGCATCGGCGTATCCTCAATGGGCGTAGGCAGCAAAGGCCCGACCTCCTCTTTCGCGCGCATCATTGCTGGCAAACCAGCACTTTGCCGATTTCCCGCAGTTCGAGGGTCTTGCCTTCGAGTTGCGCGCGAAGCCGCTCAAGTTTTCGCATAGCGGCGCGGTCGTAGTAACGTTCTCCACAGTTCGCGCAAACGGGAACCTCGAATGGAAACCGGACGACATCGTTACCTCGGGCAAGTTCCTCGTAAACGGACTTGACTTGAATGTCTTCGCCGTGGCAGATCAGGCATTTCATATCGTCTTCCTCGTCCTGTAGTCAATCCATCTCTCTGGATCGGGCCTGTAGACAGTAACAACGTAGGCTCGCCGTTCATTGGCATCGTAAGCGCAAACCACGTGGAGCGCCCGCCCTTGTGCAGTCAGGCCAAAAACCAGCACGCTGGGGAAAGGCGTGTCATCGGGATATTCATTCAGAATTTCGCCGGAAGCTACGGCCTCATAGACTTCTTCGTCGCTGACTTGACCGAATTCGTCCTCTTCCATCTCGGCCCTTGCGTGACGGGTGTAGTAAACAAGGTCGGTGTCAAAGCACTCACGCAGCTTGGACAGCCAATCCATATGTGTTGATCCCTTGGAAATGCGCTATCTTGCACGGCGGTCTGCGTACGCGTATTCCGATTGAGATTCAATTCTCTTCGGAAGCGAATACCGCTTCTCAATCGATTAAGAGGATTATACCCTTTGTTTGGAGCAATCACAAAGCGCGGTGCTCTTGTTGGTCCCTGAGATGGCTTCGTTGACTCAACGCTTATAGCGCGCTAACATGATGCCTTACAGGACAGAATGGATGGAAAGGTGGAAGCGATGGACTACGTTTCGGTTGGACGAACAGGTTTGCGGGTGTCGCGGGTATGTCTGGGTACGATGACGTTTGGGAAGGAGTCGGATGAAGAGGTCTCGCGGGCGATCATGGACCACGCGTGGAACCTCGGCATCAATTTCTTCGATACGGCGAACGTCTACAACAAGGGACTGACCGAGGAAATCGTCGGGCGTTGGATTGGCGATAAGCGCGAGGCGCTGGTCCTCGCGTCGAAGGTCCATTTCCCGACGGGCGACGGGCCGCTCGAACGGGGCTGTTCGCGGCGGCACATCCTACTCGAGGTCGAGAAGAGTCTGCGGCGGCTCAAGACGGATTGGCTGGATATCCTGTATCTGCATCATTGGGACGACAACGTCGCGCTCGATGAAACGTTGAACGCCGTGGATACGCTGGTCCGGCAAGGAAAGGTCATGTACTGCGGCGTGTCGAATTTCACCGCGTGGCAACTAATGAAGGCCATCGACTTTGCCGCGTTCCGCAATCTCATGCCTATCGTGTGCATGCAACCGATGTACAACTTGATCAAGCGCCAAGCGGAAGTCGAGTTGTTCCCCTTGGCGCAGTCCGAACACGTGGCGGTGTTCCCGTACAATCCGCTGGCGGCGGGCGTGTTGACGGGCAAATATCTGCGTGGTGAATTAGGCCGTCTCGACGAGAGCGAGATGTATCGCGAGCGATACAAGAACCCGGTGTACGCGGAGGTTGCGCAACGATTCGTCGAGTACGCCGCCGCGCACCATTGTTCGCCGGCGTCGCTGGCGCTGGCATGGGCCGCGAGCCATCCCGCCGTCACGGCGCCAATCGTCGGCGCGCGGAATATGGAACAGTTGACCGACGGCCTGAAATTCCTCGATATCGGGCTGACAGCGGAACAACGCGCCGAAATCTCCGCGCTGTCCGTCGAGCCGCCCCTGGCCACGGATCGGTAAGGCTGAAGGCCGAAGACCGAAGGCTGAAGGAAAGCCTTCAGCCTTCTGCCTTCGGCCTATTTGAACTGGATGTTAATAAATGGTACACTTCGCCAATCGTAAGGGTTCTTGTGTGCCTATCGAGCGGTAATTGCTTGGAAATCAATGCGGCCCAATATGATACGTGGGCCATTAGGTCAAGGAGAAAGTTGTGAAAAGGACTTTTCAACCGTCCAACCTCAAGCGTAAACACGATCATGGGTTTCTGGGTCGTATGGCGACGGTCGGTGGACGAAATGTAATCCGGCGTCGGCGGCAAAAGGGCCGCAAGCGCTTGTCGGCATAAGCACGCTTGCTAAGAAGGCTTTAGGCTTTAGGCTTTAGGCAGTGCATACAGCCTAAAGCCTAAAGCCTAAAGCCTCTTTGGCAGGCAAACAATGGACAAGATGAGCCTGTTGTGCCGGGCGACTACACCTTTCCACGAAGCGAACGCATTCTCCATAGCGCGGAGTTCGAACGCGTGTTCGGACAAGGGGCGAAGCTGTTGTGCGGTGCGTTCGTCTGTTATGTGGACCGGCAAACGGGTCAGGGACGGAAGCTGGGATGCGTCGTTTCACGCCGAGTTGGTAACGCCGTGGTGCGCAACCGCGTGAAACGCAACATCCGGGAAGTCTATCGTTTGCATCGTCCGGATCTCGCCGTTGATGTCCACTTGGTTGTGGTGGCGCGGCAGGCTGCGGCGCGCATGCGATACGGCGAATGCGCCGAGGCGCTTTGTCGGCTTCTGCGAAAAGGAGACGTGCTGCGTGGGTAAACTCCTCGTTGTCATGATACACCTGTACCAACAGTGCGTGTCTCCATATCTCGGCGATAACTGTCGCTTCACCCCGACCTGTTCGCAGTACGCCATCGACGCGATTCGCGCGCGTGGCGTCATCGTAGGCATGGGTTACGCCCTGTGGCGCCTGTTACGGTGCCAGCCGTTGTGTAACGGGGGTTTGGATCCGGTTCCTGGGCGTCGCCGCCTCGGTTAGACAACAGGTTCATCCGGTTTCCCGGGAGTTTCGGAGATTGGATGACAATAGCGGTAAAGAGATGATGCGCAATCAACTGATTGCCGTCGTCCTTATGACAGTTCTGTTTGTGGCATGGTTCAAGTGGTTCGTGCCCCCGCCTCCGAACCGCAAGAACGTGCCGCCACCCCAAGCCGCGCAGACCCAGCAAAAGGAACCTGCAAAGGCCAACGCCGAAAACTCGCGCGACGCGGCCTCGAAGAAATCCGCCGAACCGGCCAAGAACCTGTGGCCGGGACTTCCGGAAGTACCAACGGTTGCCGCTCCCGCCGAGGAAGAAGTCAAGCTCGCGGACGAGTTCATGGACCTGACCTTCACGCGGATCGGCGCGCGCCTCAAACAGGCGAAGATCATTCTTGGCGAAGGTGGACGCGACTCGGTGCAACTGGTGCCGACGGAAGCCGACACGCCGGATACGGACGCCATTTATCCGCTCGGTCTGCGGTTTTCGGATGAAGGCGTCGGCGAAGAATTGGACCGGCGTCGCTTCGAGGTCGAACTCGATCCGTCGGGCAAGTCGGTGGCGTTCAGTCTGACCATTCCAAACAAGGCGCTTATTCGCAAGCGGTTCACACTCGAAGGCGCCAAGCATCTGCTGCGCGCCCAAGTCGAGTATCGGAACCTCGAACCGACGGCGCAAATCGTTGGCATGGATCAGACGCCGGCGTATTTCCTCAATTGGGGTCCCAACGTCAATTCGGGCGATACGCAAGCGATGGTGAAACAGTCGCTTGCCTGGCAGGTGAACGGCCGGGTCGCCGAGCTGGGCACCGCAAGCATGACCCCGCAGGACTCGGAGCCTTTCCGGAAGCTCATCCAGGCGCCCGAATGGCTCGCCATCAAAAGCGCCTATTTCGCGGTGGCATTCAAAGCGGAATTCGACGGCGCAATCGGCGAGGCGACCGGCAATCCGAAACGGTTCCGTGTCGGCTTCGCAATTCCGCGTTTCGAACTCGCGCCAGATGCGGTACAGTCCAATTCGGTATTGTTGTACATGGGGCCGAGCGAGCAGAAGATGCTGGCACAAGGTTGGGACACGCTTCCCAACGTATTGCGCTTCTTCAGCCCGACCTGGGACTTCATGGACAAGTTCGCCAAGCTTCTCTTGTACATCATGCAAAAATCCTATGCCGTCCTCCCCAATTATGGCATTGCGGTCATTGTGCTGACGATCATCGTCCGTCTTGTCATGTATCCGCTGACGCTCAAGTCCATGAAAAGCATGAAGAAGATGCAGATGTTGGGTCCGGAAATGGAGGAGATGAAGGCGAAGTACGGCGCGGAACCCCAAGAACTCAACAAAAAGATGATGGAGCTTTATCGCGAGCGCGGGGTCAATCCGGTGGGTGGCTGTCTGCCGATGGCGCTGCAAATGCCGGTGTTCATCGCGCTGTACCGGATGCTGGCTTGTGCATTCGAACTGCGCGGCGCGCCCTTCTTCTTCTGGATCAAGGATTTGTCGCAACCGGACCACATGTTCCATATTCAAGCCCTACATGGTCTTCAGTTTGTCGGGACCTTCGAGTGGTTCAACCTGTTGCCGTTTCTGATGGGCGCATCGATGCTCCTCAATCAGAAAATGATGCCGACCACCGGACCGATGCAGAATCCGCAACAGAAAATGATGATGAATATCATGCCGATATTCTTCACGTTCATCTGCTACAACATGGCATCGGGACTCAATCTGTATATTTTCACCAGTACCGTGCTGGGCATGGTCCAGCAGAAATTTACCCACGTGGGCGAAGTCGAATTGAAAGTCAAGAAGGCTGCGCCGAAGAGGCAGCATTTCTACACCGCCGCTCAGGCAAAGAAGCGCCAGTTTGCGAAGGAAATGAAGCAGGCGAATAAACGCAAACCTACCAAGGGCGAGGACGCCGGTGGCAAGAATCGCTGAAACTCGGATGTGCATAGCCACAACCCCGGACCGGCCCGTGCCGACGCGGAAGCCTTGCGCGCGGCGAGCTGGAAGTCCGGAACAGGAGAAAAGGATAGGATGAGAGCTATCGAATCAAGTGCGAAGACTAGACAGGAAGCCATCAAAAAAGCGCTCGACGAATTGGGGGTGGAACTTCACGAAGTCGAGATCGAGATCCTCAACGAGGGAAGTAAGGGGATTTTTGGATTTGGCGCGCGCGATGTCCGCGTGCGCGTGTCCACGGAAGTGCCGGGGCCTGAACCGCGCCGACAAGAGAAGCGCGAACGGCACGACGAACGTCCTCCGCGCCCCGATAAGCCTGCGGCACAGGAAGGCCAGCGCGGCCAGCGCACCGAACGCGGCGACCGGCCGCCGCGTCAAGGCAGAGGCAGCGGCCGCGGCGAGAAGCCCGCGCAGGCCGAGAAACCGCAACGTCAGCAGCAGCCGCAACAGCAGCAGCGTCCCGAAAAGCAGCAACCCCGGCGTGAGAAACCCGCGCATCAGGAACGCCCGCAACGCCCACGCACCGAAGCACCGAAGCCTAAGCCTGCAGAACCCGCGCCGCCGCGTGAACCGTTGCCACCGATCTCCGACGAACGGCGCGAGGAACTCGCCGTGTTCCTGCGCGAGATTCTGGAGAAAATGGGGTTCGAGGCCACCGTTACCAGTGTGACCACGGAAGACGGCGACGCGCAACTCAACATCGAGTCGGCAGACTCCGCCATTCTGATCGGACGCCGGGGCAACAACCTCGAAGCGCTGCAGTATCTGGTCAACCGGATGACTACCACGAGCGAGACCGACGTGTCCGAACGGGTTCTCATCGACATCGAGGGGTATCTCGATCGACGGCGGCAAAGCCTCGAGGAAATGGCGCGCCAATTCGCGCTCAGGGCGAAAGAGACCGCGCGTGAAGTACACATGAAACCCATGAGCGCGCAGGAACGCCGCATCGTTCACGTCACACTGCAAGACGATCCCGACGTGCGCACGTTCAGCACCGGTGCATCGAGCACGCGTGGCGTCGTCATCCAGCCCAAGAACCAGGCCCGAAACGAAAATCGCCCGAACCGTCAGCGTGGCGGCGGGCGTCGTGGCGGTTCGCGGCGTCCGAGGCGCGATCCGAATACGGAAGGACAGGCGCAGGCGTCGAACAACGCCGGGGCACAGACGCTGGACAACACCCCGCCCGATTCCGGCGATGCTCAAGAGTCCTGAAGACACCATTGCGGCTGTATCGACCCCGCCCGGCGAAGGCGGCATCGGCATTGTGCGACTTAGCGGTCCCGATGCCGTCGCCATCGCCGGGCGGGTTTTCGTTTCCACGACCGGGCGCGACATAGCACACGCAAATCGGCGGGTCTTCCACGGCCACGTCGCCGACGCGCAGGGCGGGATCGTCGACGAAGTCCTGCTGCACGTCATGCGCGCGCCGCACAGTTACACGCGCGAAGACGTCGTCGAGATCAACTGCCACGGCGGCGCGGGACCCGTCGCTGCGGTGCTCGACGAAACGCTCCGGCAAGGCGCGCGACTCGCGGAACCGGGCGAATTTACGCTGCGCGCTTTCTTGAACGGCCGCATCGACCTCGTCCAGGCCGAAGCCGTCGTCGATCAGATCCGCGCGCGGACGCATGCGGGATTGCGCGCCGCTGCCACCGCAGCATCGGGCGCGTTGTCCAAGGAACTGCATGCGATGAAGGACAACTTGGCAGATGCACTCGCGCGCATCGAGGCGTCCGTCGACTTTCCCGATGACGACCTGCCGGAGTTGGTCGACGAACCGCTGCGCATCCGGCTTGAGAAGACGTTGGAACGCATGCGCGCGTTGTTGAGCACCGCCGAGGCCGGGCGTCTCTATCGTGAAGGCGCGTGCATCGCCATCGCGGGACGTCCCAACGTGGGGAAATCAAGCCTATTCAACGCCCTCCTGCGCGACGCGCGTGCGATTGTCTCCGCGCAACCCGGCACGACGCGCGACCGCATCGAAGAAACGATTGCGCTGTCCGGCGTTCCCGTGCGCCTGGTCGATACTGCGGGGCTGCGCCATGCGCACGACGAAGTCGAACGGATCGGCGTGTCGATCGCGCGCGACGCCATGCAGACCGCGGATATCGTGCTGCTCGTCCTCGACGCGTCATGTCCCGCGACCGAAGAAGACGCCGCGCTCGCCGAAGAACTCCGCGCCCTCGAACGGCCCGTTTGGGTCGCGTGGAACAAGATCGACCTAGCGCCCGAAAGTCTGCCCCCTGCCGGATTCCATGGCTTGACGCCGATTTCCGCCTTGACTGGCGAAGGGGTCGAAGCCCTTGAAAAGGACTTGGCCGGCCTGCTGCTCGGTGGCGCGTCCATCGCGCCCGATCAGGGCTTGATTACGCGCGTGCATCAACGCGACAGTCTCCGCCGTGCTGCCGAAGCCCTCGAACGCATTCTGGCGCGATTCGGCGAATCGCCTGAACTCCTCAGCATCGACCTCCGCGACGCCCTCGATGCCTTGGGCGAAATCACCGGCGAGACAACCCCCGAAGACCTCCTCGACCGCATCTTCGCATCGTTCTGCATCGGGAAGTAACTTCACGGAGGCCTCAGGCTTCAGGCTTCAGGCTACATCTCATTTTGGATTTTGGATTTTGGATTTTGGATTGAGAATTGGGCGGGCGCGCATAGCACCGCACGAACATGCAGGCTTTGGGCGATGAATCCAAAATCTAAAATCAAAAAAGCCGGAGACTTCAGGCAACATCGCACTTCCTGAAGCCTGAAGCCTGAAGCCTGCGTTTGCCGCTCGACATTCCTAATTTCCAATTCCTAATTCCTAATTTCTATATGATATGTTACAATCGTCGCACGATGAATACGCCGCCATTCGATTTTGCAAGGCCCGATTGTCCGCTTGCGCCCGAGACCTATTACAAGGTCGGCGGACCGGCCCGATGGGCGCTTTTCCCGCGCAATGCGCGCGAGGCGGCGGATGCCTTTGCATGGGCGGTCCAAAATGCCGAGCGTATGTTCATCATGGGGCGCGGCTCGAACCTGCTGGTGTCGGACAGCGGTTTTTCAGGCGTCGTATTGTTCACGCGCGACCTGACAGGCATCGAATCGCTTGGGGACGACCGGTACCGGATCGAATCGGGCGTGGACCTGCAATGGCTGGTGCGCGAAATCATCGTTCCGAACAATTATGACGCGACCGGCGCGCTCACGGGCATTCCGGGATCGGTCGGCGGCGCGATCGTCATGAACGCGGGCACGGTGCATGGCGCGACGTGTCAATGGCTCGAATCCGCGATGCTCATGTGCGAGGGCGACGCCGCGCCGCATGCGTTTCCCGTAATAGTGGACGATTTCTCGTATCGCAGCCAGACGTTTTGCGGTTCGCGCGCCCTCGTGCTCGATGGCATCTTCCATTTCAGGCGCACCGAAAAGGATCAACGCGAGGTTTTCGCGCATTACATGACGCGGCGGCGCGATATCCAGCCGCAAGGTTTCTGCTGCGGCAGCATCTTCAAAAATCCGCCCAACGATCACGCGGGCCGCCTGATCGAAGCGTGCAAACTCAAAGGCACGCGGCACGGCGGCGCCGTCATCAGCCCGCTGCACGCGAACTTCATCATGAACGAGGATCGCGCCACCTTCGACGACATCCTCGCGCTTATCGAGTTATGCAAGACACGCGTTCACGAACAATTCGGGATCGTCCTCGAAGAGGAAGTACGGATCATCGCGTGATACGGACGCGAGGATTTTGGATTTCTACACTCCAAAATCCAAAAACTCTGAATTTTGACGGCCTTGCTTGACCGCCGCCGCTGGGGTATCATGACGCAAGGATTTTGGACGATTGGGGACTGCGATGGATATCAAAGAACTGCTCGAGGTGGTTGCGAAGGAAAAGGCGTCCGACTTGATTATTACGGCCGGGGCGCCGCCCACGGTGCGGGTTGACGGCGAACTGCGTCCCGTGCCGCGTCACAAAGACATGACGCCGGAACAAACGCGCACGTTGATCTACGGTTTCCTCACGACGGAACAGCGAAAGTCCTTCGAGGAGAATAAGGAACTGGATTTCTCGTTGGCCACCGGACCCAAGCAGCGGTTTCGCGTCAACGTCTACTTGCAAAAACAGGCGGTGAGCGCCGCATTGCGTCCGATCCCCGAGACCGTGCCGTCGCTCGAGGAGCTCGGATTGCCCGAAGACATCGCGAAGCTGGCCTTGATGAAACAGGGATTGGTCCTCGTGACGGGGCCGACGGGTCAGGGTAAGACGACGACGTTGGCGGCGATCGTCGATTTGATCAACAAGTCGCGCGCCTGCCACATCATCACGATCGAGGATCCCGTCGAGTACGTGCATTATCACGATAAGAGCATCGTGGATCAGCGTGAGGTTGGCGGCGACACGTTGACGTTCCCGAACGCGCTGAAATACGTCCTGCGCCAGAGTCCGGA
Organism: Candidatus Hydrogenedentota bacterium; assembly: GCA_903925285.1. Classification (GTDB taxonomy): domain Bacteria; phylum Hydrogenedentota; class Hydrogenedentia; order Hydrogenedentales; family SLHB01; genus DSVR01. The sequence continues at coordinate 3,231 of CAIYET010000749.1, read as the reverse complement.
TGTCATCATGATCGGCGAGATGCGCGACCTCGAGACGATTCAGGCCGCATTGCGCGCCGCGGAGACGGGCCACCTCGTGTTCGCCACGCTCCACACCAACGACGCGGTCCAAACCGTGGACCGCATCGTCGACGTGTTTCCGGGCGATCAACAGCAGCAGATCCGGTTCCAGTTGTCGATGACGCTCCTGGCGGTATTGTCGCAGCGCCTGCTACCGCGCGAAGACGGCAAGGGCCGCGTGCTTGCGTACGAACTCATGAAGAACAACACGGCGATCTCGCACCTCATTCGCGAGGGCCAGACCCATCAGGTGTACAGCACTATCGAGACTTCGACCCAGGACGGTATGATGACGCTCGACCGGTGTATCAAGAACCTGTACATGGAAGGCATCATCACTCACGACGACGCCATCGCGCTCGTCCGCGATCCGAAGACCATCGGCGCTTAATGCGGCATAGTTGCAACCACAGGCCTTAGGCTTTAGGCTGTAGGCTGAAGAGCCTAAAGCCTAAAGCCTAAAGCCTCTAAAGGAGAACGCAACGTGTTGACCAGCGCATTCATGATTTGTTTCTTCGCGGCCACCGCCGACCTTCGGCTCATCCCGTATCCGAAAGAGGTGCAATGTGCGGAAGGCGTCTTCGCGATGGACCGCCCACTCGAGATCGCGGCCCCAACGAACGAACTCTGGGTCATCGGTCCGCAGTTGCGCGAGGAATGCCGTGTCGCGGGCTGGCCGCAACCACGTTTGACCGCCGTGAGCGACAAAGGCGCGGCATTGCGCATCGCGCCGCCGGACTCGCCAAACTGGCCTACGCCCGCGTTGCGCGAAAATGCCACGCCGGAGGATTACGCCATCGAGGCCGACGCGGACGCAATCGTCATTCAAGCGAAAGAAGCGCAGGGCCTCTTTCACGGCGTGCAAACGTTGCGCCAGTTGATCCGCGCAAACCGCTGGGGGAACGGTTTGCCGCTCGTCTCGATCCACGATTGGCCCTGCGCGCTGCAATGGCGCGCGTTTCAGGACGATCTCACGCGCGGGCCTAGTTCGACCTACGAATCGCTCGCACGCGGGATAACGCTCGGCGCGCTCTTCAAGTTCAACATGTTTACCTACTACATGGAGGATCAATACCAATTCCGCAAACATCCCGTCATCGGCCCCGTCGACGGTTCGCTGACGCCGGATGAGATGAAGACGCTGGTCGCACATGCCGCCGCGCATCACATCGATATCCTTGGCAATCAGCAATCTTTCGGCCATTTCGCGAGCATCCTCGCGCACGAAGAATTCGCGCCGCTGGCCGAGACGCCGAATATCATTTGTCCCGTCAATGAGGCGAGTTACGCGCTGCTCGACGATATGTATAGCGAAATCGCACCGCTATTGCCGTGTTCGTTTTTCAACGTGTGTTGCGACGAAACCGACGGCCTCGGCACAGGCCCGTCGAAGGCGCTCGCGGATCGGATCGGCGTCGGCGGCGTATACGTGGGACATATCAACCGCATCCACGACATTCTCCGAGATAAGTATGGCAAGCGGATGATGATGTGGGGCGATATCATCATTCGGCATCCGGATCAGTTGCCGAACATCCCGAAAGACACGATCATGTTGGCGTGGTGTTACGAGGCGTTGGACAACTTCGACAAACTCTTCGAGCCGTTCATACAGGCGAAGTTCGACTTCTTCATATGTCCCGGCGTGAACAATTGGGGCCGTATCGTACCGGATTTCCGAAAGGCCGCGCTCAACATCGAACGGTTCGTACGCGACGGCGTCAAGAACGGGGCCATGGGCGCGATCATGACCGCATGGGACGACGGCGGGCGCACGTTCAACGCGCCTAACTGGCACGGATTCGCGTGGGGCGCGGAATGTTCGTGGAACGCTTCGGCCACGCCGCTCGACGCATTCAATCGGCGGGTCGGCGCCGTGTTGTTCGGCGAAAAGGGCGCCCACTTTGGACAGGCCATCGAGACGCTCTCGAAGGCGTACGACATCCCGCTCGTGCGCGACAAGATCGATGACGCGTTCTGGACGGATCTGCTCGGCGGTGAATGGAAACTATCGAGCGTCGAGGCCATGCGCTCCGAGGCCGCACAATTGATGGCGATTGTCGAAGAATCGCGCGCGCATTTGCTCGAGTGCCAAGCCGGGGCCACGGCCAATCGCGATATGCTCGACTACTTCCTGTTCGGCGTCGAACGGCTCGAAGTGCTGGCGCAACGGGTAACGAATTCATTGGATGCCGTGGACGCGTATGGGCTGGCCTGCAACGCGGCGCCGGAGGCGGCACGTCCGCACCTCGAGCGTGCAGCGTCGTTGCTCGAAGGCGTAAGCGCGCGGTACAAGCAGATTCAGGCCGGGATCCGTTCCCTATGGTTGCGCGAGAACCGTCCGTATGCGATGGAGGCATGGCCGTCAGTCTGCCAACGCAAATTCATCGACAAATACGACGCCCTTGCGAAACGCATCCGTGAGTTGCATGATCGACTGGCGGCAGGAACCGCGTTACCGTCGGCACACGATATCGGCCTGTTCGTCGAGATTTTCGTACCGCCGACCAAGTAGTCGAAGAAGGGATATCCATGCTTATTTTCGACACCTATGTCCGAATGTGGCCCATGCTCATCGGAATCGTTGCACTCTTCATCGTCCTGATAGGGCTGATATGGCGCGTTCGCGCGCCGCGCCTCGATCTGGATCTCCGTCCCGGTCGCGTGCTGTGGTCTTGCCTGATTTCGTGGCTGGTCTTGGCGTCGGTTTGTTTGACGCTGATCGACGAGCCGTATTTCAGCGTCTCGCAGGACGTCAAGAACTGGATGTTCATGTTGTCGGCGTTTCTCGGCATTCCGCTCACCATGCCGCTGCTGGCCGGAATGGTATGGGCATGGGGATGCCGCGTACGCAACGAACCGGTCATGTTGGGCGCATTGGTGCTGGTCATGCTGGCCGCATTCTGGCTCGGATGCGCCGCCTCGAACGTACACGATATCGTATGGTGTGGCGTGATCACGGATGGCTATACGAAACATTATGCTGCCGGAAGCGATATCGCCTTCTTCATCGAACCGGCGAAATGGGTCGGCATACCTGAGTCCATATCGGCGGACTACGCCTCGTTGGGACCGTTCGCCATCATTTTCGTCGTGGGCGAACTCATGGTGTTCGCCGCGTCGTTTGGCCGATTGAACCATTCTTACGCGCGCCCACGTTAAGGCTTTAGG
>CAIYET010000748.1 GCA_903925285.1 Candidatus Hydrogenedentota bacterium | reverse complement strand
TTTTCATCGAACCTTTTTTCACAACTGTACCACAAGGTACAGCTCGTAAAAGTGCTGCAAAAGCCAAACTGGGAAACCGTGCTACGGGATGGTGTCAGTTGCCCTAAGAGTTCCACTCGCACAAAACGAAAAATAGGAAGAAATGCGACTGTCCTTAGGGCCACAAAAGAAGTCTGCTCATGGGTATTGGGGGCGAAGGCGAATGTCTGGTTTCTAGCACTCGTACCCAGTGGTTTCGAAACGCCTGATTCGGAGGAGGCAATGGCTGTGCAGGGACTGCTTGGTAAAGAGCCATTTTTTGACTATACCGATTGGGACACCCACCGGTATGGCTATATTTGCTGGCGAGAAATTGAGAAGTTTTGCTCTGACAACTGCTTGAGCAGAGCGAACAGTGTCTTTAAGCAGAACGAAGGCCAGATTTATCCATGAGATTAGCCATTCACCGCGGCACACACGAAATTGGCGGTTCCTGCGTCGAACTGGGCAATGGTGCTTGCCGCATTCTGATCGACATCGGAATGCCGCTTGTCGGCAGTGATGGCGAACGGTTTGAGTTTCGGAAGTACCGTGGGCTCGACCGCGAAGCGTTGCTTAAGGAAGGTGTCTTGCCGGATGTCTATGACGCGTTCTTGGGAGATGGCCGGAACGAGGAGTGTCCGATTAAGGGGCTTTTGGTTTCCCATGCCCACCTCGACCACTACGGCCTCCTCAAGTACGTTCGTGAGGTCATCCCCTTCTATCTGGGCGAAGCCACGCTACGCCTCATGGAACTCAGTGCGGCAATGACGGGGGAGAAATTCACAATCGGCAATCCCCGGCATTTTGAGCACGGCGTCCCGTTCGAGTGCGGCAGGTTCACGATAACGCCTTTCCTGATGGACCATTCGGCGTTCGACGCGTATGGGTTCCTGGTCGAGTCTGACGGGAAGCGGGTTTTGTACTCCGGCGATTTCCGTTCCCATGGCCGCAAGCCCGGCAGGCTCCCGGAACTCTTTGCGAAGGTGATGCCTGGAGTGGATGCCCTTGTGCTGGAGGGCACACTTGTCGGCAGCGAGCGAGATGTGACGCTCACTGAAGAACAATTGGAGAAGCAGGCCGCCGCGATTATCAAGAAAAGCCCGAAGGCTGTTTGTGCGTACTTCAGTGCACAGAATATTGATCGGCTTGTGTCCTTTTACAAGGCTGCGCTTCGCTCGGACAGGTTGTTCGTGATGGACGTGTACCTCGCCATGCTTTTGATTCGGTTGGCCGAAACCAAGTCTCACCCTCAAGTACCTGTGCCGGGATTCAAGAACGTGAGGGTCATCTTTCCACAAAACATCTGTAGCCGTTTGCGAAAGCACGGCGTCCTTGATGAAGCCATCGCGAAGTGTGGGCAATACAAAATTGACTATGCGGGAATCGAGGGGAATCTCTCCCGTGTCGTCATGGCCGTCCGCCCGTCGATGATCGATTTCATGAAGCAGATACCAGGATTGGAAGGTTCAACGCTCATCTACTCGACCTGGCGCGGCTACGAGAAGGATGCGTACTGCAAGCGCCTTATGGATTTCGGCAGAGAGAAGCAAATGCAAATCGAGTACTTGCACACCACGGGGCATGCTTCGCCGGAAACCCTCAAAGAAGTCATCAAGCGTCTGCAACCCAAACGCCTGATTCCAATCCATACGCTTCATCCCGAACTTTACAGCATGCTTGGCGATAACGTTGTGCAGTTGCAGCGCGGAGAGGCGTTGGAACTGTAAGGGATGGAAAACAGAATGGAACCCGCCACGGCCAATCAGCTCTACGGGCACGCTCAGGATGTCCCCGGCTATACGCATCCCTCAGCGTTCTTTGCGGCTCTGCGAAAGAGCACCGTCCTGGAACTTCAGCGTTGCGGCACCTCAGCCAATAGCGGGAACTCGCTGACGCGGAGTTTGGCGCTGCCGTAGGGGATTAGGGTTAGATCGACGACGGGTTGCGTGCTGGCGACGGGACTTTTGGGTACTGGGGCGGCGGCGTTGTGTTCGGTGATCCATTCGGGGACCATTTGGCCTTTGATTGTTGCGCGGGTGGGTGAACCTTCGGGTGAGAATGGGCATGCGCCTATTGGCGTGTCTTCGAATTTGATCGAGGCTTCGGGATTCGCTGGGTCGAGTATCAGGCCGTAGTTCCAGGGGGTTGTTGGATAGACTTCGTAATCCGCATGCGGTTCTTCGCCGGCGATCTTTTTCCAGTACTCGCCGATCTTGAGCGAGTACACCAATGGCCCGCGTAGGATGGATACGCTGTCGTTGAAGCGGCGTTCGATTGTGGCTTTCATCGGGAATCGGAGTGTGACGGTGGTCTCGCCGGTCCATGTGCGGTCGATGGCGTGGAATGTGTTTGGTTTCGCGGGGACAGGGGTTTCGTCGGCTATCGCGATGGTCGCGTTTTCGGCCCATGCGGGGATGCGTAGATGGATCGGGAATCTGGCTTCGGCTTTGATGATGATCGCGACCGTTTCGCGGAATGGGTAGTCGGTGCGTACTTCGATGGTCGCCTGGTCCGTTTTCACGGTGCAGGGTGCGTAGGCTATGGCCGCGAATCCGCCGTCTGGCGAGCGCATCCAGAGGTGCGATGCGAGTTTGGGCCAGCCTTGGCTTAGGTTTGCCGTGCAGCAGCCGTAGTTGGGTTCGAGTCCGAAGGTGTTGGCGTTGGGGCCGTTGGTCGCGAAGACGCGGTCTTCGGATACGCGGCATACTACTTGGTTGGCTTGCTGGTCGTACTGGTGCGCCCACATGTCGGGGTTGAAGGTGCCGGGCAGGGCGTTGAATGCGATGCGTTCGAGCCGGTCGCCGAACGCGGGATCGCCGAGTATGGCGAGCAGGTTTTCGAGCGAGAACATGTATTCGACGACGGAGCAGAGTTCGGAGCCTTGCGATGGATTTTTGCCGGCGTAATGTTCGTCGCCCGCGAAGATGCCGGTGACTTGGCCGTGGTATTGGTCGAGCATCTCGATGGTGCGATAGACGGAATCGCGGTCGCCGGGTTCGCGGGATTGGCGATACCATACGCCGCTGGCTTTGACGGCCATGGCGTTGTTGACGACGTGCGTGATCAGCGTGCAATGCTCGGACGTAACGCGGTCGGGGAATTTGAAGTCGGCGAAATGGGCGCGCCAATCGTAGCCTTGTTGCTTGGCGAGCGCGGCGAGTTCGAGGAGTTTGTCGTCGCCGGTCCGGTCGTAGAGCCAATGCAGGGAGAGCACGAGGTCCATCCAGCGGCTCTGGCTCCAAACGAAGAGCGGCTGTTTGGCGAGGAGGTCCGCCAAGCGCGCGGCGTTCTTTTGCATCGCGGGGATGACGCGCGCGTCGCCCGTGGCTTCGTAGAACTGCGTCATGGCCTTCAAGGCGACAAAGGTCGGCCACGGGTCTTGCGCCTTGTATCCTTTGCTCGTCAGCGGTCCGAGCCATCCGTCGTCCATTTGATGTTCGAGGATGTAGTCCATCCAATGCACGACTTTCGTCTTGAGCGATTCGTCGTCGAGCAGATACGCGAGCGGTACGATGCCGTCGAGCCAGTATGGTCCGCGTTCCCAACCCTCGGCGGTCCCGCCGATCCAGCCGCTGTCTTTGATGTCGGGCCAGAATTCGTCGAGATGGCCGGAGAGTCCGTTGGCCTGAATCCGTAACTGGTTCAGTAGCCATCCCTGCGGGCGGATCGCGCCCAGCGGCAATGGTTGAAATGCAAGAGGCAGCAGTTTCGAGTTTGTCGTTGTCATGGGAACCTCGCTCGTCGATTGTCCAACTGCGGCCGCCGCGAGATATGCGCTCAACGCCGCGAACGCCAACATGTGAATCTTTCGCCAATGGAACATTCGGTCTATCCTCCCGGATCAGTGTATTCGCACATTGTACCGTCGCGCAAGCGTGGGTAGAATGGGGCCAATCGGGAGGACACCGTTCGATGACACAAGCCGATGCAAACGCATTTCTGGCGGAGAAGGCACGGAAGGTCGAGCGCGCGCTCGAGTCGTATCTAGGCACGTGGAAGAACGCGCCGAATACGCTGCGCGAAGCGGTGCAATATAGCCTGTTCGCGGGCGGCAAACGGTTGCGTCCGGCGCTGGCGCTTGGCGCGTGCGAGATGATTTGCGGCGACGACGCGCCGGCATTGCCCGCGGCATGCGCGCTCGAGATGATTCACACGTACTCGCTCATCCACGACGATCTGCCTGCGATGGACAATGACGATCTGCGCCGGGGTAGGCCGACGTTGCACAAGGTGTCGGGCGAGGCGATGGCGATCTTGGCGGGCGATGCGTTGTTGACGATGGCGTTTCATGTCATGGCGCGCGACGCCAGATCGAACCCTGCCGCGATTCAAGTCATCGCGGAGATTGCCGAAGCCGCTGGCGCATGGGGAATGGCCGGCGGACAGGTCATGGACATGGCGAACGAAGGACAACGTATCGATATCAAGAGGTTGATCTTAACGCATGCGCTGAAGACCGGCGCGCTCATCGGCGCGGCGGTGCGCGCGGGCGCATTGCTGGCCGGCGCAAAAGGCGAGGCCATCGAATCTCTGACACGCTTCGGCGAAGCGATCGGCCTCGCGTTTCAAATTGCCGACGACATTCTCGACGTTACTGGTTCGGAAGCGGCGATCGGAAAACCCGTCGGCAGCGATGTGGCCAATGAGAAAGCCACCTACCCCGCGCTTTTCGGTTTAGAGCAATCCCGGAAACTCGCCAATGAAACCGCGCAACAAGCGTTGGATGCGCTGGCGGAATTTGGCCCGGAAGCAGACCATTTCCGTGCGCTGGCGCATTTCATCGTGAATCGGGATCGATGAGCGAGTAGGGTGGGTGGAGCGACGCGGAACCCACCGCTTTGGCTACTAGCAGAATCGA
>CAIYET010000747.1 GCA_903925285.1 Candidatus Hydrogenedentota bacterium | reverse complement strand
TTCCGACGGGGCTTCCTCGCCGAGGTCTACATCGCGGCGGTTGCCGTGATCGTCCGTGATGACGAAGCAGGTAGCGATAGACACCGGATCGTGCTGGATCTCCAACGCTTTGCGCGCGGCATCTTCGAACGACTCGGCGTCGATGTCTATTTCCCAAACGACTCTGTACAGCATGGGGATTCCTCCTATTCCGTAATGTCGGCGAGTTGGACGACGTCTCCGAACGGTGCGAATTCGTCGCAGTCGGTCTTGCCGCCAAACAGTACGGTTAGAGTCCGTACCCGAGACTGTTTCAGCCGCTCCGAGTGTTCCGTTTGGAGACTGGCATAGCCGTCCGTAAGGATGACGGCCTTGTCCAGGTCGCGCTCCACAATCGAATCGGCGATGCAGTCGAAGTCCGTGCCGTAAGTGGTGTGGACTTGGCCGGCAAGCAGCGCTTTGAACGGAATCTCGACCACCTTGTTGCTAAACAAGAAGATCGAAGTGAGTTCCGCCCTCAGACTGGACAAGACGCCTACGATCTCCGGCAGATGCTCATTAACGCTGCCGGAAACGTCGAGGTAGACGGCCAAGCCGTGTTCCTTCGTCGCCACGCGTTGCACGTGGTTATGGTAGTGGAACGGCGGGATCCCGGCGGCCAAAAGGACGAAGTCCCGCTTTGACGGATGCAGTGGAACCGGCGAGACGCCGATTTTGGGCTGGTGTATACTCTGCTTGAATCGGTCCACTTTTCGCTTTGTTGCGAACTTCTGCAGCAGGACTTTGCGGATGGACAGGTGGGTCTTGATGGCGTCCAGGAACAGGTCATAAAGGTTCTCTCCCTGGCCTGCCATCCGAGCGCCTGGGCATTGCGCCGCTCGTTTCAAATCCTCGGCAATTCGACACAGCGACTCGGCAGGCAAGCCTGTGAGACTTGACGCCGGGTTGTGGTCGGAGTCGCCCGATGCGTGCGAACCGAGCAAGAGAATCGCACCTATGTCGCATGTAGGCGTGAGCACCTTGAGCGCGTGAATAACCTCGCCGGTGGTAAGCCGTTCTTCTCCGTGCCGGCTGCCGTAGAAGACGTTGTACAGGTTGCTGTACCGGCTGTCGTGCATACGGCTGAGTGGACGCAGGAGACCTTCCATGCCGTGAGGCTCGTACGTTTTCCTGAACAGGCTGCCGCAGGCGGATGCATTCTGGAACAACAGGCTGATGCTTGCGTTGATGACCATGTCTGCCGCGATGTTTTCCAGGTGGCCGCTCTTGTATATGAAGTGGCCGAACATGGGATGCATGATCTCGTGCATGACGAGACAGAACAGGTCTTCGTCGCAGGCGATGTACTTCGTCGCGAACGCGGGGTTGTACTGGAGAACGCCTTCGGACGATATGGATGCCGTCGGGCAGGTCTCGGACTCTTCCACGGACTTTATGAAGGACGCGACGAAACTCTCCCGGCCGAGCGATTCGGACAGAATGGCGCGGACGGTTTGCAGCGTGATCCTCATGGTTACACCTCTCCTTCCAGGAATTCCGGGCGTTGGTCCTTGTATGAGAAGTGCCGTCCGTCCGGGGCGAGGATGATGTGGTCGAGCAGTTTCACGCCAAGCAGATTGCCGGCGCGGGCGATGCGGCGGGTCACGTCGTCATCGTCGCGGGAGGGATCAAGGCTACCACTCGGATGATTATGTGCGATCACGATACTGCTCGTTGTTCCATTGAGCAGTGCCGCCCGGAACACGCCTCTGGCGTCTACCAGTGTGGCGTTCAGGGTGCCGATGCTGACGACTTGCCGTCCGATGGGCCGGTTCTTGGTGTCCAGGAAAATGACGACCATGTGTTCCCGGTCGGCCATGGCGATTTCCTTGAGTTGGAATGCCAGATCCGCCGGGCCGGTGACAGCCGTAGTTTCCACGGTTCCTTCCTGGACAAGTTGCAGTTTGTACACGGGTATCGTGTACGTGTTCGAGTCTTGGTTCATGGTTTGTACCTCCATTCATGCGGAAGCCCCGCAGGACATAGATGAGCCTGCGGGGCTTCCAAGGGTTTACAGTTGATGATTCGGATTGGCGGTCAGTGGACTTTGAAGACCACGTGACCGGATTCGGAGAACAGGCAATAGCCGCATGTCAGACAGGACTCGACATGGCCTTGCTGTTTTTTGCAGGGCATGCCTTGGGCGCGCGGGTCTTCTTCAATGAAGGCTGTGCGCCAGCCGATGGGCGGCAATGGCATCGTCGTGTCGCATGATCCGAACAACCTGACATTTGGGAGGCGGCGAAGCGCATCGAGGGATGGCAAAATCGCTTGCACGCACCACCCGCGGGTATATGACCAGAATACTATATCCGGGCGCGCCTGACAGATTCTGATCCAGGTGTTCGTGTAGAGCGCCGAATAGAAATCCCCGCTTACATGGATGCGCAATCCTCGCAGGCCACGCGGCAGCATGGCCAGCATGGTCTGCACAAACTTGTCCGTATCCAGTGAGAGCGACAGGTTGCGGCCGTAGGCGTCAAGGCAAGAAGGCCGTAAGCGTTCGTACCGGAATGCATAGCATCGGCGCAGGCACCAGGGGCTTGCGCCAGGGCAGGTGAGCCGGCTTGGCAGGCTGAACGTCAGGGCGCGCCCGACTTTTTTGTTCCCTTGGCCGATAGAGAGCGTGCCGCAAGGGGTAATTGGGTGCATATCATTTGGATTCCTTTCTGTTGAGATGCGACAAAGGGCGAACCCGCGCCTGGAAAAAGGCATGGCTCCGCCCCTTTGTCTTGGTTAATGGAATTGAATGGGTGGGAACCGCGTTTTAGGGCGCGGTCTTGGACTCGGCGAGGTCTTCGTCGAATAACGTTTCCGCTCTTTCAAGGTCGGCTTGCCAGTCCATGCCATGCGCATCGCCCCAATGGCGAAGCGCCACGAGAAGGGAAATGACATATCCTTCATCGTCTTCCGCGGGGTCATACTCATCCGGAGCATACCCGTCCAGGGACGCCCGGTGCAGAATAGCCTTGCGGGCAATTTCAAGCATGGTGTCTCGCATACTCATGACTATGCGTCCTTCTGCTGTTGACTCGGTGAGTCGTCCTTGTCCGGGACTTCCTCGACAGACCACGTCTCGCGATCGAGGCAGTGACTATATTCCTCGAACGACATGTCTACCACGGACTCGGCTTGTTGATAGACCAAGTCCTTGGCCTCTTCCTCGTTTTCCGCTTGCACGGAATAGTGGCGGACATGTACTTCGCGGACGCCTACAATATAGGTCTTCTTCATGGTTTCGTCCTTTCTGGCCCGCGCTTCGAGATCTCCTTGTAGTGCTCTTCCTCGATGGCCTCGCCGAATTCCTCTCTCAGTTCGCAAACAGCGAGCGAGGGTTCGTACACGACATAATGGGATCCGTCATCAAGGGTCAATGTGGTAGCGATGCAACGTCCTTCATTCGAGAAGGTCATGTCTGTGATGGTTCTTCCTTTGAGCATGCGAACCATCTTCTTCAGGTATGCTCGCCCTCTTCTGCAACGGAGGAACATGTCGATGTCCTTCATATCTGAAGTGTCTCTCATGTCTTCTTCCTTTCAGGGCGCCGTTCCGGGTAGTCTTTGTAGTACTCTTCCTGGATGGCTTCGGCGAACTCCTCGCGGAGCGCGTCGACTTCCAGCGAGGGCTGAAAGATCACGAACTCCGAGTTGTCATCCAGGCAGAGCGTCGTGGCAACGCAATGGACCTCGTTGGAAAACGCAACTTCAGTAATCGTTCTCCCTTTGAGCATGGCGACGATCTCATCGAGATGAGCCTTGCCGTCCTTACTGCGCAAGAACCTCTCGCAGTCGTTCATGTTACACAGGTCGCCCATGGGGTTAGTCCTCCTTTTCCAGGCCCGCTCGTAACGCGGGCGCTATTTCTTCGAATTCATGCCATGACCCGTTGATGAGCAGGCCTTTGCCTTCGGCCAGCAGATCCTCGAAAACGAGGCGTTCCTGTTCCGTGGCGTCGGCGCACGCCTTGCTCAACAGTTGAAGCGGGTCTTTGGGTACGTCTTGTTCGTCGCAATAGTCGGTGTAGCTGCGGAAATAGTCGTCGCAAATCCGCCAGCCCCAGCCGACATCGTCACCGTCGCCGGTGAACATGGTTCTACGTAGGGATGCTCGGTTGCTCATCGCATTCCTCCTTGTCTTGGCGCATCAGTTCGCGGAAGAGTCCGTTGAACTGCTCACGCAAGGTTTCCAAGAACAGTTCTTGGTCGTTGAAGGCGTAGCATTGTCCGTTGCTCAGGTGGAGAATGGTCGAGATGTTTTCACCTCCGTTGATAAACTCCACATCCGTGATCGTGTGGCCTTTGATGTGGTCGCGGATGCCGTCGAGAAATTGCCGGCCCTGGTCGCAGGCCATAAATCGTTTGAGCAGGTCAAGGCTGCCTGCATGCGTCATGATTCAGATCTCCTTTCTGGGAAACGTGCGGACCGTCAGCCCGTTGATGGACACGCGATCGGTTTCGTTCGACGGGTCCATCCACGCGCAGAAACGGTCCAGGACTTCTTCGAGGGTTTCGGGCGTGTAGTCCAGCGTCAGGCATGACCGTGGGTATCGCGCGTCGTGCTGTTGGAAGAACCCGCCGGTGAAGCCCTTGTCCTGGTAGTGTTCGATGGTGAAGTTGGCGCGCCAGACGAAAATGGAGTCCGGCGTGTAGCAAGGGATCTTGCGGAACACGATCTCATAGAGATGGCGCGCCCGCTCGATAATCGCGTCGCGTTCCATGCTCCTTTGCGCCCAGCCGATGTACTCGCACGAGTCAATGCCGAAGGCCTTGCTCTTGCGGCCGGTGACGATGCGCCATACGACCGGATGCGCATCCGCCCATGCGATGATACGGGCAAACGAGAAGTTGCTTGTGCGTATCCGCGGCAGGATTTCGGACTGGTAGACGACATTCATAATCGTCTCGGTTAGGGTCTTCATTGTGTTCTCCTCCTTTCAGTATTCGTCCGGCAAGAGCAGCGTGGTCAACGCGCGGCTGGGCATGGTATTGCCTCCTTTCGGGGAAATGTCCGGACAGTCATCTTGTTGATGGTCACGTGATCGGTGTCGTAGGCGCGGTCCATCCAGGCGCAGAAACGGTCCAACACCTCCTGTAGGGTCTCGGGCGTGTAGTCCAGCGTGAGACATGAGCGCGGATACTTCGCGTCGTGTTGTTGAAAGAACCCACCGGTGAACCTCTTGTCCTGGTAGTGCTCCAGGGTAAATTTGGCGCGCCACACGAAGATCGAATCTGGGTCGTGGTACGGGCTCTTGCCTTCTCCGAGTTCGTGCATGTGCCTGACTCGTTCGAGAATCGCATCCGGGTCCATGCTCTTTTGCGCCCAGCCGATGTATTCACACGAGCCAAGGCCAAAGGCCTTGCTCCTGCGCTCAGTCACAATCCGCCATACGACCGGATGGTCGTCCGCCCAGGCGATGGTACGGGCGAATGACGGGTTGATTGTCCGAACGTTTGGGAGAAACTCGGACTGGTACACGATGTTCGTGATGGTTTCCGTAACGGTTTTCATAGGGAATCAACCTCCTATCCTATGTTTGTTGCCTCGTCTTCTTCATAGATGACGCCCTCGTCAAATAGCCGGTCTATGACGCCGACGAGATCCCTGGCTTGCCGGACCTCATCGACGAAGTCGGCCAGGAACGTGATGGCTTGGATTTGCTTTGGGGATAGCAGCCCCAAAGGGTCTTGACCTGGTTTCTTGGCACGCTGGCCGAGAAGCTTCTGAACAATGTCCACGGCTTGTTTCGGATACATCTTTGCCATTTGGGTTATCCTCCGGCGGTTGTGCATCAGCGGGTTCAATACTCGTCCGGCAGCAACAGTGTGGTCGCGACACGCTTTCCAGCGTCGTCGGCTGCTTCTGTGATGATCCACAGCTTGGTTTCGTCCGGCAGGAAGTACGCGCTCATGAGGCGTGCGCCGGTTGTGAGCGCGTCTTCGTTTGCTTGTTTGTCTTCCTCGCAGACAATGCCCCAGTCGCCCGATGCATGCCTGCGTAGGTAGTCAAAGCCGGTGACGTTGTTCCGCTGCAGCGCTTCGAGCGCTCCAGGGGTGGCCACGATCTGGCCCAACGAAAACCGCATGTCTTGTTTGGTGCTCATGCCTTCATTCCTCCGTAAACAGTTGTGGCCCGGTGGGGCATTGGTGTCCTCACCGGGCCGGTTCTTGCTTTCTTGGGAAAATGACTACGCCGCCATTTCCCGTTCTTTCATTTGTTGGTAGGCTTCATTGATGGTTCGGTTCAGTTCATCGAGGGCTTCGGCGACCATGTCGTCGAAGTAGCCACCGGGTTGCCTGAAGTCATTCTCGTCCACGTATGAGCAGCAGCCAAGGTGGGCTCTGCCCTCGAACGAGCCCCAAGCCACGACGACCGTGACGGCCGCCCAAGCCCAAATATCGCCTTGCTGAAGCCGACACAAAATGTTGTGCTCGACTTCCCTGTCGAAATCGTCATCGCCTGATACGCAGGCATTGCCTTCAACAGGGATATGGTCGGGTTCTGCGAGGACTCGAATTG
>CAIYET010000746.1 GCA_903925285.1 Candidatus Hydrogenedentota bacterium | reverse complement strand
CATCTCCACGAGTGCCAATCCACACGTCCTCGGACTTCGTGGCAATCTCCATGCAACGCTCAAATGCCCACGTGCCAGCAGGGCGACCAAAACAATGCGCATGGATGGTGGGATCCATCTTGCATGCACCTTTCAGGCGATTGCGCACATACTCAAGCCAGTTCACGAAATTGCTTACATAGACTTCCGGCGATTGGCCGTGCTTCATATAAAGCGGTAGGTCGTTCACATCCATGGTCGAAGGAATCGCAACAATGGAGTGCTTGCCGTAAGTGACGAGGTAGGGAATTTCGTCGTTCAGCGTATCGCCGTGCCAATCAAACCCTTCCTCCGCAAGCAATCGCGCAGTATTGGGGCTCGGCGTGCCGCGCGGATTGCACCATCCGAGAGGCCGCTTTCCAGTGGCTTTCTTGATCAGCTCAACATCACGCCTGATGTTGTCGCGTTCCTCGCTTTCGTTCATATAGATCGACATACAGTCCATCGTGTAGGCATGGGCGCAAATCTCGTGGCCTGCGTCCGCAATCTGGCGCACGATTTGCGGGTAGCGCTCGGCTAACAGCCCATTTGTCATCACTGTACCTTTAACGCCATAGTGTGCGAAGGCATCCAGCGCATGAAACACGCCCGCACGAACGCCGTACTCGGCCCAGCCACGCGCGTTGAGATCCGCGAAACCCGGTTTGAGTGGGTTGCCCATTGGGCTAATGCCCGGCCACTTGTCGTCAGACCAGATCTCAAATGCCAATCTGAAGATCACTGCGATGCGCTTGCCGCCGGGCCAGCGAAAGTCCTTTGGCAACAGCGTTTCTGTTCCGCCCGAATGAACGCTCAGTGCACTAGTCATTCTTGCTCCCTTTCTATGGTTGTCATGGTGGAATTATTGAATTCCCGTTTGTAATGTTCGGTAGCTAGTGCAGTGTTTCATTCTGTTTGGAACTTAAGCGGCTATTGGCGCGAATGACCTTTTGCAGGATATCGCGAGCGCTCTTGGTCCAAATGAATGGCTTGGGGTTGATGTTGTGATGAGCGATGTACTCATCGATTGCGGATATCAGCTCCGGTACGCTGGTGAATACTCCTCGGCGCAACCGCTCAGTGGTGATATCACGGAAGAAGCGCTCGACCATGTTCAACCACGATGCCGAGGTCGGGGTGAAGTGCATGTTGAACCGCGGATGCTTGCTCAGCCAGTGCTGCACGCTCGGATGTTTGTGCGTAGCGTAGTTGTCGGCGATCAGATGCAGTGTCTTATCCTTGGGCGTCTCGCGATCGATCTTGCGCAGGAACTTCAGCCACTCAGCATGCGTATGTCGCTTCTGGCACTGACCGATGACTTGACCATCAAGCACGTTGAGCGCGGCGAACAGGGTGGTTGTGCCATTGCGCTTGTAGTCGTGCGTCATGGTCGCCGCTCGGCCTTTCTTCAGCGGCAAGCCGGGTTGCGTGCGGTCCAGCGCCTGTACCTGGCTCTTCTCGTCGCAGCACAGCACCAGCGCATGCTCGGGCGGCGACATATACAGACCCACGATATCTTCGAGTTTCTCGACGAACTTCGGATCGCGCGAAATCTTGAAGCCGCGAACAACATGGGGCTTCAGGCCATTGGCGCGCCAGTGCCGAGAAACGCTGGCGGCGCTGACTCCCAGTTCCTCGGCCATCTTGCGCGTGCTCCAATGCGTGGCCGCTTTGGGTTTGCTCTGCGTGGTCAATTCAACCAGCCGGGAAACGTCCACCTTCAACGGCGGCGCTCCGCGCGGCAAATCGCGCTCGATGCCGGCAAGTCGCCACTGCGTATAGCGCTCGCGCCAACGCGCGACTTGCACGCGGCCAATCCCCAGTTGCTCGGCGATTTTCTTGTTCTGCATCCCCGCGCTCGCCAGCAGAACAATCTGCGCACGCTGTGCCAGCCTGACGCTGGTGAGCTTCGAGCGAACCAGTCTGTACAACTCGGCCCGCTCGTCTTCGCTCAATACCATCTCCGCTGCAACTCGCATTCGCATCTCCGCTCCGCATGCACTATACATCGGAGCGGCGAGATACAAATAAGTTCCATCAAGAATGCAACGATACACTAGCAGGCGCATACCGATGTCCTCAGAAAAGCGGTCAGCATAAGCCTTGACCCACCGCCATCTCTTATGCACGGCTCGGCAGGAAAGTCATTGCTTTGCTCCTGCGTACAACAGCTATTAGGAAAGACTTACGAATTCCACCCAGTTCGGACCTCGCAAGCCCATCTCGTCCGGTCTCATTGGAGGAAGCTCCGTGTAGCCTTGCTTCGGCGGTTCGAGCCCCGCTTGACGTTTGTAAACCTCGATCAAAGCCCCTGATGTTTGATCGATCGCGTAGACGGTCATCCCGTCCGATCGCCGGCCGACCAGAAGCAGATAGCGGCCAAGTGGGTCTATGTTGAAGCCTCTTGGCTCTTTTTCCGTCGGGTACGATGCTATCGACGTCAGAGTACCGGTAAGCGCATCAACCCTGAACGCTGCCAACGTATTCGAGTAACGCACGGAAGCGTAGAGAAACCTCCCATTCGGTGTGATGTGAATATCGGCTGCGCTTAACGTCTTGACGGTCGCCTCAAGTTCTTTTGCTCTGCTGACTTGAAGTTTCTCAAGGCCCCCGGATTGTTCGCCATGGGCAAAAGCGTAGACCGTCGCATCATACTCATTGAGCAGATAGAAGAACCGGTTAT
>CAIYET010000745.1 GCA_903925285.1 Candidatus Hydrogenedentota bacterium | reverse complement strand
CTTTAGCGACGTAATGCAAGCACCGAGCGAGAAAGCCCTTCGTAGCCTTCTGAGGCGAAGTAGGGCACCTTGACTTTTTTAGCGTATCGTGTATTATGTGCGGCAGAAAGGAGACCTTTCCATTGTGTTCAAAAACTCAACAACTAAATTGAGGGGAGACGAAAATGAGGAAAAAACTGCTCGAGATCCTGCTTTCACCACTTTCCCTATTCATGCAGTGGCTGGCTCAGGAGAATATCCTGTTCACCACGGTGAAGGAAGGGACCATCAAGACCATCATGCGCGGGAAGAAATTCGAACGGTTCTACATGGCATTCGAGGGATTCCATCTCAACGATCCAACGAAGAAGTCGTGGGCCATTCCGAACTTGAACCAGCCGGGCTGGGAAGTCCTCTATCATGGCAAAGACAATCCGTATGGATTCGTCGACGACATGATGAATGACTCCTTCTACGACGACCGGTCATGGCTCCTAAAGCGACTCGGCCTTTATTGGGTCGGGTGGCCGTGGGCAAATTCCGTGTACATCTATCGGTTTGAATGGAACGAGTACTACACGGAACAGACATCAGGCAAAGAGAAGGTCCTTCCGCGTGCCGAGCCGACTGACTTCATCTATGTCAGCGACTTCCCCTACGTGATTGTGACCGACGGCGCTGAAACAATGGACCGTCTTCCGACCGACGAGCAAACGCTCATAACAGTTGCTGTGCGCAATCCATATCGCGCACTCTTCAGTGTCAAGGACTGGATGCAACGAATTACGGGCGCAATCAATCGAAATGTTCGAAATTTCGTCGGGAGGAAGAACTACCAGGACCTCATCTCTTCGAGGAACTGGGCCGGTTTCTCCGCGCCAATCATCAAGCTCAACAAGAAGTTGCCTGATGACAAACAAGGCACGGAACCATGGGGACTGCTAGGAAAGTACGGTATAGAAATACGCACGGCTGACCTGCAGTCCATCGAGCTCTCTGGGATCGGAAAGGTGCAGAACCAGGAGGCCGCAACGAAGGTATATTCCGCAACACAAGAAGCGGAAGCAATAGGCCTCAAAGGTAAAGCCGAGGCCGGTGTCATCAAAATGAAAGGTGACACAGAGGCGGAAGCTCTTCGTGCGCGACTCGCAGTGATCAAAGAACATGGCGAAGCAGGGATAGCACTCGCCGGGTACGACGCCATCCAGGCATCCTCAGGAGGTCCTGGTAATACCATCATCTGGGCGAATAATCCGCTCGCTTCGCTTGTTGGGTTATTGAAACCAGAAAAATCAATAGCGAAAGAAGGTGAGAAGCCATGAACGCGTTATTGTGGATTGTGGGCATGATTGCCCTGTTCGTTACCTTGTTCGTGTTCTACCTCGTTGCAGCCCGATATACGGGATCCCATTCAAGAAGGATGGCTTCCTACGGGCAAACACCGAGAGGGACCGGGGCGAGCGCAGGGACTCCAACTACTTCCCCTATCTCACCGACACCGAAAGATAGAGAGGAGAGTTGGTTCGCAGAGAATCTGTGGACCATCCTGCTCATCCTTGTCGGCGTTGGTGTAATCATTTGGGCGTTTTACCACCCGGTGACCGTCGCCGATGCGGTGAAGTGGCGAAAGTACTGGTTTCCCTTCCTTATCGTGTGGGCAGTCGGCACGTTTATCTTCGTGGCACTCTCTAAGACCGCGCTGACGAAGACACTCCATTGTGTAGCGGGAGCGGTGCTGACGATTCTCATCGTCCTTTCCGTGTGGAACTGGATGACGGAACCGAGTGTGCAAGAGCAGGCCGCACAGTCAGCGGCGTGCACAGCGACACGCCATTGCGATTCGGTCGAAAAGGTGGCGACAACGATTCCCGAAGGACATCGGGTCTGCTTTGACCCTTCGTTCTGGGAAAACTTGCCGCGACTCGGGTACATGACCTCTTACAAAGGAGGCCCCGAAAAGGCATACGGCTGCACTCGGGACCAAGTCATTGCCGGCACGTGCAGTGAACGGATGGGCGATACGTTTCGCTTCATTCCGGAAAAAGATGTGCCGCTACCCGCACACTGGTTCGTCGGCGAGGGTGGGTCGACGTGTTGAAGTTCTTTCAGACAACAAAAACCGCATGTGGGTTCTATCCCCCGTGCGGTTTTCTTTTTTCCTTCTTGCTATTCCCTACTGCCCGTTTATCGTCTTCTGAACATTCGGGAGATTGAACGTGTTGAGCGCGACGTTGATGATGCCATACGCGCCGAAGATGATCACGAGCCCGATGAGGCCCCAGAAAATCGCCTGTCGTCCCTCCTTACGCTTCGTTTCATCTCCCGCATGCACGATGAATTCGAACACGCCCCAGAGGAAGACGACGAACGCCGCCGCCGCGAGGAGCAGGATGATCGGATTGATTATCTGCACCTCGACCTTCCCGAGGAATTGGTTGAGAACGACCATTTGCTACTGGCCGACCTGGACGCCCGCCTTCGGTGTGCCGCCCGTAATGCCCGTGTTATTGCCGAAACTGATGGTGCCGGTAAGGATGTTCACGAGGCCCCAGATGGAGACCATCACGAAGAAGCCGATGAGGCCCCAGAGCATGAGATTCTTGCCCTTCGTCTTCACTTCTTCATCGTTCGCACCAACGATGAACGTGTAGAACGCTCCCCAGAGGAAGACGACGAACGCCACGGCGAAGAGCACCGGGACGAGCACGTTATTGATGGTGTTGATAACGAACGAACCGAGGTCAGAGACATTGTTTATCGCGGCAAGAGAGACAAGCGGCAGAGCGAACGCGGTGAGAACTCCTGAAGTAAGGGCGATGGCTTTTTTCATAATATAGATAAGTGAATAACGAGGTAATTATAACGTTTCTGTCGGGGTGGTCAATGCGTGTATGGGTGGCGTGTGGATAGTCCGGTGATCTGAATTTAGTACCCGGTGTTACTTTCTGGCTCCTGCTGATTACTGTCGTCAGAACTGCCATTGGTGGTATTGGTGGTAGGAGCAGAGTAGGTGCAGGCACCTACGGACCCATAATTACTCGCATCTGGGTCACTACAGGCGTTACTGGCCCCGGCTCCTCCGACTTCACTCGGAGAAACGCACCCTCCATTTTCGCCTATGACAAGGCCGTCCGCGCAACCTGTACTGGAATCAACGGTGGTAGCGCAGAAGCCCTGTTGGCAAGTGAGAGTTCCAGAGCAATCGGCATTGACAGAGCATCCACCGCCTTGCTTAACACTGCCAGCGCTGACCCGTTCGCACCCCCCTGATTCACCCAACGCATAGCCGGCCGCGCATCCATTAGAGGTAATAGGATGCACACAGGTACCCTGGGAACAGACCAGATTACTCCCGCAGCCGGCGTCCGAGGTGCACGAGCCGCCTACGCCGGTCTGCACGCCGGAGGATGGATATTGGTTGAGATAGTTGGTCAGGGCGGCATTGTAGGAATCCGTCGCCGATTGGCACTGCGCGCTCTTCGCTCCGTACTGCGCGCATATCGCCTGCTGACTCTGAGCTTGCGCGTTCAGCGCCGAGACGGCTTGCGTTTGGACCACGGTTTGCGTTGCGGAAGTTCCGCCGACTTGGGTGCCACCAGACGTCGGGAGAGTTACGCCCGTGCTGTTATTTGTGACGCCGCTCGTGCCGGTGCCGATCGTCGGGAACGCCGGCGCATTGTTGGCGGTCAAGCCGAGCATGCTCGTGAAGAGATTGACGAGACCCCAGAGCGAGAGGATGATGACGAACCCGATGATGCCCCAGAGCGCGAACTGCCGCCCGTCGGCGCGGCTTTTCTCATCAGCCGCTCCCTGAATAAAGTACTTATACACGCCCCAGAGGAAGACGATGAAGGCGATAGCCATCAGAACTGGGACGAGAATGTCATTAATGAGGCTCGTGATGCTGGTCGAATAGGGCGTGATGACGCTTAGATTGATTCCCTGGGCGAGCGCGAACAAAGGGACGCCGAAGATGGCGAGAAGACCGATAAGCACGGCGGGTTGAAAGATTTTTTTCATATGCGGTTAATACGTTAATACAATGTTGACGGCGAGATCGACGATGGCGTCGGCGGCGCATAGGAACCGGAGAGTCCGAAGGTGTTCGCCACGACGTTCACGATCCCCCAGAGCGATATCATCACGACGAAACCGATGACGCCCCAGAGGAGGAGCTTATGGCCCTTCTTGACTCCTTCCTCGTCGCCGGCGGAAAAGATGTAGGCCTTGGCGATGCCGTAAAGGAACACGATGAAGGCAAGAGCGAAGAGCACCGGTATCAGGACGCTATTGATAAGGTAGAGCATATTCTGTGCGACTGAACAGATAGTGCTCGTGCAACCGGTACCGAGTGATACGCCAAAGGTGATATTCATAGTTGTAAGTATGACACATCACACGCCGGGCGTGATGCCGAGCGTGGATAAGAGCAAGTTCACGAATCCCCAGACCGAAAAGAGAAGGACCATTCCGAGGATGCCCCAGAATACGAACTGCTTCCCTTCGGCGCGCTTCGTTTCATCGCCCTTGTTGAGGAAGAAGTAGTTCACGACGCCCCAGACGAATACCAAGAAGGCGAAGGCGAAGATGAGCGGCACGACGACGATGTTGACGGCGCCGATGATGCCGGTGGTGCCACTGCCGATGAATTGAGCGAAGGTCATGCTAGAAAGCGCACGATATGACGCTCCCGCCAGTAGAAAGTGCGTTCGTGGTTTCGCAGATGCCGATGGCGATTACCTGCGCCCCGAGCAGTATCAGAGCGCCGACGATGGTCCAGAGGAGCATTCTCCGCGCCTCTTCGATCTTTGCCGGATTCCCTTGCGCAACGACGAACTTAAAACCGACGTAGACGAGCATCAGGATAACGATGACCGCACCGATCTGTACGACAAATTTTAGAACGCTATTAAGAAGTGTGGTCAAGCTCGTTCCCGCGCCAAGTGGATTGATGAGGGTGACGTTCGTGCCG
>CAIYET010000744.1 GCA_903925285.1 Candidatus Hydrogenedentota bacterium | reverse complement strand
CGCGAACGCCGTCAGGGGCGGCTGGCAAGAGGATTGCCACACCGACGTGGTCCACAACTTCGTGGACGCCATGACGGCTGTTCCCGAATGGGTACAAGCGATGCCGCGCTGAAGTACGACTTGTTTCCGGCTACTTCTTGGACATTCCAACGATCTGCCATTGCCCATTTTGCCGTTCAAGGTCCAGCCGCCTCGTAATGGCGCCCGTCCGCGTGCCAATCGTCACCGGCAACGCAGACGCGCGATTACCATCGACCGTGATGGTGGCATCCTCGATATCAATCCGGCCGTCGTGGGTCTTGACGCGGACAAGGACGGATTTCAGATCCTCCACAAGTCCCGGTTTGTCTTTCTCCGTCGAGCGCAGGTCTTCGGAATACAGGGCCAGGACGCGATCGAGATCGTCCGCGAGGATCGCTTCCTTCCACTGAGCGAGTACGCGCTCGATCTCGCACACACGGGTGGACTTCTCGGAAAATGTCGAGCAGCCGACTGCAACCGCTACGATGATCAGGACGCACAACCCGGTTTTCATGATCTGCGCATTACCTCCATTACTATTCTCTCAAGAGACTGTCTTTCGTGTCTTCTCCTGCTGTTCTTCCCATTGCTGCGTGGTAATGGCCGTGCGAACCATCATCATCGTATTGAGCATGGCCGTCTGTAAGCGCGTTATCTTGTCCTGCGCTTCGAACTGATCGCCGACCGCGTAAGCGTCCTTCAGGGCGGCTTCCAGCCCTGCATTATAGGCTTTGCGGCCCTCAAAGGTGAGTTGGGGTTCGAGAATGTAATCGGGCGTCCCATAGACTCCGGTAATAGGACGTGACAAATGCAGTTCGCCCGGGCCGGGGAATGCCTTGTTGCCTTTCAGATACAAGTGCTTTTCGTCCCACTCCATATTATTGAAGTAGGCATCCTCCGCCCTCAACACGACCGCCACGAGTTTGTCGAGCGCGGCCGGAGATTTGGGCTTGTAGATGCGTTCGAGAACGGCGCCGAGATTTTCCTCGATGCTCTTGTCGGGGTTGCACATGAGTTGCCCGCCGAAGGCGATATTGATCTCGACGCCGGGGTTGTTGGGCGGGCCTTGATAATACAGGACGCCGCGTCCGCCATCGGCGTAAAGCTCCTTCATGTGCGTACCCGTTTGTTTGGGATACGGAAGGAACCATTGCAGACGATCCCACGTATACGTCGGATAGACCCACAGGCCGCCCGAGGTACCAAACCGGCAATGCAGCCGGTCGATAAAGGCTCTCCGATCCGGCGGCCGGATGTAACACGAATGATGGCCCTGATCGAAGATGCAGTCGACGCTGCTGCTGATTTCGACCAACGAGTCCTTGTCCTGTTCCGCGAAGCCCGTGTTCCAGTCGGCCCAACTGATCGTGGTCGCCATCACGTAAGCATTGGGCATCTTCTCGCGGATATACTTCGCTGTGCGCGCGGTGATGTTGCAGAAGTAGTCGGGATTTCGGGGCCATTTCACCATGCAGTCCGGGCAAGTACACCGCCCCAAGTCCGCCGCTTCAAGATGAAAACCATCCATGTCCCACTTCATCATGAAATCAACGAGTTTCTGTTGCCATTTCCAGGATTCTTCCTTCGAGCCGCACATGACTTGTTCATTCGGATACTGCTG
>CAIYET010000743.1 GCA_903925285.1 Candidatus Hydrogenedentota bacterium | reverse complement strand
TTTCTCTGTTACGTGGCCGCGAATGAGAACACCCCAGTTCCATTTTTAAAGAAGTTGTCCGTTTCCGAGAACATCGTCATACGTTGTAATGCAGCCGAGAATGCCGGTATGCCACCTGCGGTTCTAAGGAAGCTGTCCAGAGACGAAGATGCGAGTGTGCGTTTTAGCGTCGCCCGGAATACCAAGACGCCGAGCGCGCTTCTGGTGCAATTGGCTAGTGATACTGATTCGGATGTGCGCGAGGAAGTAGTCAGGAATGATGCCACGCCAGGAGCGGTGCTAATGAAACTATCCGCAGATGTGGACTTGGCGGTGCGCTGTAGGGTGGCTTACTGTTCCAAGGCATCAAGCGCTGTGCTGGAGAAGATGTCAACTGACGTTCACCCGTGGGTGCGGCTCGCCGTGGCTAAACACGCCAACACACCGAGCACTGTGCTGGAGAATCTTCGAAGGGACGCGGTGTCGTACGTACGACAGGCAGCGAGGGATGCCCTTTGGAAAGGGTAATCATATTCAGACAAAGTCTTGAACGATAACTTTAGAGCGTCAAGTATCTCGGTGAGGGTCGTTCAGCCAGCATAGGAAAGGCGGCTCCGAAGAGCCGCCGTCAGGTTGCGCGAATGTTACTTGGCCTTCTTGGCGGGCTTGGCCCCCTTGCTCTCGGCGTGGCCCGCCCTCCAATTGCTTTCTCTACCCAACCACGAACTTGGGCGTCGCATCCTTCGCGTATTTTGCGAAGGGTGGGATAGCACGAACGTCGACAGGGTTTCGCCGGCACTCCGATTTCAACCTGAAGGATCATCGCCAACCATCAAAACGAAGCTCGCAGCGGTTCGTCCGCTATGCGGCCATGGCAAGAGCTGGCATCGGACCTGGGTTCCACGGTTCTGGGATCAGGTGAACCAATCGAACGATTTGCTCTGATCCGCAGAGACCGCACCGCTGCCGGGCCGAAGAGGATACCATCGTACAGTTCTCACAATAGACGGCCTCTTTTACGGGAATCGACACAAGGCCGGGCTCCGTTCGAATCATCCGCACATTGCACATAGATCCTCCAGGTATCGACCGATGCCGGTTACGCTTGTGGATCACCGTTTTCGCGACGTGCCTTGTCGCGTTGCTCAATCAGCGACTTGTACAGGTCGGCGAGTTCATCGACCGTATCCGCTCCGCCGACGGGTTCATCTCGTCCTGAACCCAGCCATGGAAAGCGTTCTTCCAGCAGAGCCAGTACCCATTCAACGAATGTTTGAGAACGCTCGCCTTCGGCTCTCATTCAAGGCTCCTTTGCGCAGCTCATCAGTCAATCGGAGGATTCGCAGCGTGTGCGACGTTTTGCGGTTATCGACGCAGACAGCCCGCCGGGAATGGGCCGAGACAGGTTCAGGTGCGCGACGTATCATCTGCGCCGTCCGTGTGACGCCTCCGCGCCGAAAGGGCGGGGGTACTGCACGACTCCTCGGCGTTCAGGCGGCTGGTTGCCCAGCCAATCCTTCGAGTTCCGAAACCAGATGCTTGAGTGCTTCGAGATTGCTGATTGTTGTCATCGAGCCGATGTGCAACCGATCCAGTACGGACACGACTCGCGTATCGCCGATCGATTTGGCCAGTGACTGCGCCTTCTGGATTCCCCGCGATGCCCGTTCCATCGCCTCCGCGACATTCGTCTGCAGCTGCGCGTTGGGGATGGCGTTCGCCTTCTGCGTTCGCGCGACACGCCACAATATCTCGCCGTAGATTGGATCGCCGAGAATGCGTCGAAATCCTTCGATCTTGCCCGTGATTCTCTGATCGATGGGCCCCCGTTGGACTGCCGCGGGGTGTGGGCCGGATGCTGGATGGTTCTTAACGGGCGCACCCGCTTTCGGTAGCGCCCATTGCGGGAGAGATGGGAATTCGAATGGCTGCCGATGCTCATTGAGCGGGACCCACATCTCGGCGAGGTTGTAAAGGTAACGCCCCAGGCCATAACAACTGGCTGCCCGTTTGAAGGCTTGCGCTTCCGCCGTTGTCATGGCATTTGACTCATCTGCCCAGTCCTCACCACTGCCGGCATGGCAACCCAATCCAGTAATAGTGAGCGTGCATGTCACCAGAACTTTGCCCGTCTGGATGAGTTTGTCTTTCTTCATGCGCGTGACGGCCGATACCGTGGAGACCTCGTAGGTCCGGGTCCAGCCAGTCGGAGTGAACAGTTGGTTGAGACGGTCCGTGTAAGCCCGCGGATCAGCGTATGCAACGACCGCGCCCCGGCTTCCATCCTGGGTTGTGTGTGTAACGCGCCACTTGATCTGGTTCGGGTCAAACGGCTCCGCCAGCTGTGTGAACAGAGCGTCCAATTCAGTGTTTGTCTTGACTTCTTTGATCGCCATCGTCGTAGCTCCTCAAATGGAAATGGCGCTCCGAAGAGCGCCCTGGTTCACGGCAAGGAACAAACCCCGTTTTAGAACGGGATCTGATCGGGGTTCAGTTCTTCGTCGGAGTACTGCTCGTCCATCTGCTGCGGCTGGTAGCCCGATCCACCAGAACTCCTCCGGGAATCGTCCCGACCATTGCTGTGAGTGGAGCCGCCATTCTCCCCACGCCCTCCGCCGAGCAGCGTCAGATCATGGACGAATATCTCCGTCCAGTACCGCTTCTGCCCGGATTCCTTGTCATCCCAGGAGCGCGTCTGGATCTTGCCCTGGATGAAAAGTTGCGTGCCCTTGCTCACGTAGTCCCGCACGATCTCAGCGGTCCGGCCGTAAGCGACCAAGTTGTGCCATTCCGTCCTGTCGGACCAGTTGCCCTGACGGTCCTTCTCCCGGTCGGTAGTTGCAAGAGAAAAGTTGACGGCGAGCGTGCCGCCCGGTGTGGTTCCCACCTCGGGATTCTTTCCAACGTGCCCGAGCAGAAATGTTCTGTTGACGCTCTTTGCCATGGTGGTTGTTCCTTTCCTAGTGGTCTCGGTTGCGTACATGGTCGAGAGCCACAGCTTTGGTAACCTCGACATACGTTC
>CAIYET010000742.1 GCA_903925285.1 Candidatus Hydrogenedentota bacterium | reverse complement strand
GGACACGATCAGACGAACGTTGGAAGGTATTGTGGGCGGGAGCCAATCCAAGTCCGGTGCATTATCACGATCTTCGAGTTGGTCGAGTGCGTCGAGAACGATGATGACGCGCCCGTGGGTGGCGGCCATATTCAGGCATGAGGCAAAAGCAATCTTTAGGTCATCCGGTTTGGTTGGAATATCTGTGGTAAAGGCAAAATGGCGTCCCAATTCCATCATTACACGCCTTACCAATGCTGACCAGTCGGAACTGTCTGCCGTAGCGCCGATGTAATGTTGAATTACGGGAACATCCGGGTTCTTTTCGCGATAGCGGATAGCCCAGTTCGCCAGCAGGGCCGATTTGCCCGATCCCGATTTGCCCAGGATGACCAGAGGCTTTTCACTGGTGTCCGTAACATGGGCGTCGAGTCGGCCAAAGTATTCCTGCCGCCCGATATAAACCCGCGCCCGGCTTTGGGCGTAGGATTCATGGTCGATGGCTTCGCGGTCGAGTGGGTCGGGCTGTGAACCTTCTGGAAAGAGCTGATTGATGACGGCAGTCATATCCTGCAGGACGAGGTCACCAAGCGCCCTCGCATCCGGGTAATTCTCCCGAACGGGGAATTGGCTTGTGCGGATGCGGTCCTTAATCGCTTCGAGTTTGTGCGCCGACTCTGGGTTCTCCGAGACGTAGTCCGCCCGGACTTCCGGCGGCAATTGTTGGACATAGGCCGGATCACGAAAATAGAAGTAGGCATGGCCGGCCATTTCCGGGTCATTGAGTACCCCGTGAAGAATTTCGAGTTCCGTGACCGAATGATCCCGATGTTCGCCCAGCCAGGGTTCGTTCTTGAGCAGTTCCTCGGAGATGACATCGGGAATCCAGCCATAGCGTTCGCCCAACAGTCCGATGAAATACGGGCGGCAGTCATGGATCTCTTTGAGGCAAATGGGTAGTACCTGACCCTCGGCCTTTTGTTCTTCCGTCACGCCCCACCGTAGATCGACCTCACCCCAGACCACTCCGCGGCAGTCGCACAGATGGCGCAACTGTGGAAAGACGAACTTCACGAGATAGTCGCGCTCCGTGCCCATGTCACGAAACGTGCTGCTGATGAACGCCCGAATAACCCGCTGCTTCTGCTCCATCACACCTTACCCTTCCACATGTTCAGGATGACGCCGGGCGCGGATTTTTCGTTGCCCCTTGTCCTCTGATGAACGCGAGAGTCCAATCGTTGAAATGTTTGCTTGCCAGTTCCTTTGGTGGAGGGGCCTTTTCGGGGGAAATAAGTGGGACCGGATCAATAAAATCAATGCCTCTTGCCTTCAGAGCACAACGCCATTCGAGTTCAACCCACTCCGATTCAAGGGCGTTCTCAGACCAAAACAGGTAGAAGACGTCGCTTGCAGGGATTACCCTTTCCAACTCACTTTTCCAGTCCTGTCCGGAGCGTAAGGACAGGACGTCGATGAAAATGTCCATGTGCGGAGCCGCTATATTCATGCCTTGAACCCTGGCGAGCACTTCGTCTCGATCTTTACTCGCATAAGATGCGAAGGCCTTGTGAAATCGTTCCTCGTGTGAAGCCAATGTCTGTCTTTCTGGCGCCAGTCTGCCTACGCTCACGACAAAATTGACTCTGGCAAGCCGCAAGCCATTGACATAGATCAATGCTTGCCCCTGTCGTGGGCCTTCCTGAAACTCCTTTGGCACGGAGACAGCGAAACTCGCATTTCCGACCTCCCCCTCCCATAGAATCGTGTCTTCGGGATCCTCTATCGTCAGGCCTTCAATGTTCACGTTTACCGACAACACGACACCGCGAGACACACGCGTCGGCCCTTTTGATCGGATAGATACCTCTTGGCCCACAGATGACTGCCGGGCCCGTTCAACAACACTTGCCCGCTGTTCCTCTAAGTGGGCCCAAACATCTAGTACGAAACAATCGCCTGGAAGAACCGTCGCCGGATTCGTAACAGAGAAGTGCACCTTGTCAACAACCAGGTTTGGCGTCACAGGATTCTTGCCATCAAGACAATGAGACTTCTTCTCAATAGCCTTGTCTTTGGCGTCAAGAACGTCTGATATTCCCCAAAAGGACTCCGAGTGTGATGACGTATATGCCGTATACGAGTCGTACTTTGAATGAGAGTCATAGTCTGCTTGGACATCATCGCCTTTGCCGACCATTAACGCGCCTGAGATATCTTCCCATTGTGGCAGCAATGGAGAGTTCTGTGTGTCCTTTCCAGTTGTTTCAACTTCTGCCGCCTCTTCCTCAAGTCTCAAGACGTTCTCATCTTCATCGAGTTCTCGAACTGCTCTTGGATCTGTTTCAATAACCTCAAGTAGGGCCTGGGCTTTGTCGCGCTCTACGGTTTCCCGAACTACTTCCTGGGTTAGACTACCGTCGAGTTCCTCGGCGCTCATTCCAGATTTGGCCCCACAGAAGGCGCAGGCCTTCCATGAGACCCTAATCTGCTGTCCACAATGCGCGCATCGCGCGTCATATCCCGATGCGGTCGGGCCATTCACCGCCACATTCACATCCGAAGGAGTCACCATCCGCGGAGGACATTCCATGATGAGTGGTTGCTTGGCTTCCTGTATTAACTTGCTGGCGAGGTGGGTGTGCGTCCCAAGACTCTCGTCCCCAAAACGATGAAGTTTCTTGGCCTCAATATCCTTGTCTTTGGCGTCAAGAACGTCTGCAGTCTTGGAATACTTCTCCGTGATCTCGCCACTTTCGGATGCCTGTTCCATTTTCTCGACGAGTTTCAGGACATCCTCATCTTCATCCAGTTCGCGGGTAATACGGGGATCGGTCTCAATAATGTCGAGTAGCGACAGAATCTTCTCATTCTCGATCGTACCGTCAACGATTCCTTTGGTTAGTACGGTATCGAGCTCTTCAGTGCTCATGTCTGAAATGACCGACCATACGCCCTTCTCCTGAAGTTTCATCTTATTGCGATGCACGGAGGTGAAACGATTGACGGCACGCAGTTGTTTGGAGATCATGCTCGCGCGAGAATCCAGTTCCTTTCCCTGTTCGTCGATTTCCTTGATCTTACGTGCGATCACGACCTTCTGACGCTGAGACGATTCCTTCGTCCCCTGCAGGAAAAGGCGTTTCTTTTCCTCTTCGACTCTTTGCAATCGCACCAGAATCCGTCGTTCCTCCTCCTCAAGGCGGGTTCGTTCTAAGTCCAATGTATGTGTGGATAAGTCAGCCATTGTCTTCTTTTTGTCAAAGGGCCACTTTACATAACGAGGTTGCCCCGTGACAGGATAGAAATTCTTGATGGCGTCACTTAGATCCTTCAGTATCCATTCGCTCAAGGCGTCCGGGTCAGGGTAGTTCTCACGCACGGGAAACCCACTGTTGCGAATGCGTTCCTTCAAGATGCGAAGCTTCGCGATCACTTCCGGACTTTCCGAACAGTTATCGGAAGAATTCGTGCTTGCAGACGGTCGGCGAATATGTTCTGGATCGCTGAAGTAGAAGAAGGCCCTGCCTACCATCTCAGGGTTTTCCAATACCCCGAGCACGATTATCAGTTCGTTAATCGAGCAGCCATGTTGAGCAGCCAGTAGTGATTCTTCTCTCATTTGTTCCCCAGGAAGTTCCTCGGGAACGATCCCGTATTGCTCACCGAGAAGCCCAATGAAGAAGGGCCTGGTTCGTTGGATCTCCTTCAGCAAATCTAGAGAAAGGCTTCCCTCTTTTCTCAGTCGTGCCGTGGTGTCCCCGCAAATCACCAATGTAAGGCCTTGGCCATCGCATAAGCTCCGTAGACAGGGAAAGACACGCCTAGACAACACCTCCCGCTCCACAAGGATATCCTGAGACGTAGAAAATACGAAAACACTAACGATTCCGGAACTCTCTATCATCAGCCACAAACTCCGACGGGCGATTCACAATTGCGCCTAGAATTAACCATCGTAGTGTAGAACGAACTTTCGGGACAAGTAAAGAAACGACGAGTGTGAGAAACGACGAGGCCCATGGGGGAGCGCCATACAGAGTCTTGGCTTGTCTTCTTGCCCACTCATTGAAGGGATCTTTGAAATGGATGTCCTGGCCAAGATACATTGTTGCTTGGTGCACGTGACTTATTCACAGAGCCAAGAGGATTACGTCATGATAAGGATGGGATCGGATGGACGAACAATTTAAGAGAACCCTCGATCAATTCGAACTCGGTACTCTTAGGCTCACCACATCAGAGGAGACCGAGGTCTTGGACATCCTAGCGTGACAATGAGTTCATTCCGTTCCATTCTATTGTTCCTTGTGCTTGTCGGCGCTCTAGCGGGGCTCTATTCGTTGACGGGGGCTCCGGTACAGCCGCCGGCAGGCAAGGTGCTCATCACGCTGTGGCAACCGTGGCCGGGGAATTTGGGAGCGGAGTTGCGGCGGCTGGTGGGTCTGTTCAACGCGGCCCATCCGCGCATCCATGTGCGGACGCTGTATGTCCCGTACACGCCCGCCGCCGACCCGAAACTCTTCTTGTCCATTTCGGCGGGACTTCCGCCGGACTGTTCATTCGTCGGCGGGCCGCGGGTGTGCGAATGGGCGGCGCGCGGGGCCTTGGAGCCGCTAGACGGCCTTATGCGGGCGCATGGCATCAAGAACGAGGATTTCTGGGAGCCGTGTTGGCGGCAGAACCAATTCGAAGGCGGCGTCTTTGGGCTGACGTATTGCGCGGACCCGAATTTAGCGTTGTTGTGGAATCGTGAGATCTTTCGGGAAGCAGGTTTGCTCGAAGGCGGACCACCGAAGACGCTCGAAGATCTCGACCGCATGTCGCGCCAGCTCACCAAGCGCGACGAGCGGGGCCGGATCTCGCGCATCGGGTTTATCCCGTGGAGTGTCTTCGGCTATGCGAACTCGATTTTCACATGGGGCTGGGCTTTTGGCGGAGAGTTCTACGACCCTGCGACCGGCCGCATCACGTGCAGTGATGACCCGCGCATCGCCAAGGCCTTGCGCTGGATGAAATCATACGCCGACGAATATGGATTTGAGAACATCAACAGTTTCGCGGAAGGCTTTGGCGACGAGAAGGACAACCCGTTCATACGTGGCAAGATCGCCATGGCGGCGGGCCATATCTCGAACCTGCGTTTATTCGCCAAGTACGCGCCCGGCCTCGATTACGGCGTGGCCCAGTTGCCGTACCCCGAACACATGGCGAGCGACCACAGCGCGTGGATGGGCGGCTGGTGCATGGGCATTCCGCGCGGGTCGCGGCACCCAGAGGAAGCCTTCGAATTCATGCAATGGCTGTGCGCGAGTGCCGAGGTGGGGCGTGCGATGGTGGCGACCACGGGCCAGTTTACGGGATACCGGGCCACGAGCGCGGCGGACCTAGTGAAAGACGATCCGCGTCTGGCCTGTTTCTATGACATCCTCCAACACACGCGCCATCAGCGTCCCGTCATGCCGGCCCAGGGCTTCTATATGGGCGCACTGGATCAGGCGGTCAGCGAGGCGTTGAACGGATTGAAGACGCCGGAGGAAGCGCTCAAGGAAGCCCAGGAATGGACCCAGAAGGAATTGGACCGTGTGATGGCGCAATATTGGGAGAGGATGAAAGGCAAAGGACGAAAAGCGCGGTGAACGCAAGTCGTCTTGAAATTGGTTGTGACAGACGACAGGACGCGACATGAAACTCCTGGCTCCGCAAGGCCCTTTTCATGCGACAACCTCCAGTCAGCTCACATAGACTATATGGATGCAGTCTTGCTGTTATGCCGGTGAAAAAAAGACGGCAGAGAACCTTCTATTCTCGATTCCCTGCCGTTCCTGAGTGTCAAGTGAAGTCGATCTTACGAGCAGCCGCACAGATGGTCCACACAACATTCCGCTCTTTCCTGCAG
>CAIYET010000741.1 GCA_903925285.1 Candidatus Hydrogenedentota bacterium | reverse complement strand
CTGGTAGCCTCGATACGCGCCCAGATTACCCCAAGGCGCACTCGACGTGCAACGCTGCGTTCTCTAAAGGTTTGCAGATGGCGGAATCTGAATTAGAGTCTTCCTGTGAAACTTCTATGCTCTTTTCGAATATGTTGTTGACCTATTCTACGCAACTTTTCTCTCGTGAACGCTGAGGTCTTGTTGGGACAACAGGACGGTGGTAGCCATGAGTTTGTGTCCGTGTGCGGTGACTTTCCATCGGCGTGAACGGGGGATTTTGGCAACGAGATGATGGGCGTGGAGAATCTGAAGTAGGCGCGATACTCGTGCACTCTGGCGGTGCCGTTCGACCGGGGTGTTGGCCGTGGGGAACAGGTGTTGGCGGAGGTCTTTGTTTCGGAATCCCATCAAGTGGAATTCGCCGCGCTGAAGTGCGGTGAACAACTGGAGGTCGTGGGGCGAGAAGGGATTGAATCCGCGGTTGCTTTTCCCGTTTGTGCTGCGGATGGGGCGGGCCAGCGCGGCCCGTTCGTCCTGGGTGGGCGCGGGGTCGTCCACGACGGCTAAGGCCTCGATGTAACGGGCGTTGGCGGCCTGGCCAATTTCGATGTAGCGGTATAGGTACGCCACACTTTTGGGCAAGGGGAACCAGCCTGTAACCTCTTGGCCCTGGCGTTTTCCCGAGCGGCGCACCTTGAATTCATACGGATCGTTGAGAACTGTTTCGATACGCAGTACGCACCCGAATTTGTCGTACATTTTAATCCAGTTCGCCTTCATCCGATGTTTCACTCGCGCGCCCGGCCAGCGCTTCTTGTAGTCCGTGAGGACTTCTCCAAGGAAATGTCCGTGAAGTTTTCTACCGAGAAAGGCCAATACATCCTCGGCGCTGAACACCAACGTGGCGTGTTGCAGCAATTTGAGATACAGACGTTTGAGCAGGGAGCGGTCCTTGAACATGATGTCCGTCGAATACTCGAACTGGTCGGTCACCCAGTAGTAACCCATTCCCACCAACACGGTCGCCAGCATGGGATTGACCCGGCGCGCAAACACATCGAGTTGACGGGGCCACGGAATCTTGGCCCATTGGTCCGCGAAACGCTGCGCCCGTTTGGGATCTTCCACGCAAAGAAATGCGTTATCCTCAGCGACATGCTTGATCCCATGCGCATCCATTTTACGCGCCAGCCAGGCGTGGCCGTTGACATAGACCTGTACGGTGTACGGCAGCCAGGTTTGCAGCCGCACGTAGATCGGCCCCAGCTTCTTATCGAGAAAGTAAAAGTACAGACAGAGGCAGCGCGGTTTATCATGCTCCAAGCGGGGACGCCCTTCTCCGTATTTCAACTTGAAGCTCGGAGACGCTTCCAACGTCGCCAGGATACAAACCAATCCCTCCGTCACCGGATCGGCTTCCAAGAGCGACTTCACATAGGACTCTTTGCGCTTATAGCTTTTCAGGTATTCGTAGGGGCGCCCCGCGCGTTGCGCCATTTGCTTGGCATGGGCGACAAGCTCCTCGGAACGCTGTACCGCGAACGCCTTGAAGTCTTTGAGCAACAACCCATGGCGTGCTAACAACGTCTCGACCGCCTTCGGATAGTTCAAATTGAGGTGCCCCTTGAAAATCACCCGGTCGGGGCACGACAATACGCCAAGAATTGAATCCTGATGTTTGCGCACAAATGTCTCCATGACGTTCCTTTCCGCAAGGTCGTGTGGACAACATCCTTGGTACCGGAAAGGAACGTCTTCCTTCAACTAAACTTGGTTGCGGCTATGCCGCCATAGGATGAAACAACGACGCGTGAGGTAGAATTCATACCCGGCGGTGACGTATGGTCCGCACGTGTATTGTTACTGACAGGAGCCGGAAATGAACGTGTCAG
>CAIYET010000740.1 GCA_903925285.1 Candidatus Hydrogenedentota bacterium | reverse complement strand
CGGCCACCGTGACGACTGTCCCATCACTGCGCACGGCGATCCCGTAGCGGTAAGGAACAGTTGCCGTCTCGCGCAACCCAGAACCCCGATAGTCGCGAATCGTGTGCGCATCTTTCTTGAGGTTGACCTCGATGGTCACCAGACCATCATTGGTCAGGACAGCGGACGTGATTGCGTCGATCCCCACGACACGCGGGTAGGAAAAAACGTCTTCGTGTTCCCACTCTCCATCGGAGCGGAGCCGGATCGGGAAGACCTTGTTGTCTTCATTCCGAGTCAGGCCCAGTAGCGTTTGTGAGAACATCAGCACGGACTGCATGCGATTCGCTCCGCCGGGCTGGTAGAGGTCCGGGAACATCCGGACACGCTTCCCTCCCGCGATGGTGCTACGGATCCAGCGAATGTCGCCGAGATACGGCACTCCATGCTGCAGAGAGACCTCGGCCAACATGATTGATGGGCCGAAGTAGTCCGCGACGGCGATGGTTGACCCGAGGATGCTGATGCCGACCGGTTGGAACCCGAGTGGCACAACGCTGATTCCCTCCTTGTCCGGAAAAGTGAATGTGGATTCCTGCCCCTGGTAGCTTCTGTTCTGTGCGACGACGTAGGTCTCGTCCATGGCGGTTTCCTCCTGTTCTTTGTGTGGGTTGTGTGAGTTACGGAAAGAGCCAGTTGCGTAGTCCGGGGCCGATAGTACACTTTCTTTATCTACATGTCAATATTTTTCATGATATAGTTGCAATGATATGACTTGGATTCTACCGGTTTTTCTGTGCACGTTAGTCGGAAATATATTCGCCCCAATACTCATCAAAAGAGCGTCCGTGAAGCTCGGCCGCATTGAACGGTTCGCGGTGCAGTATTTCTTCGCGAGCGTATGTATGTTCGTGATTTTGTTGATATTCGGATTCTCCTTCAACCGGACCTTATTGCTTGCGGTCGGCATCGGGTTCGCCAACGGATTCGGCACCTATTGTCAGTGGCGCGCCATTGATCTCTCGCTCTCAAAGTCGTCGCTCTTCAGCTGGGGTAGCGCTTTCATAGCCGTTGTGCTCGGCTATCTGCTGCTCAACGAACGCGCCGCTATCAATCTGATGATGGCATCGGGTCTGATGCTCTCCTTCATAAGCGCCGCCCTGCTCGCGATCCGAGAATATCGCGCACAGAAGAAAGATGAGGGAGACGAGGGCGTTAGTGTGTATCTCTGGATAGCCGGCTACACGGTCATCTGGGGCGTTATCGGATTTCTTATGCGCGTTTTCGCGATTGACGGCGTCGGGACGGCGACCTTCCTCGGAGGATGGTACTTCGGTTCTTTTTTGGTCGGACTCGTTCTCCTCGCAGGGTTACGAGAACGCGGGGAACGCGCATTCACCGCATTCACTCTTCGCGACGCCGTACTTTCAGCCGTGCTTGCCGTCATAATTGTTACCAATCTCGGCCTTATGTACTGGGTGTATCACTACCTGCCGCTCATAGTCGCCCAGCCGCTCTTCCTTATCTTAGGAACGGCCGCTCCGGCGCTCATCGGGCTCTTCTACTTCAAAGAAGCAAGGCGATTCGCTTGGCAGGAATGGATACTCTACGGCCTCGGCGTGCT
>CAIYET010000739.1 GCA_903925285.1 Candidatus Hydrogenedentota bacterium | reverse complement strand
CCCAACTGCGTCGGAATGCCCTTTTCGAGCGGCGTGATACTGACTGCGGCGACGCCCGCGTTCAATTGTGCAACGGCCGGAAATGCCAGGACAATCAGTGTCAAGAATGCGATGGCGCGCATGGGTATGACCCTCCACGTTTATTCCCGTGAGTTGGACTTCTCATGGCCGTGCGCGGTTTTGCACATTTTGTCTTCATCCCATTGTGATCGAAGCGTGAACTGGGCCGCCTTGTATGGATCCGGTGGATCTGGGATAATGATTATGGCTGGCAACATCCCGGATACTTGCCGGGTGCCCCCCTGAGGAGGTTTCGATCATGAGCAGTGCCCATAGAGCAACAGCAAGACAGGGATCCGTTCCCGATGCCGCGCCGAGCCGGAAGGCTTCCGCGAAGGGATCGGTACGGTTGCTCGCGAAGCGAGTTCCGCGTGTCCGGAAATCATCTGCGGCATCGCTTCTTCGCCACGCTACGGGTTGGGCCGGTGGCGATCTCGAAAAACGGCTGAAGGAAATCCGCGATCTTCGTGGAGAATCGGTTTTCTAGGCATGTATCTGCTCGATACCAACCATTGCAGCCACCTCATCGATGGACACCCCGCGATCGTTGCATGCCTCGTGTCGGCAGGCGACGTTGAAGTTGCCACGTGCGTGATTGTCCGCGGTGAACTGCGCCTGATGGTGGAGCGGTCTGAGCGGCGCGACGAAAATGATCGTAAGGTGAAAGCGTTTCTGAGGGACATTACGGTTCACCCGATAGACGACGCAGTAGCGGATGTCTATGGCCTGCTCAAGGCCAGGCTCCTGAAACACTTTGGTCCCAGAGACAGGGCTGCGCGGCGAAAGAGCACCATCGAGAGACTCGGCTTCAAAGAAAATGACCTGTGGATTGCGGCCGTCGCGCTGAAACATGGCCTTGTGGTGGTGACTGCCGATGGTGATTTCTCGCGGATGCGGGAAGCGGCGCCGGAGCTTCCCGTGGAAACTTGGCTCCCGCGCACTTGAGAACAAAACACCGCAGCCGCATCGCTCGCGGTAGGGCGATGCGATTACCTGTCTTCCGGCAGGTCGGATCGCAGTACAATTCCTTATAGCAGATGTTTCGACATGAACTCGAAACTGATCTTCGCGCAACCGAAGGGATCGCCGTAGCAGTTATCCTGTTCGTAGATGTACCACTCGATCCCGGCTTCGCGGCCTGCTGCGAAAATGTCTTTCCAGTCGAGAATGCCCTTTCCGATCGCCGCGAACTTGACCGGTTTCATCGCGGCTAGGTCTTTCACGTGAATGTCGATACAGCGATTCTTGTATTTGCGGATATAGGCCGCAGGATCGGCGCCGCCGACCAGCACCCATCGTCCAACGCCTTCATGATGGCTTTGACGACAGCGCGAGGGTGATCAACGCTGAATGTCCAACTCTACAGTCACAGCTTCATTCCAAGTCGCGTGCGCTTTTGTGTCAATGGATTGCCGACAATCCGCACGATTTGACGGTTGCTATAGGCTCCCTATTGCTCTTTTCGAAACTCCCCTTCTGTTCCGTATTGGACCCATTTAACAGATGCCAAGTCTTTGGATATCTCACCGAAGAGATCAACCTGGTGCCAAGGTGGTCCCGAGTTGTGCGTTTTCTTGCCAGCCAGAAGCATTACCTGGTCCATCTTCGAATTTACGCGCCCTCGCATGTCGAAGGAAGCCCATTCGGTCTCCTGCAGGGCTTTGAACGAATATTCGGCAGTCAGGTTCTGGAGGTCATCTGAAGATTTCACTACCAATCGCACCTCGGTCTGCTTGAGTCTTGATCTTGGATCATCGGCCTGATGCGTGAGCGAAGCAACCCACGTTCCAGTGAGTAGCTCTACGATCTTCTTGCGAGACGTTTCATCTATCTTAGACTTCTCTTTTGCATTTTTCTCTTTCTTCATGAACTCTATTTTTGTTTTTCGCTGAAGCAGGGCAGGGTTTTTCTCATCACACTTAAGCCCCTTCTCACAGCGGTCCATGGCCGATTTGACGTCGCCCTTTTGAAGGTAAGCTTCACTAAGCGTATCAAAGATGTTCGCTTTGCTCTTCTCTACCAGCGTGAGTTCGAGAGCCCTATTCGCCAATTTGATCGCTTCATCAATGTTTTGTTCCGTCTTGACATAGGACCAAGCTAGAGAATTGTATGGCTGAGCGAATAAGACTTTCTTCTCAACGAATCCTCTGCTGAGACGAATGGCGTTTTCGTAATCCTCCGCCTCCGATGCAATAAAAGAGGCCCGCTGTAGCAGACCATCTTCATTGGGGTATTGCTGCAAGGCATCAGTGATTGTACTCTGTGCCTCTTGTCTCCTTCCCAAAGAGAACTCCATTGCAGCAACATAGCTTGCCACCCTTGCAGATGCCTTCGTCTCCATGGATTTCTTAGCTGCCGTAAGTGCCTCTTCGAACTTAAAATCCTTTGCAAGCGCTATGGCCTCATCTAGCGGCGTAGCATCTTCCGTTTTGCCCTTCTCCATTTCAGAGCGGGCAGTGGCTAAACGGGAGGCAAATTGAAATGGATAACATACACTTCCCTTAGGTGACTTGGGATTACCGAATGTAAGTCCGACAATACTGTATTCAGATGAAATCGAAGGGAAATCTAGCCCCTCGCGCAGTTTTACCCAATAGAGATTGGGTTTGACCTGCACGTACTTGAAGTTGCGTTCCAAGGTCCATCCGCGCTGGGTGTCCCAGTAACCGTTAGCGAACTCGGGAATACTCAGCGCGGCATCTTTGGCCTTAGCATCATCGGCTTGGGCTGGGGAAATGTAACCACCGAGAAACATGGCGTCCATGTTGTATTCACCGAATACATAAAAACCATCTACTGAGGAGGCCTGGACGTTTACCGCCGGGAGATCCGTGATGTAACACGCAACAACATCACCTAACCCCATCATATTCTGCAAAGTCTGTCGCTGTACTGGTGGTATTTCAATTAGTTTACCATCAAGCATTTTGATATACACACCGAAGAACTCAGGAAGATCCTTCTTGGTTTCGTCGGCGTAACCATGCTGTTCAATAACAGCGAAAGCAAGAAGTACAAGGATGGCCATAACGAGGTTGGCTGCCTGAAAGACGTTGGGCAGAATTTGCTTCATTGGTTTTGATCTCCTTTCACACGCCCCAAGAGCGCGCAACAATGTCGCTTACTCTCTGTTCTATTGCCGAACACAATAATGATAACACACGAATGAGAATAAGAGAGAACGCCATCTCATTCCATATGTCATTCTCGCGTAATCCTTTACAGCAGATGCTTCGCCATGAACTCGAAACTGGTCTTCGCGCAACCGAAGATATCGCCGTTGCAGTTGTCCTGTTCGTAGATGTACCACTCGATCCCGGCCTCGCGGCCCGCTGCGAAAATGTCTTTCCAGTCGAGAATGCCCTTTCCGATCGGCGCGAACTTGACCGGTTTCACCGCAGCCAGGTCTTTCACGTGAATCTCGGGACAGCGCGTCTTGTACTTGCGGATATAGGCCGCAGGATCGGCGCCGCCGGCCAGCACCCATGCAAGATCCAATTCCGCGAAAAGGTTTTCGGACTTCGTTTCGTCCATGAGAATATCGAGCTTGCAGCGCGGGTCTTCGGGGAATTTCTCGAACTCGCTGGCATGATTGTGATAGGAAAGACGAATGCCTGCTCCACGCAGTTTCGCGCCGAGGTCGTCGAGCCGTTTCGCGCCGCGTTTCCAGGCTTCGAGCGAATCCTTGCAGTCGCCCATCATGCCGCCCGGCGCCACAAAGTCCACGCCGACGGTCTTCCAGAATTTGACGGCGGCATCGAAATCTTTCTCGAACGACTCGACGCTCGTGTGCGAGGCGATCGCCTTGAGGCCGGCGTCGTCGAGCGCCTTGCGGATTTCCTCGGCGGGCAGGTCGGGCATGCCGCTCCATTGGACGTATTCCCAACCCATCTCGCGCGCCTTCTTCAACGTACCCGGCAGATCCTTTTTCGCCGGGTCGCGCATCGTATACAGTTGCAGCGCGATGCCTTTCGTCGATTTCTTTGCCTTGGCCTCGGCGATGCGCGACGTACACGCCGCCGCCGTTGCCGCACCCATGACCGCCATTGCCTCTCTACGCGACATAACCTGTTTCATGCGACATAATCCTTATGTTCTATTTCGCTTCGGTTGGATATCCGGTTTCCACATAGTATGATCGCATTCGCTGCGGCAAACAAGCTTGACGAGAAAGAGGAAAAGTCATGGGCCAGCCGATTCGCATCCATCCGGAAAACCCGAAGCTGTTTCTGTTCCGTGGACAGCCCGTGGTCCTGCTGACGCCGACCGAGCATTACGGCGCCGTCATGAACCGGCCCTTCCGGTACGAGCGATACCTCGACGACGCCCAGGCCAAGCGCATCAATTTCACGCGGCTGTTTCTGCTCTTCCGCGAGTTGCAGAACCCCGTCAACCCCCATTCGACCTGCAAACCGGACTCGCCGGATTACGTCGCGCCGTTCAAACGCGTACCGCCTACGTCGGCGCTCGATGGACAGTTCAAGTACGACCTGGATCAATGGAACCCGGAATTCTTCGCGCGGTTGCACGGGTTCGTGGCGCTCGCGGAGCAGTCTGGCGTGATCGTCGAGGTGGTCCTGTTCAGCAACACCTACGCGACCGAGATCTGGAATCTCAATCCGCTCAATGCCGCGAACAATCTCAACGATCTCGAAACGATTCCGTGGTACGAATACACGACGGCGCGTCACCCGAAACTGTCCGAACGACAGCGCGGGTACGTCCGTCGCATCGTGCGTGAACTCAACGCGTACGACAACGTCGTCTTCGAGATCTGCAACGAGCCGGGCGGCAACCTCGACACCGAAGGCGCGCCCACGTCGGACGAGGTCGATGCGTGGCTCGATGCGATGATCGCCCTCGTGCGCGAAGAAGAATCGAGTCTGCCCAACCGCCACCTCATCTTTGGACAGGAAGCCTTCGCGTATCGCCTGCCCGGCCAGGAGAACCGGCTCGATGTCTTCCAATTCGCGGATAAGGCGTTTCGCGCGATGGACTACGACGCGGTCACCGTGCATCCGTTATCGAACATGCGCTACGCGGGACGCCATTATCACCTCGGACGTTTCATGCAGGCCGAGTTGCATCTCGAAGCCTTCCGCGACTACACGCTCGAACTGTACTTCAACGAAACCAAACCGGTCGTTCACGACGAGGACAATTGCGCCAGCCAGTTCAAGGACGTGCTCGGATGGACCATTCACCGCAAACGCGCATGGACCGCCGCCTTCGGCGGCGCGCATTACGACTACATCGATTTCTCGATCAACAATTACGCCGAGACGGGCACCGACGAGTCGAACCGCGCCATCCGGTCATGGTTCAAACATCTCTCCGAATACATGCATTCGCTCGATTTGGTGCGTGGCCGCCCGTTGCGCCGCGCGGTCATCGAATGCCCCGCAAGCTGCGTGGAATCGGCATTCGGAATTCCGGGCGGACAATACGCGGTCTACCTCGCCGACGCCCGCGAGCGATTCGCCGAGAATTACGGAAATCCAGTACAGGGCGATTTGGTTATCCGTCTCGAACCAGGCCAATACTCGGTCGATTGCCTCAATCCTACTACAGGAGGCTGGTCGCCAAGCATCGTCGTGATCGGAAGCGAGAAAACGCGGCTTACATTGCCGCGATTCGACCACGACCTCGTGGCCCGCTTTCGCCGGAAATAGAATTTGGTCAGTCTGCCGTGAGGAGACCTGCGATACAGGCGGTCATGAAACTGGTCATGGTGCCGGCCACGAGCGACAGCATGCCGAGTCTTGCGAATTCGGAACGGCGGTTTGGCACGAGGTTGTTCAGCGCTCCGAGGAGGATGCCGAGGCTGCCGGGATTTGCGAAGCCGCAGAGGGCGTAGGTGACGATCGTCACGGAACGGGGACTGAGCGCCCCTTTTGCGATGAGCGGCTTCAAGTCGGCGTACGCAAGGAATTCGTTGAG
This sequence comes from Candidatus Hydrogenedentota bacterium, assembly GCA_903925285.1. Taxonomy (GTDB): domain Bacteria; phylum Hydrogenedentota; class Hydrogenedentia; order Hydrogenedentales; family SLHB01; genus DSVR01. The sequence goes on along the minus strand of CAIYET010000739.1, from coordinate 20,623 downwards.
GACGGTTTTCTTGCCGAGCAGTTCCGCGACCGTTCCGGCGTCGTGCCAGGATACGCCCATCAGCAGCGCGAAGGGATAGAACACCCAACTCATGACTTGTTCGAACGAGACGCCCGTGACGCTTTCGAGCGCAAAGTTCAACAGGTATACGAGGCCGATGAACGCGATCAGTACGGCGCCGACGTTGAGCGCCAGGTGAAGGCCATCGGACGCGCCGCGCGCTGCTGCATCGACGACGTTGCGGCTCTCGATGGGGATATCCACGCGCGTCGAGCCGTCCGTGCGCGGCTTGCCGGTTTCGGGGACCAGGATCTTGGATATCAACAACGCGGCGGGGGCGCACATGAGCGACGCGGCCAGCAGGTGGCCCGGCTGCGCCCCGAACGAAGCGTACGCCACCATCACGCTGCTCGCAATCGTGCCCATGAATGTCGTCATGATGACGAAAAGCTCGGAGCGCGTCATTTGCTCGAGATAGCCGCGCGAGGCAGGCAAGGATTCGATGCCCATGAAGACCTGCAACGCCGCCGCGAACGTCTCCGCGCCGGAGGTCTTCATCGAACGCCGCATGATGTAGGCCATGCCGTTGACCACGGTCTGAATCACGCGCAGATGCACGAGTACCATCGACAGCGATGAAACGAAAATAATCACCGGCAACACCTGAAACGCCACGATGGCGCCGATGCTGTAATCGTCCACCAATTTGCCGAAGAGAAACCGCGAACCTTCCTTCGTACAATCATTGAGCACGTTGAATGCCTTGTCCACAACGCTGAAAAACGTATTGCCGAAGCGCGTGTCGAGCACGAGGATCCCCAGGACAGCTTGCAGTCCGACGCCCCACGCAACCAGCCGCCAATCAATCTTCCGCCGATTCTCGGAGAGCAGATAGCAGATACAGACAATTACGGCAAGCCCCAAAAGACTCGTCCCCCGCAAGAAAATCGTCGATCCCATCACCTGTCCCGCTCCCAAATAACCGCTTGCCGAAATACCGGCGCGTATTCTAATCTACACACGTCGCGGTTCACAAAAAGCATTGCTTGGAAAGACGCGCGCACGTCGGTGTATGATGCCGCACAAGGAGCAGAACTATGGAACCTAAAATCGGCACATTGACGCTCAAGGGATTTCGGGCGCTCAGAGATCTCAAGATCGAGGGTTTGGGGCGAGTCAGTCTAATCACGGGCCGCAACAACACCGGAAAATCCTCGGTGCTGGAAGCGCTTCGCATTCTGGCTTCCGACGCTTCGCCGTCCGTTATTGATGAAATTCTCCGTTCTCGCGAGGAGGAATCGGGCAAGAACGGCGATCTGACATGGTCGGCAGACGCGACGGGATTGTTTCCGCTGTCAAGCCTATTTACTGGCTTTCCTCAATTCTCTGCGACGTCCAATTCCATTGAGATCGTGTCGACAGGCGGACGGAATTCAATGAAGTTGTCGTTGGGTACAGGCTGGTTTGTTGAGAAGCCAGACGGATCACGGACATTGGTTCCTGGGGAACCGTTTGTCTTGAACCAGACCCAACTTGGGGAGGGATTTCTCGGCCCTTCTGAAGCATTGCCGGCGTTGTTGATAGGTGTTGGCGACTTGGGAAGCCAGTTGCCGCGTTTGGTTCCGTTGGACTCCTGGAGCCGATACGCCAGCCGCGATAGTACATTTCGCTTGAGTCCCACGGAACAACTGCGCATGCCATGCGAGTTTCTCAGCGCATACGCTGGTGAGCAGACAGCTACGCTAGCGCCGTTGTGGGACAAGATCACGCTCTCGGACTATGAACAGGACGTTATCGAGGCCTTGCGCATTATCGATCCCGATATATCCGGGGTGTCGATGGTTGGAGGCAAAGGGTCAACCCATCCCCGCACGGCGATAGTCCGTTCAACACGGTTGGAGCATCCCGTGCCTCTTCGTTCGTTTGGCGACGGACTGAACCGCCTATTCGGCATCATCCTCTCGTTGGTCAATGCAAAGGATGGACTGCTCCTGATCGACGAATTCGAGAACGGTATGCACCACACGGTTCAAATCGATGCGTGGCGGGCCATATTCAAGCTTGCGAGCCGTCTCGACATACAAGTTGTGGCCACGTCGCATAGCTGGGACGCGATCGAGACATTCCAGAAAGCGGCAAGCGAATTCCCGGAAGAAGAAGGGGTACTCATTCGCTTGACACGCAAGGGCGAAGATATCATTCCGACGCGATTTAGCAAGGACGAGTTGGCCATCGTGACTCGCGAACACATCGAGGTGCGGTAACGTGGCTGGCAAGAAGATCCTTCTCGTCGAGGGTGTCGACGACAAGCATGTTCTCATGCATGTATGCGGCACGCGCAAGGTGGGCCAGCTCGATGAGATCACGCCGCAGGATGGCGTTGACAAACTGCTGGAAAACGTCCCGCAATACCTGAAGGGGACTGACGTTGAAGCGCTTGGAATCCTGATCGATGCCGACTCCGATTTGGCTGCACGCTGGGATTCGTTGCGGAATCTGCTCACGGACGCGAAGTATGAACATGTGCCAGAGCGTCCAGCGTCAGACGGCACCGTCCTTGATCCTCCCGGCGGCACATCGCTGCTACCGCGCGTGGGCATCTGGATCATGCCCGACAACCAGAACATAGGCGCTCTAGAGGATTTCTTGCTGTGTCTGGTTCCGAGAGGCTCAAGACTGTTCGAGCACGTCGAGTCCAGTGTTGCGGCCATCCCCGAAGGCGAACAGCGTTTCGCCAAGAAGGACGCGCTGAAGGCGATTATCCATACATGGCTGGCATGGCAAAAGGAGCCAGGAAACCCTTTCGGAACAGCCATCAAGGCCACGTTTCTCGATTCCACGGTACCGCAAGTGGACGTTCTCGTGTCCTGGCTGAAACGTCTGTTCTTTCCACAACCCGACGACAGCGGTGTCAGCGCGCAATAGGCCACGAGGCGCGGTCGGGGTGTTGGTATGGGCCGATTTTGTCTACCGGGATTGGTTTGAATCCGAGTTTCAAGGCCGGTGAATCTTCTTTGAGGCGGAAATCCTTGTTGGCGGCGTCGACGAAATGGGGATCTTCGTCGAGCAGGTTGTCCTGGAACGTTTGATGGGCGCGGGCCTTTTCTTCGACGTCGTCCCATTTCCCGCCTACGCAGATGTTGCGCGCGATGAGGTTGCCTTTCGGGACTTTGGGTTCGTCGTTGATGATATTGATCAGTTGCGGGAATCGCTCGCTGTAGGGCGGTTTGTTGTAGGCGATGCCGGAGATCGTGCCTTTTTCTTTTTCTTCCTTGATCCAGTTGTCGGCGGTCTCGTAGGCCCATCCGAGCGCGCGCGCGTCGATGTGCAGCGCGGGCGAGCAGTCGACGAAGATGTTGTTCTCGACGGTATTGTCGCGTCCGCCGCCGATGAATGCGGCCGACGTAACTTGATGGAAGATGTTGCCGAAAATCGATGCCGACGCGAACATGTCGTCGAGGTACACGCCGACGCAGCCTTTGCCCTCGAACCCTTTGATCTGATGCAGGTAATTGTAACGGATGGCGTGGCCGCGCATGGTCCAGTCGCGCCCGGCATACATCGCGCCGGCGTCGTTGGACTCTTCGCAGACGTTGTAGATCTCGTTGAACTCGATGACGTGGTCGTTGCCGCCGAAGGAGATGGCCATGTGCGGCGCGTCGTGGATGAGGTTGTGTGCGGCGCGATTGCCTACGCCATTGAGCGCAATCGCGGCGTTATACATGCGGCTCCAGCGGCTATAATGGTGGATATGGTTGTTCTCGGCGACAAGGTTCGCGGGCGTGAGCGTCGTGCGATTCCCGCCGCTCAGGCTGATGCCGCCCTTGCCCATCTGGTACATGTCGCAACCGTACACGCCGCTATCGGTCGAATCGCCGATCGCGACGGCCGCGCCGCCGACGTTGCGAATCACGCACGCGGCAATGCGGTTGTGCGTGCCGCCGGAGATGCTGACGGCCGTGCCGCGCGACGCCTCGAATGTCATCTTGCGGATCGTCAGGTACGAGGCGTCCTTCGCGACAAGATCGTTATCGAGGACCGATACGACGGTGCGGCCTTCGGCAATCGGGGTCGGCGGCCAGAAGTAGAGAATGCCCGTGTCGCGGTCGAGGTACCATTCGCAGGGACTGTCGAGTTCGGCGAGGATATTGAGCGCGTAGTACCACTGCCCTTTGCGATAGCCGTACCCGTGATATGGCGGGACGACGGCGAGTATGGATTTCTCGATGTCGATGGACTCGATCTTCTGCCGTTGATCCGACCAGTCCCAGAACCAGTAGCCGTGGAGCCATGCGTCTTTTTCGCCGACCCAGCGCTTTGGACGGTCGCCGTCATAGACGAACTTGCCGACGGTACTTCCTGGGATACCGTGAATCTTGTGCCCGTCGTCCTCAACGAGATCTTTGATGCGCACGAAGCCTTCATTCGGCCAGCGCGACAACGTCATCGGCTGGTCATTGAAAAACACCTCGAGCCCGTCGCCGGAGGGCGCGCCGAAGTTTGCGATGCCGAGCGCCTTGAGGTCGGCCTGCACGACGTGCTCGCGCGCGGCGGGATCGAGGCGATCGAGGACGGCGGCATCTTTGACCGCTGCAAAGTTATCGACGAACTTGCCGCCGACAAGCCGCACTTCTTCGTTCGCGAACCCGGAGTAGACTATGGGAAAGTTGGACGCACCCGAATCTTCGGCTGCGAACGCGAGCGTCTTCTCCAGGTAGTACGTGCCTTGGCGAATCTGAACCGTCACACCGCCGGGCAAGATGCCGAGGGACGACTTCATCGCGCGTATGGCATCGCGCGCGCGTTCGATAGTTTTGAACGGCCCGTCCGTGCCTGCCGCGTTCGGTTCGCTCGATGCGCCCGACCATGCGTCGTTGCCGTTCAGCGCGACGAACAGCGAGGCCGGTTTTTCCTGCGCGAACGCGACGGATGCGATGAGGATGCATGGAACGATCGACATGAAGCGGCGACTGACGGTTGACATTTCTGTTTCTCCTTTTCGCGGTTCGGCGTATTATGCCACACGCCCTTCACGACTGGGCAAGAAACGCATTGCTCGAGACGCCAAATGGCGGTATACTTACTGCGGAATGGCGCACAAGGAATAGGGTCGCATGGCGAAATCGTCTGTAAAAAAGAAAACGAACGCAACGAAGGCGGGGCCGCGGAAGAGCATAGCGGCACACGTCGCAGGTGCGTCGATGGGCCTCGATCTTCGCGGGGCGGGTGACGCGGTAAACGCCGTGAAACGCGGCTTGCCCATTGCCTGCGTCGATGACTTGCGAAAGAGTCTCGGCGTATCGCAACAGATATTCGGACGGGTCACGAACATGTCCGAACGCACCATTGTCAGGCGGAAGGCCGAGCCTAGCGGCCGCCTGAAGGCCGATGAGTCCGAGCGTGTGTTGCGCATTGGATTGCTGTTCGACCGGACCGTTGCGGCCTTGGGCGGGACCGAGCAGGCACGCGCGTGGCTGAAGGCGCCGAATTGGGCGCTCGGGGGAAAGACACCACTCGATTTTGCCGATACGGAACCGGGCGCTCGCGAAGTCGAGAACGTGTTGGGCCGCATCGAGCACGGTGTATTCTCGTGAACGTTCGCGCGTGGCGAATCGTCCAAGCGCGGCATGCGGGAAAGGCCTTCGACGGAGAAGGCGCCCGGCTGTACGGGGGACGTTGGAATCCGCCGGGCGTGGCAGCGGTGTACACGGCGGGCACAAAATCACTGGCGATGCTTGAATTGATGGTACACGTATTCGTGGAGCAATTGTCGCACGAGTACGTCTGCATCCCCGTCGATTTTGACGCCAAGCTCATGAAGAGCATCGATCGATCCGAGCTGACGCCGGGTTGGCGAACATACCCGGCAACGACTGCGACGACAGACGTCGGCGCACGATGGGTGCTTGACGGTGCGTCGGCCGTCCTCGAGGTGCCGTCCGTTGTCGTGCCGGAAGAATTCTGTTACCTGCTCAACCCGCGCCACCCGGATTTTGCGAGGGTGCGTATCGGCAAGCCTGAGCCGCTCGATGTCGACGCGAGGCTCTTGAGAACCACAAGATAACCTACTTTTTCCGCCGTGGCTTGCTGGCATCGACGATGGCTTGGAGCGCGGCGACGTGGTCGCGAAACGCGACCTTGCCCTTATCCGTCGCGGCGAGAAACGTCCTTGGCTTGCGCGCGACGAACGTCTTCTCCACCGCGATGTAACCTGCTTCCTCGAGTTTCAGCAGGTGCGCGCCCAGATTGCCGTCCGTGATCGAAAGAAGGGATTTCAGGTACGTGAAGTCGATCCGCTCGCCGCGCGTCAGCGACATCAGCGCGGCCATGATCCGCAGCCGCACCGGTTGGTGGATGATCGCGTCGATATCAGCCATTTTCCGCTCCGCTTCCTTGTTCCTTTTGCATGGCCGCACGCCACTGCAGGCGCATATAGACCGCAACGGCCAGGAAAGATCCTCCGCCCAACACCGCCATCCAAATCCAGAAAATGCCGCTGAACATCAGGAAGCCGGCGACGGTAATTGCCGTCATCAGTATCGCGAAAACAATGAGATAATTCTCCTGAAGCCAAAGGCCCATGACCACGTAAACGAACATCGGAACAAGACAGTGCATGGCCGTAATGAACTTGATGCCGTATAGCGTGTTGAAGGCCTTGCCATCGAAAAAGGGGTAGCCGAGCAAGGCGAAAACCCAGAAGTACGCGTACGTGGCAAACCACAGGAAACCGATGCGCTTCCCTTCAGGGCTGTGAACGGGCGCCTGGTACCGCCGGACAATGATCAACGTGAGCGCCACGGCGGCGGCTACGGTAACGCACCACAACGGTCCGATCAACGCGCACATGCGCAGATTTTCGAGAACCTGGCTCATCGCGAAACCGAATGTCCAGGCGACGCCCCAGAGGGCGAAGATGAGGTCCGCGCCCGCATAGGCTGCCGCAGTGCGCGTCGTGGCGATGATCCTGTCGACTTGTTCGAGTGACTTGCTGGCTTCTTCCGGCGAAATATCCATGGTGCTTCTCCTTGTCCAGAGGACTCTGTGCTACAGAGCACTCTAGCATGACGCCTTGCGTTTGTCAAGTGGCCCGATTCTTCAATCGGCCTTGGCCGCGACGACAACGCATCTTCCAGCTCCGACGGTATGCATAGGCGGTGTATGTAGAAACGCAAAACCGCAGGAACGAGGGAACATTTTCCCTCCTGCGGGGTATATACATGGGAATTGGATGCGATGAAAGGCATCGCACAGAGACATATCATGAAGACGACGACACAGGACAACAGGAATGGAACGCGGACCTCGCGGCCGGTATGCGCGTGGCTGTGGTTCGGGGCCGAGGATCCGCCGTACGGCACGCTCAGCATCGATCTGAGTTCCGGCGGCGCGCGCTTCGGCGCGCTACGTCCCGTTCGCGCGGACGACCGTGTGCTCGTGTCCATCCAGTTGCCGTTCGCCGTCATCGAATGCAAGGGGCAGATCCGCTGGTCCGAGCGCGCGGATAATGGCCTGCAATGTTTCGGCGTTCAATTCGTGGACCTGCACGACAACGAGCGCGCGCAACTGAAGCGTTACGTCCAGCAAACCATGCGCCCGGAACGCGTGGCGCTGGGCTGTTAGCCGTCCTGCATGTATTCGGAAGATGGTTCCTGCTATGACTATTCGTACGGCGCATGAAGAAGACATCCCTCGACTGGCTGGCCTGATCAAGGACGCCTTCCGTGATGTAGCCGAGAAGTTCGGAATCACTCAAGAGGAATCTGGCTGGGAGTCTCCGTTCTGTACCCCGGAAGTGATTCGAGCGGACATGAACGACGGGATGGTTTATCACCTGCTCGAAGACGACGCCATATTGGCGGGATGCATCGCTGTCGGCGATAAGATGCCGGGAATCCTGTACGCCAAACGGTTGGCTGTGCCACCACACCTGCGAGGACGCGGTTACGGGCGGATGCTCATGAACCATTTGGTCGAGGAAGCGCGGCGATTGGGGAAAGATCGCGTGGAATTCGGCACCCTTGCGGATCATGTCGAATTGATCCGTTGGTACGAACGGCTGGGATTCCGCGTTACGGAAACGCGCAACGACGAGCGACAACCATTTGCCATTGCGTTTATGAGACTCGATATACATGGAACGCGCGTAGATGAAAAGGAAACCCAAAGCGATCCCGTGGCCGAAGCCATGGGTTGCCTCAAACTCGGCAAGTCCACGGATCGAATTATGGCCGAGTTGCGGGGCGATGCATGATTGCGATGGTCAGCGCTTGTCCTGCGGATAGGTGCATGGTTTTTGGGAAGGTAACGGAACCGAGCGCGTCGGCTTCTAGATGTATGGTGCGTTTGCCGAGCGCGATGGTTACGGGACCTGGTTTCGCGAAGGACGGCAGGTCGATGCGGCTCAATGCAATTGCGCCGTACGAGACAGTCAGCGTAGCCTGCTGGCGCGTTTGCGCGTAGGTACCCCAGACGTCGTCGAGCGCCCAAAACGTTTGGAAACGCTCGGGGTGAATTTGCGGCTCGAAACCGATCGTGCCGTTGCCCTTGTTGAACGTGAAACCGGACAAGGCGAGCAGCAGCCCGTACGACGACATCGCGCGCGCGTAGTGATGGCCGCATTCGAATTCGTCCCACGGATTGCGCTTGACGCCGTCGTGGCGGTCGCGCGCGGCCTTGACGATGGTTAGGCCCTCTTCGACGAGTCCCTCGATGATGCAATGGCTCGCGACCTGGTATTCGAAACCGGTCCAGACCTCGTCCGAATAGGGGAACGGTACTGCGGGGCGTGCGCCGTTCGGCCATGAGCAGAGCAACAGTCCCGCGTCGTCGTTGAGGGCATACACGCGCTGCATGTTGGCGTGCTCGCGGAAATCGGATCGCCAGTTGTAGCGGAAGATCGATTGCAGCGTCTTGCGGATTTGTTTTGGGTCGAGAATGGGACCGAGGCCCGACAGCGACGTGAGCCATTGCCCAAGCACCTGGTCGGACAGGCAGCCTTGCCCGAACTGGAATTGCGGCGTTTTCGCCGGGTCGTACTGCTGGACGTAAAATGCGCCGTTGAACAAATTCGTCTCGACCCACGCGCGGCCTTTGCGGCAGACGGCCCGGTATTCTTCGGCCTTCTCGAACTCGCCGAAGTGTTCGGCCATTTCCACGCCCGCCGTCAACGCGCCGAGATAGAAACATGCCGTGAGCGGATTCGGGCCGACGAATTCGATGTCGTAGGTGTTGTGCTGAACGCCGTCCATGACGCCGTCCTTATTGGCGTCCCACGCGATCCACGCGTATTCGAGCGCGTGCCGGACTCGCGGCCAGAGGCGTTTGAGCCAGACGTCGTCGCCGGAGATTTTCCAGTCGCGGTACGTTTTGATGACGCCGCCCATCTGGCCGTCGGCGCAGGCGTGGAACGTGTTCGGGGCCGCGCCGATGGGCAACTGGAGCCGAAAACACATGCCGCCGTCTTCGCGCATATTGTGCGTGTAATCGGCGTTGCGCATCGAGCGTTCGAGCGTGGGAAAGAGGAACGCAAGCGCCTGTTGATAGTTCCACACGTGCGTGCACGAGCCTTCGCAGCAACCGCCGACCGGCGCGCATCCCTCGAAGGCGTAGAACGTGCCGTCGGTCAAACGCAGGCACGTTGCCGTCTTCAGGATGGCCATCTGGCTCGATACGGCGTCGAGAACGTGCGGCGGTACCGTGCTCGAAAACAGCGCGTCGTGGAAACGCTGCGTCGTCGCGTGCAACTCGTGCGCGCGCGCATCGAGTTTGCGCGCGACATCGAGCGCGTCCTCGAACTGCGAAGCGTAGTAATTCTTCCACACCGGTTTCTTCGCAGTCCCGCAGCCGCCGCCCGAAGGACACGAACATCCGCCGCCCGCGTTCAGCCAATACGCCTCGAAATTTGGGAAGTACCACGTCAGATAAAACGTGACGACGCGGGACTGTCCCGGTTTGAGCGTCAACTGGATGCCGAGCGCACCGGCGTCGCTCTGGCCGTCGGGCGACGGCCCATACTCGTGCGAAGGCAGCGTTCCCGTGGCCGAGAACGTATCCCAAAAATCGTGGCGCGGCGTGAACCAGGGTTCGCGAAGCCAATGCGTCGTATAAGTGACGTTTTTATCGGGCGTGACCAGGGCCATCGAGCCGAAGCGCGGATGGTCCGCGCGCCACTTGTTCGACGTGAACATGAGGCCGCGCACGCCGCCGTCGTCGATGAACAGGTTGACGTTTTGGCCGAGTCCGAACTCGACTTGGGCGATCGAGCGGTCGCGTTCGGCTTCGCCGATGCTGCCGATTGGATTGAACAGGTTCCACGCGAGGGTCACGTCGACGGTGTTTCGCGACGTGTTTTCGACCGTGTAATGAAAGGCCGCCGCAGGAAATCCGCTGTCGTCCGGATTGCTCGGAATGAAGGGGTTGTACGCTTCGAGCGATATTTCGACGGGCAGTTTCCGGCTTTGAAAATCGATGTACGCGAACGGATATTCGCCGCGAAACGTACATGAGTCCATGTGCGGAAAACCTTCGCCATTCGCGTGCGGGTCGCCGCCGCCACCGCCGACATGCGGCGGCGGCACGGGGCCTTCGAGCACGCGGCACATGGGATCCTTGCCCTTTTCGCGCGCCCACACGATCGGGAACGTATACGGCAGCACGCTGCCGAAATTGGGCCGGTTGAAGATCTCCCAATCCTTGAGTCCGCCGCGTCCCGTCAGGCCGACGGACCCGGTCCCGATGCCGCCGATCGGAAACACGATCTGGCTAAGATTCGCGCCGGAAAACGTGCGCTGCGGTCCAAGGTTGAATAACGCGTCATGCGAGTAGCGTTTCTTCATGATCTAGTCCTTTCGTAATTGAAAGACTCGTGCGCGCACACGGACGCACACGGACAGGCACGGACGAACACGGACGAACATGGGTGGGGTCTCATTTCAGCAGGCCTCCCAACGGACACGCCTCACACTTTGGCGTCCGGCGGCAAAAGTCCTTGCCCGTCCATACAATCAGTCCATGGTACTCCTTGAACAGATGAACATTCTTGTGCAAATTGCGCTCGAACGTGGCGCGGAGATCTTCGTAGCCGATCTGCTCCGAAACCACGCCGTGGCGTCCGAAGATCCGGCGCGTGTAGGCGTCTACGACGAACACCGGTTTGTCGCACGCGTACAGCAAAATATCGTCGGCGGTTTCGGGGCCAATACCGTTTACTTCGAGCAATTCCGGGCGCAACGTCTCGATCGGTTGCCTCGCCATGTTCGCCATCGCGCCATCGTACCGCTCGACCAGATACGCACAGAAATTCAGCACGCGCACCGTTTTCACGCGGAAATAGCCTGACGGCACGAGCGCCTCTTCGAGTCGCTCGCGGGGACATTCGAGCATGGCGCGGGGTTCGAGCAGGCGCTCGCGCTTGAGATTGGCGATGGCCCGCTCGACGTTCGTCCACGCCGTATTCTGCGTCAGAACGGCGCCGACGGCGATTTCGAACGGCGTGTCGCCCGGCCACCAATGCGTGGGACCGTAATGCGCGGCCATGCGGCCGTAGATGTGCAGCAGCGTCTTTTTCATGGTTTGCGGATCACGGCCTCCGCGTGGACGCCCTCCTTGATCGCGGCGGCGAGGTTGCCCTTGTTGACGGCGCATTCGATGTAGCCGGAACTTTGAATCACAAGAACCTTCTCGCCGACGGGCACTTCGGCGTATGTCGATTTCCACGGCGCGGTGAATTTCGCCGCGCCGATCGATACGTCCGCCATATCGCCTGGTTCGAGTCCCAACGTCGTCAATTCGCGTTCGGTCATGTTCAGCACCATGTTGCCGTAATCGTCCGTGCGGAAAACCTTCCCGTGCACCGCGCCGTTCTCGACGCGGCACGGCTCGATGGCGAGGCGGACGATGTCGGTGATCTCGGGACCGATCTCGCGCAACGGCGTGCCTTCCGCGAGCGCTGCCGCGACCGGGCCGAAGATGTCGCGCCCCTGAAACGTATGCGAGACGCCTTCCGCGCGAGGCGCGTTGGTCGCGTCCGTTCGGGTAGCGGGATGCGCGCCGCCGCCCTCGCGGTATAACGATGCGTTCGTAATCTCATGCGCTTCGAAGATCCCATCGCGCGCGGCCACGAGCGTCAGCAGGCCGTTGTCGGGCGCAACGAACACCTGCTCCTTCTTCGTGCGCAACACGATCGGCTTGCGTTCCGTGCCAACGCCCGGATCCACGACGCAGCAGAAAACGGTCCCGCGCGGAAACTCCTTGCACGATTCCGCGAGCAGGTATGCGCCGGTCTCGATGTCGTACGGCGGCACGGAATTCGTGATCGAGTCCACGCGCGCCGGTATGTACTTGCTGTAGATGGCCCCCTTCAGAATGCCGACATAGATCGAGTCCGCGCCATAATCCGTGAACAAAATGACGTGCGCGTTCGGCGTAAACCCCGCCTCGCTCGACAACGGAAGCACGGCAACGGCAAAAGCGGCAATCAAGATGAATCGTCTCATGGCGGATCTCCTGTTTCTCTTAACCGGCGTTGATCCTTTTCTACCGCAAATGCCTTGCTCAATGGAAATTGCTTCTCGTGCATGCCATGCAACGCGCGATAGTATAGCAGCCCTTTTGCGGCGTCCTGCGGCGTCAATGCGTTGGAAGGCGGAGAAGGTTTGACAGGAGCGGAGGCTGCAAGCGGAGCGAAGACGTGCAGCGCGCCGCGCGCGGCCGCCAACACGGGATCCCTCTGATAAAACACGGGAAATGGGTTAAACAGCGCGGCAATCCAGTCGCGGAAGAACTTGCCTTGGCTTGCGCCGCCGCCGAGCACGACGCCGTCGATTACGTTGTGTTCGCGCAAGGCGGCAAAAACGCGGGCCAGTTCGCAGGCCATGCCCGCAACGACCGCGCGAAGCAAGTCATCGCGCGTGGTGGCGGCGCTCACCCCAAAAAACATCGCCGCGCCGTGCGTGGCAGAGATCGGGTTGGGTTGCAGCGTATACGGTATCGCCAGCAGTCCGTCCGGCGGCGCGATCCGTCTTGCCAGCATCCGTGCCGCGTGCGTCAAAATTTCCGTGGGCGGCGCATCGAGAAACGTCGACAGCGCCCATTCCCACGACGTATTGCCCGTCAATAACGGATGCACGATCAGTTCCCCGTCATCCAAAGGACTCGGCAGTACCAGTTGAAATGGCGACGAGCCGCGTACGCCCACGGGTAGGCGGAAGTTGCCGACCCATGCCGTGCCCAACGAGCATTGCAGCGGCCGCCTGCATACGCCGACCGCCGCGAGATAGCCGGCTTCTTGATCGAGATACGGGCCTGCGACTGGGATGCCGGAGGGCAGGCCGAACAGCCGCGCGGCCTCGTCCGACAGCGGCGCGGTTTCGTGTCCTTGGCGCAACGGGGCGACCATTTCGAGCGGCAATTCGATTAAGCGAAGCGCGGTATCGACAAGACGCCGTTTCACGGGCGAGTACGTGCCGATCTGGAGCGCGTTGCCCGCGTCTTGCCGCCAGATTTTCGTCAGACGATGAAAAACCCATTCGCCCGCGCCCGCGTGAATATGTTTCGATGCGAAGAGATCCGGGCGCGCTCGTTTCAGCCACGCCAATCGGCCCAACCCGGCGGGCGGCGTCGAGAGCCGGAAGTGAGACCGCCAGAATTGCGGTGTTGTGCGCCGTGCCAGTTCCGCGCAATCGTCCGCACCGCGCGCGTTGTTCCACAAAAGCATCGGCGTGTATGCGCATCCCGTCGTGCGTTCCGCCAGAATGGAACTCCCGCCTTGCGCAGCCAGTCCGATACCGCATACACGCCGCCATCGCGAACCGCATCGCGCGCGGAGTTCTTCGACGACGCCTGCGAACAGCCGCCAACCCGCGTTCACGTCTTGCTCGAATCCGTTTATGACCGCGAGATTTCGCGACGCGTGCGCCACGATCCTCCCCGTCCGTGCATCGAACACACCCACTTTCAAAACACTTGTGCCCCAATCGATTCCGATGAGGAACTCAGTACGAAGTGCGGTGTGCATAGCGCCGAGTATGCCCCCGTCAGCCTTTCGCCTTCAGCCTCTTCCTCGCGACTCGGATTGCGAGATGGCGCATCTCGAATAGGACGAACAGCGCCGCCGCGATACCGGTACAGAAACCCAACCGCAAAGACAAAGGGTTGTAGCGGAAATCGAGGTTGTGTTTTCCTTCCGCGATGGGCACGGCGCGGAACATTCCGTCGCATGGCAGGATCTTCGTGATCTGGTCGTCCACGCGCACGCTCCAACCATGATAGAACGTATCGGCCAAGATGAACATGCCGGGTTTTGCCGTCTCGACATCGAAGGCCACATGGTTGTGGAATTCGATCGAGGTAGACACCTTCGCGTCCGGGCCTTGAGCCGCAGCCGGCGCGACGGGCGGGCCAGCGCCCTCGATGATGGGCGGTTGATTCGAGACGATGGCGGCGGGCTCGAGTTTGTCCGTCGTACGCCAATCGTATGCGACCCACGCGCGCGGTTTCGCGCCCATGTCTTGGAACAGGATCGCGCCGCTCGGAAACACGTGCTTGATCGCCAACATCGGGCGAACGGATGCGAACGCGCCCTGGATATCGTCCTTGGTCAGGAGCAGCATCGACGTGCCCGTCCGCCGCAGAAGCAACGGGTCGGCCTTGACACGGTCCCAGAACAGCGCCTGCCGTTTCAGCGTGATGCCGCTTGGACTGTAAATCTGCGGAACCAGATTGCCCGCCAGCGGCCAGTTACGCAAGGCCTCGCTACCACCGATACGCGAACCCACTTGGCGAAGCGTGCTGACGAATTCCGTCTCCGGAAATACCAAGCGCCACGGCGTTCCGCCCAAGTCAGGCTGGAAAGCCCAGCACAGCGAGCAGAAAGCGACGGCAGATAAGCCGTAGCCGATAGTCTGGAGCGAAGGCCGGAACAGCGTGTAGACGACAACCGCAGCGGTCGCTGCGAAAAACAGCGAGCAAATGCCGAGCTGCGTCCACAGCGGCCAAGCGCCGAAATGCCACGCATGACGCCACGTGAACAACAAGCCAACACCGGCGGCCACGACAAACGGCAAAAAAATGGCCAGCCGTTTGAGCGCCGTCAGGCATTGGCGCGGATCGAGCGAAACCCACTCATCCGCTGCGGCCGCCGCCATCAACCCCAGCGTGAGCGCATTGCCGATGAGAAGATGCTGCGGCCCAATCCATGCCCGCGAAACGCCGAGCGCTGGCACGTAGGCTTGCGCAAGCGCGGCCATGGTGAGCAGGCCGCTCGCCAGCAGCATCGCCTCGACGCGTTTTCGTTGCGCCTCCGCCACGAAGCGGCGCAACGCAAACCACAGCGGCAGCAGCCACAACGAGACCGTTCCGGCATGAAGCACTTTGAGAAAATGGAGGTTGGAAGACATCCCGGTCGTCGCAATGTGCGCGGGATCCCAGTTCAGGAAATGCGGAAGGAAGAACAGCACGAAGTGGGGCAAACCGAAAGACGGGCTTTGCTCGAAGGTCGTATTGGGCACGACTTCCCGCATGAGTTCCACGTACGGCGCGATTTGCAGCGCAGCCATCGCGAGGCCCGCGATCAGGAAAGCAAACGTCATCGCCATCGTGCACAGGACCGTGCGCGGCGATACACGGTGAATCGCCGTCCGCGCGACGAGATAGACCAGCACGAAGAGGACGGCGCCGGCCACCGCCTCCGGTTCGCCGCCGTAAGCCATCATGGCAAAGATTACCGCGCCAACCGGCCAATGGTCCCATTGCGTCAGCGCCAGCCGTTCGACCGTCAAGAACAGCAACGGCAAGAACGGTGCAACATCGCTGATCGGCTCGGCGCATTGCAGGAACACGTGACCGCTAAACTCGAATGCGACGCCTGCCAGCAGCGCCACCGGCGGACCGAACCCCAGTTTGCGCGCCGCGTAGTAGGTCGCCCAACCCGCGACGATTAACTTGGCCAGCACCGACACGTACAGCGCGATCCCGAAGGGCAGCACATAAAACGGCACCGAGAACGGCGAGAGGCAACCCGTGCGCCACTGCCCGAAGAACGGCATGCCGCAACCTTCCTCCGGACTCCATATCAGCGCCGGACGGATGAACCCCATCAGATTCAGGAACATGTGCCACGGAATGTAACGCTGGACCTCCGACAAGCCATCCATTTCGGCGGGCAATTGCAGACCTGCGGGGCGCGCCGCCTCCCATGGCGGCTGGAAAAAGAGGGCGCGCGTGTCGCAAGGCACTTTGCCCTGCGCCAGCAACGGCGCGAAAGCCAACAGGGCCAGCAGTACCAGCGCGGCCAAGCAACCGGCGTCTTCGATCATCTTGCGATATCGGCGCGAAATATGAAAATTCCACGCGGGCAAGCGCATCTTCACGGCAACACATCCCTGGTGAATTAAGAATTAGAAATCAGGAATATTTGAAAAGCGACGGTTTCAGCGGACGTTTCCTAATTCCTAATTCCTAATTCCTAATTCCTAATTCAACGTTTCCTGGCAGGGGTATGGATACCCATGCCGAAGTAATCCTCGGCGGCCTCCACAAGCGTCTCCGACAATGTCGGGTGCGTGAAGATGGTATGAACGATTTCCTCGACAGTCGCTTCCATCGACATCGCCACCGCCGCCGTGGCGATCAACTCGCCGGCTTCCGCGCCCATGATATGCACGCCGACGATCTCGTCCGTCGCCGTATCGCCGACGATTTTGACCATGCCTTCCGTCTCGCCGATAGCCTGCGCGCGCCCGCTCGCCACGTATCCGAACCGCCCAACCTTAACGTCGATACCCGCCGCGCGCGCTTCCTTCTCGGTCATACCCACGCTCGCGACTTCCGGCGAAGTAAAGTTGCACGACGGCACCACACGATAGTCCATCTTACGGTGGCCACCGGTCGCGTTTTCCGCCGCCACGAGCCCCTCGGACGACGCCCCGTGCGCAAGCCACGTCTTGTCCACGACATCGCCGACGGCGTACAGGCCCGGCACCGACGTCTCCATGCGTTCGTTGACGAGAATCCCGCCACGCTTGTTAAGCTCGATGCCCAGGCCCGGCGTTTCGGCGACCACTTCGGAATTGCATTGCAGGCCGATGCCCACGAACAGTCTGTCCACTTCGAGCGTGCCGGGCTTTTCGCCCTCGAGTTCCAGGCGGACGACGCCTTTGTCGATATCCGTCTTGGCAACCTGCGTATTCGTGCGGACGTCTATCCCGCGCTTCTTGAATAAGGCGCCCAATTTCGTTGTCAACTCGTCGTCGGCTCTCGGCAAGACGCCCGGCATCATTTCCACCAGCGTCACTTCCGCACCGAACGCGTTCCAGATGCACGCAAACTCGGAACCCATCGCGCCCGCGCCGATGATCGCAACGCGCTTGGGCACGAAATCGTAATCAAGCGCCTCCGTGCTGCCGATGACCATGTCGCCATCGATTTCGAGACCCGGGATTCGCGCGGGACGTCCGCCGCTCGCCACGATGATCGCGCGCGCCCGAATTTCCTCGTCGCCCGCTTTGACCACGCCCGGCCCGGCGACGCGCGCATCCGCCTTGACGACTTGGATGCCGTTGGACTTGAACAGCGCCTCGATGCCCGCCTTATTGCGCCGGATCACGCTTTCCTTGTGTTTCAAAAGCGCCTTCATGTTCAGCGACACGCCCTCGCAGTCGACGCCGAAATCGCCGCCATGCCGCGCCTTGCGCAGCAGGTCTGCGGTATGGATGAACGTCTTGGTTGGAATGCAGCCGATGTTCAAACACACGCCGCCCAATTTCCAACGCTCGACAACAATCACTTTCGCGCCTCGTTGCGCCGCGCGAATCGCCGCTACATACCCGCCCGGACCTCCGCCAATTACCACGACATCGCAGGAAAGCATTTGTATCTCCTTTTATTCTACAGCTACACGGACGAACACGGACGAACACGGACAACGGTGCGCGCCTGTCTAGCCTCCAGCCTCAATAGTCTGCGGCTTCCATGATTTCCTTCAAACGTTTCATGAATTGGGCCGCCACCGACCCGTCGACGACGCGGTGATCGCTCGACATCGTAATCTTCATAATCGGCCGGATATGAATCCCGCCGTCGATCGCGACCACGCGATCCTTCATCGCGCCCACCGCGATGATAGCGCTGTCCGGCTGGTTGATAATCGCCGTGAAATGATCCACGCCGAACGGGCCAAGGTTCGACACCGTGAACGTGTTCCCCGAAAAATCGTCCGGAAGCAATTTGCCATTTCGCGCCTTATCGACGAGCGTCTTGCACGCCACCGCCAAACCTTCGAGCGAGAGGTTCTGCGCCTGTTGCAGCACCGGCACGATCAGACCGGCGGGCAGCGCAACCGCGACGCCGAGATTGATATCCGCCACTTCCTCGATCGCGTCGCCGAGCCACTTCGCGTTCACGTTCGGGAACTCTCGCAACGTCTTGACCGTGGCGAACAGCACAAGGTCGTTGTACGATACCTTGAACGCCTTAATCGACGAACGGAACGCCTTCGCGGCGGCCATATCGATTTCGACGGTGACGTAATAATGCGGAGCGGCAAACTTGCTCTCGCACATCCGCTTCGCGATGATACGCCGCATCTTCGATAGCGGGATACGCTGTCCACCCGCCGTCGCCGTGGACGGTGCAGGCGCGGATTGCGGTTTCGATGCCGCGCCCACATCGGCCTTCATCACCTTGCCGCCGATACCCGTACCTTCGACGGACGCGAGGTTTACCCCAGCGTTCGCAGCCACGCGCCGTGCCGTCGGCGACGCCTTAACGCCGCCAGTCGCCGCGCCCAGCACGTCCGCTTCCATGATACGTCCCAGCGCGCCAGTACCCGTCACCGACGCGAGGTCCACGCCACGTTCGGCGGCGCGGGCCTTCGCGCGCGGCGAAATGGCTTGGGGTTTAAGGTTTGAGGTTTTGGGTTTGGGGCCCGCAGGCTCCGGGCTGCCTGCCGCCGCCTCCGCAATCGCCTCGTCCGGTTCGCCGATCAACGCTACAATCGTAAGGACCGGAACCGTGACGTCGGGTTCGAGCAAGATCTTCCGCAACACGCCGCTCGCGGGCGCCTCGCACTCGACCTCCGCCTTATCGGTCTGAATTGAAAACAACGGCTCACCCGCATTCACGCGGTCGCCTTCCTTCTTGAACCACATCACGATCGACGATTCTTCGACGCTTTGCCCCATCTGCGGCATTCTTACTTCGTGCATTGTAATTCCTCATGAGGCTGAAATCAGTCTTCAGCCTATTTCGCCCAACCTTCACAATCGAGCCGTTCCGCGCCCGCCCGGATCATACAGGCCAAGCGCGATCCCTCCGGGAGTTGGCAGACCTGTTTCAGTACTGCATCGAGTCCGCCTTGTGCGCGAATGACCTGCAACGCGCGCGCGGCGGCATCGTCGCCATGATCGTACAGCATCGCGGCGGCCGCTGCAAATGCCACGTGCAACGGCTCCACGCCCTGCTCGAGACACATCCGCGCGGCGCCGATGAGACGGTCCCTCGGTCCCAGCTTGCGGATCGGATCGGCGGCGACGCGCACGACCCGATCCCCAAGGGCCTTGTTTTGAAAGCGCACGACCAGATCCGCCCAATGCGCCTGCAAATCCTCGATCGGAATCCCATATTTCGCAGAAAGGCCCGCACACGTTTCCGCCATCGCCGCATCGGCCTCGGCGCGAATGGCCGGATCCGAAATGGCCTGCCAAATGGACTCATGGCCCCGCAGGTAGCCCAGATACGCCGTCGTCGCGTGGCCCGCATTATGGACGAAAAGTTTCCGCTCGACGTACGCTTTGAAGTTCGGACGCGGCGACATGTGCGCGATCGACGGAATCGGCCCACGGAACTCCTTCGCGTCCACCGGCAACTCGCAGTACGCCTCGACGCACACCAAAAGCGGATCCTCCGCCCGCTGATCCGCAGTCATCACGGGCACCATCCGCCCGACCGACGCCTCGACAAAACCAACCTTCTCATCCAGCACGGAATGGTAGCGTGCATCCAGATTCGCGCGAACGTGCTCGCGCAAAAATGGCCCCGCATCAATCAAGTTCTCGCACACGATAATATTGAGAGGCTGTAGCGTGGACGATGCAAGTGTCCGTGTCCGTCCGTGTCCGTCCGTGTCCGTCTGTGTCCGTCCAAACCGCCGCGCGATCCCCGCCGCCAAAACCGGCGCGATACGCGGCAACACGTTCACGCCGACCGCCGTCGCCACGATATCCGCCGTCGCGACCGCCTCCGCGACCGCCTCCGCGTCCATCGAAGATATCGCCGCAACATTCGCGATCGTCAGTTCACGTGGTTCATCGCCGACGATCCGCAACGGATACGCACCACGCGCCTGAAGTCCGCTCACGACTTCGGGAACCACATCGACAAACGTCGTCCGATACCCCGACTCGAAGAAGAGTTGCCCAAGAAATCCACGCCCAATATTCCCCGCGCCAAACTGTACTGCCTGCTTCACCGCTTTCTCCTTATACGTTTACGCAATCGCCATTATATCGAAATCAAGTACTTGGTGGAATGACCTTCAAAATATGCAGGTCTGTCTTTTCGAAATTTGGAGTGCGGCGGCTGCGACGCCGCTTTGGATGGAGCCAAGACGGCGCCAAAACGGCGT
>CAIYET010000738.1 GCA_903925285.1 Candidatus Hydrogenedentota bacterium | reverse complement strand
TTCGTCCCTCGCCCGTGAGAGCCCGTGTCAGGTTAGACACCGTATTGCCCGGGTCGCCCCTAGCCCAATCCTTGGCGTCTTCCCCAAACACGTATTCCTCCGGCGAGAAGAAAAAGGCCACTGAAGGAAAGTACGCGCCATTTTTGGTCTTTATGACCTCGGAATTCGAAAAGCGATCCTCGCACACCGCCACGCACGAATTCGATGTCCCAAAATCGATCGCCAGAATGCCGGGATATTCCTCCATCTTGCTGACCGTGAATTCCACGACGATTTCTTTGGATCCACAGGGGCCGAAATCAAACATGATCTTATGCGCGCGATGGCCCGGATCGTAGCACGAGGCATCGATGTTGATGCGGAATGGGCAGCCCACGGGGCCGGGAGGAATGGACGCTGGGGTTCCATCGAACACGGCAATGAATGCCGGATCATCCGGCGCGAGTGTGGTGTAAATGGGCTTCACCGGCATGTCGACGTCGCCGCCGTTCTTTAGGATAAACTGCTCGCGGCGGCGCTCGGCGGGCACAAGCTGGCCGAGGTTGATGGACGCGTAGATCTCTTCCTGCTTGCTATCTTCGCCCACCCGGAAGAACTGGGCGAACGCCGGCTTCTTCTTGTTGAATTTCGGCGTCTTTACCTTGAAATCCTCGAAGTCCTCGAAGTCGATCGCCACTTGCTCTTCCGGCTGCTTGCCATGGTTGTCTTGAACCGATTGCGCAGCCTTGACGGGATCGACGGCCTTCCGAACCGGCACAGAAAAATATTCTTGCGATTCGCCACCCAGCGTCTGTTCCGGCACCTTTTCGGGCAAGATAGAACACGGCACATCGACCGGAGAGAATGGGTGAACCATCACCCGGTCTTCGGCTGTGTCGAGCCAGGGGGGCAGGTTTTTCCACTCGATTTCGGCAATGCATGGACCGTTGTTGTAGACCTCCAACACGCCCGGTACGCGATCCGAACCCGTTAGGACTACCTCATCGGCGGCGTCTTTGAAACGGATCTCGACATCGGGCTCGCCCGGGGTATAGAACCGGATGGTCTTGTCGTGGGTGCGCGCGCTGCTTTCCACCTGGAGTTCGTAGGACTCGTCATTCGAGACATGATGGAATAGTGCCTGGAATTCCAGATGATATTCCTCGCCCGGCACGAGCCGCGCCTCGATCGGAAGGCCCGATAACTCGACGCGCGGCGACGGCTGCTGTTGCGGAATCCGAATATCGATGCACGCCAAGCCTGTGTTACGCGCCAACACGGATACATCGAACCATTTCCCGGCTTCCCGGACCGGTATCACGTGCGTGCCGACGAGAAACTCAAAATCCACTACCGACCGGCCGCACGAACAGCAGTACAGGTCATCAGGCCGAACATGGCCTATCCCACACGATTTACACACCGCCATCTATCACGCTCCATCCGTCGGAAGATCGGCCTGCGGCAGCAGCGCGGGGAAAACGATTGCGGCGACCTCTTGCCGGAACGACCGGAGCAACTCGATCGACGCCATGAGGCGGCGCTCCTCTTCCTGGTCCTTGCGATCATCCGCTTGGGTGCGCTGTACTTCAAGCGACTCCGCCTTTTGTGCGAAGACCGCCTTGAACTCGTCAAAGGTCGTCTGTCGCAGGGCGTGGAGAACCGTGTCGCGCAGTTTGTCCAGCGCACCCTTTACCTTTGCCATCTGCTTGTACGTCTCTGTTGATCCAGGAACAAAGGTCTCAGAGGTGTCATCCTCGCGCCTGAAAACGAATCGCGGCTTACTGCCGTCCATATTGAAGACCTTTTCCGGAAATAAGGCGAGGCTTGACTCCATGAGCATCCGCGCGTCTCGTACATTTCGGATCCGCCCGGGATCAAAGAAGCTCGCATCCTTGTGCGTAAGGCACCTGTGCTGTTCGGCCTGTTTTTGCACGGCATCGAAAACGTCCAACTCATCTACCGCGAAACAGCGGCCTTCCCTATACAAAAAGAGAATATGGGTAAGGTCATTCGTAATACACTGGTTGCTATCGAGGCAGTCATTCCAATTCACGGCTTTCGCGATCTCACTGAGACGATTCGGCTGCTGGCCGCCGAATATGTATTCGTTGGGGCGGTTGCTTTCGACCCCGATGTGACGGTCGTTCATTTTCTGGTAAGGTTTTGCGTTATTGGCCAACGTCAG
>CAIYET010000737.1 GCA_903925285.1 Candidatus Hydrogenedentota bacterium | reverse complement strand
CGCCATCCTCGAAGCTTCGCACCGCAACAACACGTACACCGAAGACGAACTCGCGCACGCGCTCCTAGCAGGTAAAGTCTCCCTCACCGGAGCCTTCCTGCGCGTCGCGTAATATCAAGAAAGGGGGACGATCCTCTCGGGACTCGCCCCCTTTTTTTCGACCAGGGTGTCGGGAAAATCCCGACACCAGAGGAAAATATAATTCCATACCCAGTAGCAAACCCAAGGACGGCCCTTCAAAAAAGCCGCCCAAAAGATCGACAAAATGGCCTCGTCTGCCAGTTACGGACAACGGCTGCACATACGGAAAAGCCGTTGTCCGTTGCCATGGAGAAGCACGCGGACGAACTGGAGCGCAAGTGGTTGATCTCGTCTTTACGCAGGAACTCATGCCCGATAACTCGCGAACGGCTTCCCGGCATTGCAGGACGTCGAGCGTATGGCTGTGCTTTTTCGTGTCTTGGTAGCCGATATCGTTGGCCCACACGAGGTCCTGGTGAATGGCGCCGTTCTTACCGGTATCGCGCGAGCAGGCGTTTTGAGGGCACATCTTCACCAAGGCGTGGAATTCTTCGTTGACGGAAACCAACTGGTCGTCGGACAGACCGATGATGAATTTCCAGCCGTGTTTGTTGCACAGCGCGAAGACCGGCCCCGTGGGATACAACCCGTCCATGAGCAGCGCCAATGGCAGGCGCGGAAACCGTTTGGCCAGCCGGGGCGCGAGCCGGTAAAAGGCCTTGGTTTCACAATCCTGCTTCTTTTTCTGCGCGCTGTCCTCTTCACATGCGTCCGCATTCACGATGGGCTCGCACATTAGCGGAAATACCAATCCCACGGGCGTGACGATGCTGGCTTGCAGCACGTAGTGGTAGTAGAGGGTCTGGCCGTTCTTTACCTTGGTCAGTCAGTGGGGACAATGGCGTTTGGCATAGCAGAAGATCTGCGTGGCATCGAGCGCCACGGTATAATAAGCGTCCAGCAACCGCCACGGATAGAGCACCTTGGCATTGATGAGGTTCTCGACAAAGCGCAGGTGTTTTTCCTCCACCGCGCGCTCATCCAATTGGACGTATAGATCGCGCACCGTATCCCCATGAGGGACTTTGTCGTCGCCGAAGAGGGTCTGAAACAACTGGGCGGTGGCCACCGTGTTCAAGCGCAGCCCGATTTGCCGCCGCGCTCCCAGCCTCGTCAGAAACATCAAGATGCCCGCGAATAGGCATCCGGCCACACTATACAAGAGCGCTCCGGCATGGCGGGGCCTGCGCGGATCGGCAATGGAGCGAAAGTAGTCCGCCGGCGCCCCTAAAAAATGTGCAAACGTGCTCACGGCAATTTCGAGGAGCGCTTTCTGTTCTTCTTGAGGGTCTGCAGGCAAGCGCGTTGCGCGTCGCCCATTTCGGCGATCAGTGTTTTGAGTTTCTTCCATTCGTCAATCCATTCGCGCACCTGGGCGCGCAGTTCGCGGGGCACGTACAGCGTGTGAGTGAGCGTTGCGTCCTTCCAGGTCAGCAGGGCGGTTTCGTGGATCGGCCCCTCCTTGGCACACCGGCACGCGGGGTTTCCGCACTTGCGTTGGGTGATGGTCAGTGACGCGGGAAGAAAGGGGCGTATTTTCCGCAAAGCTTCCAGCGTCCGTTTGCCTTGGGCACTGGTGATAGGTTTTGTGGCCATTGGATAAGTATATATACTTGCCAGTCATAAGTCAAGCAAACAAAAAAACAGGCTTCGCGAAGAATTTTTCTTGCCCTTATCGGCTCCGCGCCAGAAAGTAAAGATCCAACAGCGCGAAGAATCTATGACTCTTCAGTGGCAATTAGTGGCAATTTCTAGCGATAGAAAGGGAATTACCTCAAGACTCTTGGCGTGAATTGTGCAAGATTACGATATTGATTTCAACGTTGTCTGAAAAACACCTTGACAACTTCCAAAAATGAGATACAATAAAGATGGCCCCTGCGGAATGGGCAAGAGGAAGAAATCGAACTGCGTTCAGTTTGAGGAAAGGCTGTTTACAATGGAATCTGTTGAGCCATGGACAAAATTCTAAGGAATCCCCTGAAAAATAATAGGAAGCCGTTGTTGCGACCAACGGCTTCCGGAGGACCTAAAACTCCACGGATTGAGCCCCTTCGTGCCACGAGTGAGCCGTCATCCCTTCGTTCAAGGCCGGAAAGCAGCATAGTCCTTTCCCGCGAATTTTGCAAGTGGGATACAGCTCACTCCGATTGCGCCATTTGCTTCAAGCAATGGTGTAGTAGGAGAAGCCGTGAAAACTTCCCGTAATACAACGCGGCCCCTTTCTTTCCATTGCCATCCGAAGCCTGCAATCCCTGCCGCGAGAGCCCGTCGCCACGTATTTGGGATGGTGTTGTTATGGTTGGCGGCGTTTTGTTTTCACTGCATCGTTGCCACATTCGTGTTGAAAGTTCCCACTTGCGAGACCCCGGCGACAAACAGTGACGCTCGTTCCATGGTGGGATTTTGCACTGTTCTGTTTCCTCCTGCCGCCATACCCGGATCCCAAACTCCGCTAGCCACTCCATCGCAATCTCAAACGCATTCACCGGTCCAACACGGGTTGGCTAACGATCGGAACTACTTTGCACGATTATGAAATGATGGCCACACGTCCCCCCATCGTCCGTGGCTAGGAGGTGATTTGATGTCGCGTTACGAACGTGCGTGTGAAATCCTACGGAACCTTGAATACGGACGGACGTACGCGCCTGCGTCTACGGCGTCCGGTGGTGGTGCGTCGCCGTCACCAAACCCTGTTCCTGTAGATAGCTTGTGGGCGATGGCATGTCAAGCGCGCGATGCGCGAGCCTTACACCGAACCGCGGCTCTGTGTCGCGAGATCCTCGTTCTTGATCCCCGTCATCTCGAAGCAAATATGCTCTTGGCCGAGACCGAACAGGCCGAGAAACAAGTGAAGATGGTCTGCCTGGACATCAACAGTGGACTGAGCAATCGTAGCCTGACGGAACTCATGAACATGGCAGCGGACACCGAGCAGATTTACCTCAACCAGCCACTTTGTGCGGTTGTGTATCCAGGACTTGAGAGCCGTTTCCGGTGGTACATGGAGGTTCTTGCGTTGGGCTGGACTGCTCATCAGAAACAGGAGATTGTCGATGTGGGTCCCCATTACGAAAAAGCACGTAAACTTAATTCTTGGGAGTTCGGTTGTATCGGATTCGTTGAACTTACGGGTACGTTGATTCAGAACAGATATGGAGGGTAGTCATGAACGGGCACGATTTCTTTCTTTCGGGTTTCGCAAAGCCGGGCGTTGCGGAGATTGGCCGGGGAACCAAACTGCATAAAGGCCGGTATGTTTTGGAAGATCTCAT
>CAIYET010000736.1 GCA_903925285.1 Candidatus Hydrogenedentota bacterium | reverse complement strand
AGTCGGCGTCAGGCTTTTTCCTTCTTGGGCAGGGGGAGTCTTGGGCGTTTTATCGAGCCGCGTGGTAGGTTCCTTGCCTTTCTTTCCACCGCCACCCGTTAGCGGTACAGGGGTTGCGGTCGGCGAGTGGAATGCGCTGCTCAAGGAGGCGCTCAATGCCTGGAATTTGGCCGTATCGGTGCGTGCCATCGAGTACATAACGACGAAGAACACCATCATGAGTGTTATCAGGTCCGCGTAGGTGAGCAGCCATCGTTCTTCGTTTTCGTGTTCTTCGTGTTTCTGATGCTTTGCGGCCACGAACGGATCCCGGTGTGTTACTTGCCTTCTTTGGCAGGGGCTTTGATGTGCAGTTGCGACCAGAGGGTTTCATCGATGTACGACTTCAGCTTCTCCTGGACTACGCGGGGATTGTCGCCGGATTGGATCGAGACCAAACCTTCGACGATCACGAGGCCAATCTGCGTTTCTTCTTTCGCGACGAGCGACATCTTCTTGCTGATCGGCAACATGATCAGATTGGCGAACGACACGCCGTAGAATGTGGCCATGAAGGCGACGGCGATCGAGGGGCCGAGTTCGGCGGCGTTATCGAGGTTGCCCATGACGAGGATCAGGCCCATGACCGTGCCGATGATGCCCATGGTTGGGGCGAATCCGCCTGCCGTTGCCCAGATGCTCGCCATGACCTTGGCGCGCTCCTCGAATGTATACAACTCCGTGGTCAGCATGTCGCGCAAAAGGGTCGGCTCGGTGCCGTCCACGATGAGGCTCACGCCGCGCTTCAACAGCGCGCTGTTAATGGGAATCGGATGATTTTCGAGAACCAGCAACCCTTCGCGGCGCGCCAATGTAGCCAATTCGCCGAAGGTCTCGAACAACGCGGGCAATTCGATTGTCCGTTTTTTGAAGGCCGTACTCGTCGCCGAAATGAGCATCTTGAGTTCGTTCATCGAGTAGCAGGTCATCGTGGCGCCACCCGTGCCGCCCAAAATGATTACCAACGCCGTGGGGGCAATGAGCGATGAGGGCGCCAAGCCTTCTTCAAGGCCCATCCCCACGACCAAGCCTACGCCCAGAATAATGCCGATTATGCTGGTTGGATCCATATGATGGCGGTCCCTCGACTCCCACGCGGTTTATTACTCGCGCATTATCCGTACTCCCGTGAACCAATGTCAATCGGTTGCCAAAACAATTTCGCCGGTTTCGGCGGATTCGACGGCCGCCAGCGATACCGCAAGGCTCTTCATGGCGTCGGCGTAATTGCTGCGCACCTTCGAGAAATCGCCGGTTTTCACGGCATTGATGAAGGTGGCGTCGATCTTCGGAGACGTGTCGGCCTGGATCACCTCGGTGGTAGTCTCGCCGCCGACTTTTCGGATGATCGCCATTTTTTCATAATCGATCTTCAGCCGGAAGTCGGTCGTGAAGATGTCCAGCAGCACCTCGAACATGTAGTTGACCTGGCACGAGCAGACGAAGGTGCCCGGCGTGCCGGACTCGAATTGCATGAGCAGCGTGGTCGCATCCCAAATGTTGTAATCGTGCAGTTGGAGTCCGGCGGTCTGGCTCGACACCGACCCTTTGCCCAGCGCGCTCGCATCGAGCGTGTCCGCCGTGACGACGACGCCCTGCCGCTTGCTCGCGCAGACCCATTCGACGTCGCCGAGCAGGAACCGCATCAGGTCGAGCATATGCGTGGCCTGCTCGGTAATCTGGCCGCCCGAAAGCGCCAGGCGCGTGTACCACCCACCGATCGCGCCACAGACGTAATGGCCTTGGACCATGTTCACGAATGCGCCTTCAAGCATTTTCTTTGCGCGGTCCATGATATCGAGATACCGGATTTGGTAGCCGACGCACGTGCCGATTCCGCGCTTCTCGATACGTTCGGCGATGTCCGCAACGAGATCCCACGATGTCGCCAACGGCTTCTCGACGAAGAAAGGCAGACCCTTGTGGATAACGTCGATCTCCGGCTCGCCATGCTGGTACGGCGGTACCGAGATGTAACAGCAATCCAGCTTTTCCTCCTCGAGCATGACCTTGTGGCTCGAGTAGGGTTTTGCGCCATGCTTTTCTCCCGCCGCCTTCGCCTTGTCGAACGCGAGGTCCGTTACCGCGACGACCTGCGCGTCCGCAACGTCCCGCAACATATCCATGTGCCAATTCGCATTGCCGCCCGCGCCGATAAATCCAATCCGCACCGCCATGATAGTCTCCTCTACATAGTCATTCCTAAAACCCACGCACCCATACTACGGATTCCACGGGGCCGAGTCCAACAGCTTTAGGCTTTAGGCTGTAGGCTGTAGGATAAAGCCT
>CAIYET010000735.1 GCA_903925285.1 Candidatus Hydrogenedentota bacterium | reverse complement strand
GGCCGTTACCCGGACAATAGGTTGGCACGACCGTTGAGCGGTCGGCGGAGAACCCGTCCGGCCCGCCCCAGAATATGACGGAGGACTTTGCCATCGTCTCGGGCCTGTCGTCATAAGTATAAGCGACCGCCAGCAGATCCAACCAGCCATCGCGGTTGAGATCCGCGACCAGCACGTTGTGAAAGAAATTCCCGCGATTAGGCAGGACGGTGTACCGGTCCAACTGCAAACCCGCAGGTCCACCGTGGAAGATACGCAGGCCGTCGGGTGAAACGAACGCCATGTCGGGATAGCCATCCAGATCGAAGTCGGCCACGACATAGGTGTTCGTGCCGCCTCCGGTGGGAAGTTCCAGCCGTTGCGCCGGACTATATGCGTGCTTCGCATTGCCCAGGTAGGCGTAGAGCGGAAAGTCCTGGTTGAACTGCGACCAGCCTCCCATCGTGTTGTTGAATATGATTTCAGGTCGGCCATCAACATCCAGATCGCCTGCGGTACAGCCCACGGCCCCACGGGTCGGCAGTCCGGTTATGTGGTCGGCGGTGAATCCGTCCGGGCCGTTCCAGAAAATGGCCGACTGGGTTTCATAAACACGGCCATCCTGATACTTCGAGGCGACGATGTCGAGGCATCCATCGCCGTCGAGGTCAACCGCCTCAACCCATCCGCAATGCTGCAACGGAAGGAGCTGCCGCACGACGTTCAAATCCCGGGAGGATCGGATCTGAACACCCTCGCGCATGGCCACCAGCAGCTCATTGCTTCCATCGCCGTCCACGTCGGCGATCGCGATGCGGACCGCGCCCACGCCGAACATGGTGCTGTTGCCATTGGCTTCGAGGATCGTGCGGTTGGCCGGGCTGAACTGGCCGGCGTTGTTCCAGTAGATGCAGATCTGGTTCCCGCCAGCGAAGACAATCTCCTTGCGGCCATCGCCATTGAGGTCGCCCAGCGCCACTTGCATGGCGTAGTGCGTCGGCAACCGGAGCGGCGAACGCGTGTCGAAGCCGTCCTGGGTTCCCCAGTACACGAATGACTCGGTGTCGTACTCATACTCCCGGCGATAGTTGCACACCACCAGCTCGGGCTGGCCATCTCCGTTGAGATCTTCGCAGGCAATGGCCGTGGCCGCCACGCCAGTCAGCCCATATCGCTCGGAAACATCGGCGAACTGGCGCGGCGCGACCTGCGCGTAGACCTGAATAAGACGGGGTGCCCCAGAATTATGGTGATCCACCCAGGCGGACGGAAACAGAAGACTGAGCCGTCCGTTGCCCGCAAGATCCACGGCCGCCACGTCGTATGCGCCAGCCGTGGCAAACTCGGCACGTTCTCCCGTCAACCCACCGGGCCCGCCCCAATACACGTATGACTTCAGCTCCGAAGTGACGCCGTTCTCCCCATTGACGACGATCAGGTCGGGATAGCCGTCACCATCCACGTCCACGACCCGGCTCATCCAGCCGCTGTCGTTGGGCAGTTCGCGCCGCCGCCAGGTCTGACCTTCGCCCTCGGCCTGGGTGTAGATCCAGGTCGGCCCGCGTTCGATGTAACCGTGCGAGTTGGGAAGGATGAGATCCACGTGCCCGTCGTTGTTGACGGAGGTGCGGTGGATCATCTCGATCTCGCCCCGGGCGTTGACGTAGAGATTATCGCCGCCGCTTCCAACCCGGCCCTGCGAAAGGCTTTCAAACCCTTATTGAATCCAAGTGCGCTTGAGCCGTCGGTGTTGTTTGGTTTCGTCCGTTGCCATGTCTATTTTCTCCAAGATTTAACGCCGTGTGCAACTTGTTTTTGGTTCACCTCGGCAGTGTTTTTGAGTTATGCCCTGCGGAATACAATATATTGCGGTACGCATAGTGCAAGCAGTGCATTTGTT
>CAIYET010000734.1 GCA_903925285.1 Candidatus Hydrogenedentota bacterium | reverse complement strand
GGAGACGCCGAGTCGTGGCAACTACGGCATAATGTCGGATTACGTGTGGAATTTTGTCGAGCGGGTGGCCCGGGAACTGTACAAGACGCACCCGGATCGGAAAGTAATTTGCTTGGCGTATGGCCCGTACATGCTGCAGCCGGAAAAGATCGCCAAGTTCAGCCCGAATGTGATGGTGAGCTTTAATCGGGAATCATATGGTGTCCCGGAAGATCGCGCTCGAGCACGCGGAGCCCTCAAGGGCTACCTTGAAAAACTGGTGACTGGGAATCTCCAGGGATACGGCCATTACCTGCAAACCGGGTCGTTCCTGCCGGCCTACTTCCCCCATGCGATCGCCGAGGATCTGCATTCATTGAAGGGGCTGTCGCAAGGCGAATTTATTGAATTGAGTAGTGGCCCCACGGACATGTACGCGCCGGGGTTCAATCATCTGAACGTGTACGTGACAACGCGCTATTATTGGGATGCGGACCAGGATATCGATGCTTTGCTGAACGAGTATTACGAGAAATTCTACGGCCCGGCGGCGAAGGAGATGAAATCGTTCATCGAGTTTTCCGAGAAGAACTGGCTGAAGATGTCCAATGACGCGGCACCGATAGGCAAGGCCTTGGAGCTTTTGGCAGCCGCACGGAAGGCGGCCGGTGACACGGTGTATGGGAAACGTATCGATCTCCTGGCAGACTACTGCCAAAAGCCGATGACGGAGAGGGTGGCCAAGCTGGCCAAGGGACGGAACAAGGATCTGAAATTCGCGGCGGAATCCTGCGGCAAGCCGCCGGCCAAACTGGACGGCAAACTGGACAAGCCGTTCTGGAAGGATTTGCCGGAGCATGCCCTGCTTGATCTCACGACCGGCCAGGTGCCGACCAACGGCGTGACAACGACCTTCCGCGTCGCCTGGTGCGACGATGAGGCCTTCTATTTCGGCATCCGCTGTGAAGAGCCGGATATCAAGGGGCTGAATATCACCTCCCGGGAAACGGACAATGCTGCCGTCTGGGAAGGGGATAATATTGACTTGATGATCGAGACACAGGGTCACTCTTATTATCAAATTGCGATCAGCCCGAGCGGCGCAATCACGGACATGGACCGTAAAGACGCGAAGTGGAACTTCACGTGGGCATCAGGTGTCCAGTCGGCGACCAATGTGGGCGAGGGATACTGGAGCATGGAATTACGGGTGCCTGTGGCGGGCGATCAGGCGGAGACGATCAACCCGCTGGTCGGCATCTCGGGACGCAAGCCGACTGCGGAATCTCCCTGGTATTTCAACCTCGGACGTCAGCGCCTGAGAGCAGACATCCGGGAATTCTCCGCCTCCGCCCCCCCGAAGAAGGACGGGGCCGGTGGTGGCTTCCTTGACCTCTGGAACTACGGACAGTTGTTCGTTAAATAAATGTTAAACACAAAAGCAGATGGGGCTACACTTCAAAAACGGCGGAGAGAACAGAGAAGATAAACGAAATCTAAAACAGGAGAGTATTAAATGTCAACTCAACAAAAAACAGCTTTGCTTGGTTCTATCGTCGCTTTGTTATCAGCCTTCATACTGTCAGGATGTGCATGGCTCCATCTTGGCGAAACCACGTTGGTGGACGGCGGGAAGCCGTGCGCCGACATTGTCATATCCGAGAAGTCCCCCCGCGGGGTGAAGCTGGCGGCCAGCGAATTGCAGACCTATATCGAAAAGATCAGCGGCGCCAAGCTGGCAATCACGAACGCGCCGGGCCCGGACGTGCCTGCCCACATCTACGTGGGCCGGAGCGCGTACACGGACACGCTCAAGATCACGGCCGAAGGGCTCACGTGGGGCGCGTTCCGGATGGTGTCGGGCAAGGACTGGCTGGTCTTGCTGGGGTATGACAAGGAATTTGTTGCTCCCCCATATGTTTCCGCCGGCAAGCCTTCGTACGAGGAATGGGACAAGCGTACCGGCGAACATTGGGGCAATCCCTATTACGGCGGACTGTACAGGCAATACAGCGGGCAAGTGGGCGTCAACATAAATGACGATCTCGGATCCCTGAACGCCGTATGTGAATTCCTCCGCGGCCTGGGCGTGCGGTGGTACATGCCGGGCGACCTGGGTGAAATCGTGCCTACGCTGAAGACAATCGCGCTGGCACCGGTGGATAAGACGGTCCGGCCTGATTTCGGGTACCGTAATCTGGGCGACTATGCCCCCGTGTTTGCCTTTGCCACGCGGGATGAGGCGATCTACAAATTGCATATAGGGCTTAATAGTGCCATGGGCCTTATGGGCGGCCTTGGGGGTGTCCATGGACTGAATAATGTGAATGGCCGTGATGAGGTCAAGAAGGCGCATCCGGAGTTTTACGCCAACCATCGGACCCCAGATTCTAATGACAAATATTTCGTTACTTGTCTGTCATCGCCGGAGTTCTGCGACTATACGGTGAAATATGCGCGCGCAGCATTCGATATTT
>CAIYET010000733.1 GCA_903925285.1 Candidatus Hydrogenedentota bacterium | reverse complement strand
AGGTCGGCCCCCCACTGGCCGCAGAACGAACCATCCCACACAGCCCTTCCCTTGGCAATATTGATATTCGTTGAAGACGTGTAATAGCCAAGCCTTCCGCCTGAACTCACCCGAGTCGAGTCCCAGTGACCGCTGTTCGCATAGGTGGCGCTGTTAGGTCGCTCAAAGCTGGCGGATGCGGTCGTGAAATATGAACTATAAGTGGCGGTATCGGCCAGAGTGCTGTTAAGCACAGCGGCCTTAATTGACGCCTTTAGTGCCCCGAGATACAGTTCGTTTTCATACTCCCGCGAGGGAATATTCCACCCGTCCCAGTACGGATTATCGTAGGTGTTCATGAGACTGTCGTCAGGAAGACCGTCGGCGTTTCGCGTATCCAGGGCATGGATGCCGGTTATCGCCCTGTTGATGTTGGAATAACACGCTTGGAGCTGGGTGGTGTTCCCGGTCCACAGGTAGTCGCGATAGACCTCAAGAATGAATTTCGCTCCCACATCGACGCGGTAATCGCTTGTGCCGGAACCTCCGCTGTAGAAGTGTGAAAACAATCCGCTTGTCTGTTGCACATTGGCCATGCGGGCGACCTGTGACCATTCCGCCTGTGGCGCGAAAAGCGGCAGGGCAAACGAACCGTGATAGGCCTGGTCGTTGCAGCCGTAATTGCCGCTGCTCATGGATTCAGCCATACCATAAGTTCCCGCGATTCCTGCGGTTGTTGCCGTTGTAAAATCGGTCATGCAATTGTAGACGTACAGGCAGTTGATGGTAAGATCCTGGAGCCAGGAGGGAAGGTTTGATTTTAATATTTTGTTATGCCACCGGTCGACTTTCGCCTTGAGGAAGGCGGCGCTGTCGAGGCCATAGGTGGACATAACCTGGGCATCGGTGAAATAGTTCCTGTAGTAACCGGCAGCCACATTGGTCCATGAAACTGCAAAGGTGATGGTGCGGCTTGAATTAGGGGCCACGACAATACGCTTCGCCAGAATACCGGCATTGGCGTTGCCAAGCAATCCGTCGGCCGTGAAATCGGCGGCGGTATTGCCGCAGGTGATGCTGTCGGCCGGATTAGATTTCGTCGTATCGACCATGACGCATACCGTACCGCTCTTTATTCCTATGGCCCTCCCGCCGGAGGAGGTAACGACCGTCGTGCCTGCCCCGTTGGAAAGGGCGATAGCAGCAGTGTCATAAGATGTGGAGTTGTTCGTCACGGTGAACATGTAAAGCACCAGCGGCAGACAGGAATTCTTATTCAGGCTGGCTATTTTATCGCCCGTGAAAATGGGGGAAAAGCACTCCAGCGAGATGCTGTCAAGCAACGTCGCCTGGTGATAGTTCATTAGAACCGTGGGCCAGTAGCCGGTGTAGGTAGTCGTCATGCTTCCCGCATGCTGCAAATTCCCGGAAAACACCGTTGCCCCCCGCTTCTGGAAAGCGATGCACAGCGGTGCGGCTCCGGCATCGGCCGTCACCCGGATATAACTGTTATTGTAAAGCCCGTTGGGGAGGAAATTAAAATTTCCGCCGCCGATCCCTCCCATGGGCACACCGAGCAGATAGTTTCCCGAATTGTTGGTTTCGGTCTGTGAACCGGGACAGGTAAAGCCGTAACTGATGCTGCAGAACCAGAACGCCGCAATTATCATCGCATTTGCAGCTATGCGCCAGCGTGAACTTTGAAGCATAAAACGCCTCCTTGTGTCGGAAAAGAAATATGGACTGTGTACCATACGTTAAATACGAGTCCGAGATTTTTAGGTTAATCTGACCAAGCTTCAAATTCTACGGATGGTAAGTAATGTATTCCAGTATGAACCCGTTTGCGATTGTATACCTATTCAATAAAATATGGTATCCTTTCAGCCACGTCAATAAAATTATCATATTAATTAACATAAATTTGATGCTGATTGCAGTTCAATGCGGCTGACAGTGGTCGTCTTTTTTAACGGTGTTCCGCCGAGACTCGTTATACAAAATAGCTTTAAAACGGTCACTGATAAAATAATTATGAAACACCACCTAAAAAATTGGTTACTACCCAAGGTCCGAACCAAAATGTCCGCCCGGAGCGGGCTATGGCAATATGTGCAATTCCAAGCGGATAGATCCATTGAAAGTAGCGGCCGATTGGACCTCATTCTGAATTACACGCCGCCCCCCCCTTTTTTCTTCGTCACTTCTTCACCATTTTGATCATCGTTCGCTGCTTCCCGCATACGAGTTCGCCAAGGTAGACGCCTGCAGGAAGAGCTCTTCCTCCGGTGGTCAGGCCGTTCCAGGGAAAAACGTGCTTTCCCGCGCCTCGTTTTCCATCAATCGGGGTCGCTACTGGTT
>CAIYET010000732.1 GCA_903925285.1 Candidatus Hydrogenedentota bacterium | reverse complement strand
CGACGTCCAAAATCAATCTTACCACAACGCTTAGCCGTTTCCCGTATTCTGACAAGTTCATCGTTGTATCTCTCACAGAGCTACACCACAAAGAACGCAAGGAGCGCAAAGTGTGTTGGGATTATTTTGTACGCGGCTATCGCGCAATTTTTCGGGGAACGGCCGATGGGTGCGGCCATGGGAAACAGGAGGAATGGCGGGTGTGGGCCATCGCTCTCTTTGCGTCTCTGGAGCGTCAGGAAAAGCCTGGCGGACCTTGTAACCTGAAAGGAGGTTACTCTGCAGATTGCTCGTTCAGCAGAAAGCGACCTGGGCGGCGTCGGGCGTAATCCCGTCGTCGAAGCCCCGGGAAGCGAACGCGCGAGCCGTAGCGCAAGCGAACCCGATTCGGCCTCGTTACGCAGTCGGAGGTGGCCAGCCCGCCAGAGAGTGGTGAAGCCTGTCACGGCAAGGGAAGCAACGAGCGCGTGCACCTTGCCGGCCTCCCGGGGTGATAGGGGACGGCGCGTGCGCAATGGTCCGTCGAGGAACCTGAGAGGCCCATCCGGGTGGCCGGGCCGTGGTCCGCCAACGCCTTCAGGGAATCCATAACCTGCGGGCGGCCTGGACTGGGAGTCGGACGGGACCATAGTAGCGAGGAAGCGGGTAACGACCGTGGAGCGAAGGGTCCCGACTGAAGACGAAGCGGAGTAAGAGGACATGAGTGCCGATTGGAAGAAAAAACCTATTACGGACCAAGGGGAGTTTGCACAGATGCAGGACGAAATCGTCCACATCGAAACGAACCTTCCCCCGAAACTCTCGTTGCTGAGACAGAAGCTGCACCAGAAGGCGAAGCAGGAAAAGCGTTTTCGATTTTATGCGTTATACGCGCACCTGTCGCGATGGGATGTGCTGGAAACGGCGTGGAAGCGGGTGCGGGCCAATGGTGGCGCGGCGGGGGTGGACGGCGTCCGAATTGAAGACGTCGAAACCGCTCCGGGCGGGGTGGCGGCGTTGCTGAAGGAACTGGGAGAATCGCTGCGGACTAAAACGTACCGCCCCAGCGCGGTGCGCCGCGTGTATATTCCCAAGGCCAACGGAAAGCTGCGGCCCCTGGGTATCCCGACCGTTCGAGACCGGGTCGTGCAGATGGCGGCGCTGCTGGTGCTGGAGCCGATATTTGAAGCAGATTTCTATGACTGCTCGTATGGCTTCCGCCCGGGGCGTAGCGCGCACGACGCGCTCATCGAAATTCGCGGGTTCCTCCAACAAGGGTACTGTGCCGTCTACGACGCGGATTTGAAGGGCTACTTCGACTCGATACCGCACGACAAGCTCCTGAAGTGCTTGGAGTATCGGATAGCGGACCGGGCCGTGTTGCACCTGATACGCGCGTGGCTCACAGCGCCCGTGGTGGAACCGCCGCAACCGGGAGCCCCGGCGAGCGCCAAGCCCACCGTTCGCCGCAACACGACGGGCACGCCGCAGGGCGGCGTGATTTCGCCGCTGTTGGCCAATGCCTACTTGCACTGGTTCGACCATGTCTTTTATAGACCGGACGGCCCCGCGCACTGGGCCAAGGCCAAGCTGGTTCGCTATGCGGACGATTTCGTCGTGCTAGCGCGCTACCAGGGAGAACGGCTGACGGCGTTCATCGAGCACAAACTCGAACAGCGCCTTGGCCTGAGCTTGAATCGGGACAAGACCCGTATCGTGGACCTTCGACAACCGGGAGCCAGCCTGGACTTTCTGGGCTATACCTTCCGGTTCGACCGGGACCTCAAAGGGCGCGACAAGCGCTACTTGAACATGGAACCGTCCAAGAAGGCCCTCGAACGTATCCAGGCCCGGATTCACGAGATGACCGGCCCCCGGTATTGTTTCAAGCCGGTGCCGCGTGTCATAGAGGAAGCCAACCGAATACTGACCGGCTGGGGAAACTACTTTCAGGTAGGCTACCCGGCCAAAGCATTTCATAAGCTCAACCACTATGTGCGCGACCGCCTTGTGCAACACTTGCGACGACGTAGCCAGCGTCCCTTCAAACCGCCACACGGTATGACGTATTACGCAAAACTCGAACAACTCGGACTGGTTTACCTCAAAGCACCTCGTAAACCACCCCTGCGATAGTCCAAGGTTAAGGTCTTCAGGAAAGCCGGATGCGGGAAATCCGCACGTCCGGTTTGATGAGGGGGAGGGGCCTAAAAACCCCTCCCTACTCTACTGAGATCCATTTCCTGAATTCAAAGGCTCACCGCCAAACCTGCCGTTTGTTCAAACCCGAATTAAGTATGGTGTCCCGAATGGCACTAACTTAAGCCCAAGTGTCTTCATTTATTGCGTTTACGCTTCTGCACTCCTTGGGTAGTCGCTTCCAGAATCCGGCATGAGAGTTCCCGCATCTGCGTCAGGCGCGCTTCGAGTTTATGGTTGTTGTCGATGGCTCGCTGGAAAGGCTTCACTTGTGACGCCGAGAGGTTTACGGTAACCGTCTTGGCGTTGCGCTTGAATGTCCATTGGTAATAGGGGCCGATGGTCTTGGAACTACCGGGATTCCGCGGGTCTTCTTTGGTGATCGTGCGTTCCGTGATGGTGCCTTGCACGATGGG
>CAIYET010000731.1 GCA_903925285.1 Candidatus Hydrogenedentota bacterium | reverse complement strand
CGCCCGGCAGCGTCCAGGCGATGTCGTAAGTCAAACCTCCCCACGCCGAAGACATGGCAACAAAACAAGACGCAAGACCAACAAGATTTCTCACGGACACGCTAGGAACTTCCTTCCTTGAACTCAGTCTGGCGGGTGCGGAAGTGTAGGCTGCGCCACCAACTAAAGCGACCGACGTTATTGGACCAGAATGCATTGTCGGACTTCAACCTAAAAATGGCCTTCTTCATTCTTGTGCGACCGCGCTACCATGTGGTAGATTGTCCACTGCGCAGGGTGGAACTTAGAGGTCGAACAAGGATGGGTGAACATCGAACAGATATCGAGACGTTTCTGGCGATCGACGGGCCGGTCTCGCTGCAACTGGCGGTTACGCGCCGGTCGGGACAGCGCTACCGATCAATAGTTCGCGGCTGGGTCAAGTCGCGATACATCATGCTGGACCGTCCGCGGACCGATGCTCGGTTTCTACATATGGAACGCGGCGAGCGGTGCGTCGTCCGCTTTTTGACCCAGGGCAACGCGTGTGGATTCGAGTCGACGCTCCTGGACTGGGATACGCGGCCCCACATTTCCTATTGCCTTGTAGCGTGGCCGGAGAGTTTGGATCTGGTCGCTTTCCGCAAGTCCCAGCGCATCGATCTGTACGTTCCATGCCATATCTTGTACGATGGCAAGAAGCACGAAGCGGAAGTCCGCGACCTCAGCATTAACGGATGCCGCGTATCGGCCCCCATCGTCGTGACCAACAACGAAATGATCGAACTAACGTTCACGCTTCCCGACGGCATCCCCCTCGAAGGGCTTCGCGCATACGTGCGCAACGCCCATCCAACCGATACGGGTTCGTTTTTTGGTTGCGAGTTTATTGAAAACCAAGAGCACATCCAAAGCGATCTGGCGTTTTATGTAGCGGCAACCCTCGATCGCTCCTCAACCGATCACAAGGTCGCCCCGCGCGTGCTGATCGTCGAACAGGACCAAGAGCGCATCGCGCCGCTTCGTCAGGCATTCACGGATAAGGGCTGGCACTTCTTCGCGACCCCGAGTTCGATCGAAGCCCTCTTGCGCTTGCGGATGATGCCGCCGACGGCAGTGTTGGTGAACCAAGAGCAATCCGACGTCGCGGGCGTCCAGTTCATGGACCTGCTCAAAGCCGCGCGATGGGTCGAAACGATCCCCGTTTACATCTAAGGATCCGGCGGAAAACCGCTGCCCGGCGACGTCAAGGGATACTTTCCATCGGAGATGAGCGCGCAGAAGATGTGCGATACCATGGTCAGCGAACTGCGTCCACCAGAGATGAAGGATGAAGGATGAACCGAGGAATACAGGAGTCAGAATTCAGAATGACTCATTCTCGTGCGGCTATTCTGAATTCTGACTCCTGTATTCTGAATTCCTACTTCATCCTTAAGAGTTGATGCCGAATGTCCAATAAGATGAAAACGAGCGTGCGCCTGCAATTCGAGCAGGGCGTGCTCCGTCCCGTTTATCAGATCGAACAGGCGCCCAGCCGCGTGTTTCCCCGCTTGGCACTGATTGCTGGATTGGCCGCGTTGGTCGCATTGGCCGTAGGCGCCACACATTTCCTACGTACCCCCGTGCGCGCCAGCGATGCCGAACCTATCCTACGGATGGCTTCGGGCGTCCTGGACGCGTTGAAAACCAATAATCTGAGCGGCCCCTTGGTCGTGTGCGCCGAGAGCGAAGCCGGCGCGACCCTTTTGCGCGAAGAGGACAAGCGGCTGTTCAAGTCCCGAAAAACAGTGCTCGACAGCCGACGCGCGTGCATGGAATCGTTGCGCGCCTTCCACGAAGCACTCGTGGCCGACGGAGTGGCGTTCGAGCAGGTCCGCCCGCTCGCGTTCGGAGGCGTCGAGGCAAAAGTGCTCGATACGGCAGGTATGAACGACGCGGCACGCTCGTTGACCGGCGCGATATATTTTGCCGTCGCCGACCGCGTATATGGGATCGAACTGACTGCGCGCCGTTGCGGCAACCAATACGTCGTGGTGGACTTTTGGAATTGTTTGCCTGTTGCCGTCAAACCCGCCGGTCTCGAAACCTTCGTCGATGGACGATACCGAGCGTTTTGCGACGAGCCTGCGAAATCCGGCGAAGCAACGATCAAAAGCGCACGGCAGATGTTTGTTGCATTGAATTGAATCACGTAAGGCTTCAGGCTTCAGGCTTTAGGCTTTAGGCTTTAGGCTT
>CAIYET010000730.1 GCA_903925285.1 Candidatus Hydrogenedentota bacterium | reverse complement strand
TAACTTCGGGAAATTCCTGCTCGCGGTTCTTTCCAAGGCGATTTCGATCAGCACGGCACCGTCCGCCTCCGTTTGGGCATTGGCGTCTAACGGACTACGGAGCCGGATCTCACCGGTCTCACCGACAGCGAGCACGTTTCCGGCCACGCCGTTCACCAGCATCTGTGTCGCAAACGAATGACGCAAGCAGTGCGGAGTCACCCGCTTGGGAATACCCGCTTTTCGGGCGGCATCGGCGATCATTTTCTGGAGGGCGGAGTCGGTGGCGTACCAGCGCCGCACGACATGGGTTTCGGGATCAACCGCCAGCGCCCGACTGGGAAACGCCCAGAACCACGCCCATTCCTTGCTGGCGGACGGCAACTTGCGGTCCAATGCGTCCGGCATGGCCACGCCCTCCACTTCGTCACGGCGATCCTGATCGTAGAGTTCGCGGATGCGCTGCAGGTGCGTTTCCAACTGCGGTTTCAACCGATCCGGCAGCAGGGTCGTGCGATCCTTGAATCCCTTGCCTGCCCGTACATAAAGTTGGTTCGTGCCGAAGTCGATGTCCTTGACCCGGAACTTGCAGCACTCGGAGACGCGCAACCCGCCGCCGTAAATCAGTTCCGCCATCAGTCGCGAGGTGCCCGTCATTTGATCGAAGAGCCGGCGCACCTCCTCCACGGACAGAACGGTTGGCAGGTGTTCCCCGCGTTTGGCCCTGACCGTATTTTCCAGGACGCCCACTTCCAATCCGAGAATGTCCCGCAGAAGGAACAGGAGCGCGCAGAACGCCTGATTCTGTGTGTTGGCGGAGACTCGCATCCGGGTGGCGAGATGCGAGATGTAGTTCTGGAACGAGGTGACGGTAATCAAGGCGCCTGCCGGTATGATTTGGTTGGTAGCTTTGAGGTAATCCCAGTAGCGCCTGGACCAGTCCAAATAGGTGCCGAGGGTTCGGGGCGAGTAATGCCGCAGGCGAAGGGTATGTTCCAGAACCGCCAGCGTCTTGCCGGGATCGAACGATCCGTCAGCAGCCGCAACGACTCTGGGTGCAGGCGCCGGTTCGCCCGTGTTCCTGCCGCCGCTCCACGCCCGCCATGCCGTGATGGCTTGCCGTGCTTGATCAAGTTGCCACTCCTTTAGGTCTTCTTTGCGCAATTGCCCCAGGTACGCGTCCATCAGTTCCTCTGGCGTCGCATTCGACACCGGCGGCGGGTGTGGGGCCATTCTTTCCGTCGCGGCCAACCCAAGGGAAGATCCAGACACGGTTGCGATGGCTCTTCCAGCAGGACTCCAGCAACGGCAGGATCGCTGCCGGCAGAGGCACATAGCGGTCCTTGGCGCCCTTGCCATGCACGTGTAACATACCGCGGGCGCGGTCAATGTCGGCCACCTGCACGCTGCAACCTTCGCCCAGCCTTAGGCCGCAGGCATAGATGAGCGACAGACACGCACGATGGCGCAACTCCGTCACCTTTCCAAGAATATCGCGCACCTCTTCGCGCGTCATCACTGCGGGCAATCGCTTTTCGCGCTTCGGGCGGGGGACACCGGTCACGCTGAAGTCGCGCCGGAGCGTGCTCTCGTACAGGAACTTGATCCCGCACAGGGCGATGGTTACGGTCGCTCGTTTCAGTTTTCGCTCGCACGTCAGGTGGACGAAATAGCGCCGGATCTAACGTCAGGCGGCGACACCGTTGCAAAGATCGTGAAACAAAACAATATTAGAAACCCAGACCGGCTTGTCGTCGGACAGGTACTTCTTGTCCGACAGCCAAAAACGCTCAGGGACGAGAAACAGGAGCTGCCCAACCGCCACCCCCGCGCCTGCGCTCAGGGCACAACGGTTCTACTCTACTGGGGCAATAAGAATGCAAATTGACATGTGATCACAATGTGAGTACGGTATGGGTATGAAAGCAATGCTGATTCAAATCGGCAATTCAAGGGGAGTCCGCATACCGAAGCCACTTATTGAACAATGTGGCCTCACAGACGAGATCCAGATTAATGTTCGGGATCGCATGATTCTGATCCATTCGCCTCGGCATCCCCGCTCGGGGTGGAGCATGGCGTTTAAGCAGATGGCACGAGCGGGAGACGATAAGCTGTTGGATGCCCAGCCTCTTCTGACACGTTGGGAGAAGGAGGACTGGGAATGGAAGTGAACCGGTTTGAAGTCTTCCTCGTCACCCTTGATCCCACAGTTGGCCATGAGATCAAGAAAACGCGACCCTGCGCAGTCATTTCTCCTAATGAAATGAACCACAACATTGGGACGGTCATTGTCGCCCCGATGACCACAAAAGGACGACGCTATCCGACACGCGTGGACTGTACCTTTCAAGACGTTGAAGGGCAAATCGTGCTCGATCAACTGCGGACGGTAGACAAGGAAAGACTCGTCAAGAAACTCGGACAACTCTCGCCAGTGATCGGCGATCATGTGCTCGATGTTTTGGGCGAGATGTTTCAGAAGTGAAGCCCCAACCAAGCGATGCACCGCGGCAGTAGAAAGGTTTGCGGCCGATCCAAGGTGTAGGCTGCTGGTGATCGCTGACGTTGGCCCCAAGAGACGATTGACAGGGCGCAAGTCGGAGTTGACGGATGGCCCCCGGCGGCATGCGCGTCAAGCTAAGGCCGAAGGGTCCAATACTTTTCCGACCCCCGCGGGCTTGCC
>CAIYET010000729.1 GCA_903925285.1 Candidatus Hydrogenedentota bacterium | reverse complement strand
CTAAAGCCTAAAGCCTAACTACCTTATTTAAGGTAATCCGCATGCGCCTCGATCAGCCAGATATGCCGCCGCTGTCGCGCGAGGAATGCGCGCGGTTGGGCTGGACCGATATCGACATCCTTCTCGTAACAGGCGACGCGTTTATCGACCATCCGGCGTTTGGCGCGGCCCTTCTGGCACGCTGGCTCATCGCGCACGGCTACCGCGTTGGCATCGTGGCGCAACCGCGATGGACCAATATCGAAGATATCGTTGCGCTGGGCCGTCCGCGACTGTTCGCGGGTGTCACGTCCGGTGCGCTCGATTCGATGCTCGCCCATTACACCGCGTTCCGCAAGAAACGACGCGACGATGCCTATACGCCGGGCGGGCGCGCGGGCGCACGGCCCAATCGCGCCACCGTCGTATACACCGGCCTCGTACGCCAGGCCTTTCCCGGCCTCCCGGTCGTCATCGGCGGCATCGAAGCGTCGTTGCGCCGTGCCACACATTACGATTTCTGGACCGACGCGGTGCGGCGCTCGATCCTGCTCGACAGCAAGGCCGACCTGCTCGTTTACGGCATGGCGGAACGTGCGCTCGTCGATGTGGCCCGCGCCATCGAAAAGGGAGATCCCATCGCGCTGGCCTCGTTGCGCGGAGTCGCGGCTGCGGACTCGAAATCGCGTGAGATGCCCAGCCAATCCGAAGACATCGAACAATTGCCCTCGCATGAAGAAATCGTCGCCGACCCGCGACGGTTGATGGACGCGACGCTGGCATTCGAGCGCCAAACGCATAACGGAGCGCCGTGGCTGACACAACTGGCCGGCGGACGCAACGTCTGGTTCGCGCCACCCGCCGCACCGTTGACGCCCGGCGAACTCGGCGAACTCTACGCCTTGCCTTTCACGCGCCGCGCGCACCCGCGATACACCGAGCCAATCCCCGCCCTTGAAATGGTCCAGTTCAGCGTCACCGCGCACCGAGGCTGCGCGGGCGGCTGCACCTTTTGCTCGCTGGCACTCCACCAAGGCCGTCGGATCCAGTCGCGCAGCTTCGAGTCCATCGCGGACGAAGTCGCGCGCCTCAAGCGCCACCGCGATTGGCGCGGCAGTATTACCGACGTTGGTGGACCGTCTGCGAACATGTGGGGCGCGCGATGCCTGCGCGAAGGACACACTTGCCGCCGCACGAGTTGCCTCGTCCCGGCGATCTGTCCACACTTTGCGTACGACCAACATGCCGCCGCAGACCTCCTCGATGCCCTCGCCCGCATACCAGGCGTCCGGCACGTGCGCG
This sequence comes from Candidatus Hydrogenedentota bacterium, assembly GCA_903925285.1. GTDB lineage: Bacteria > Hydrogenedentota > Hydrogenedentia > Hydrogenedentales > SLHB01 > DSVR01. The sequence goes on along the minus strand of CAIYET010000729.1, from coordinate 673 downwards.
TGGCCAGCGGCGTCCGCCACGACCTCGCCCTGCACGACCCCGAATACATGCACGCGCTCGCGGGCCGCTACACGGGCGGCCAATTGAAACTCGCGCCCGAACATGCCTGCGACAACGTGCTGCGCCTCATGCGCAAGCCCTCCTTCGATCAATTCGAACGTTTCATGGCCGTTTTCGACGACGCCTCGCGCGCATCCGGCAAAGAGCAATACATCGTCCCATACCTGATGAGCGCATTCCCCGGCTGCACCGATGCCGACATGCACACGCTCGCGCGCTGGCTCAGGGCAAAAGGGTGGAAACCCCGCCAGGTCCAATGCTTCATCCCCACGCCCGGCACCGTCGCCACCGCCATGTACCACGCCCGCATCGACACCGAAGGCCACCCCATCCCCGTAGCCCATTCCGACGCCGAACGCCTCAAACAACACCGCATCCTCGCGCCAGCCGCCGATTAACCGCGCACCCAAGACCACGACGCCGTCCGGAGGAAACTCGCCCCATGAGGCTCGTGCGCGCACGATAGATGAAGATGAAAACGTGCAAATATCACGCATAATCCGGATGAGCCGCAAATCCTATCTTTGGTGTGCAGTTCTCGTATTACCGATTCGGGCAGTACAATTTCAGAAGGGCCCAATTTTTGGAGTGCGGCGGCAACGACGCCGCTTTG
>CAIYET010000728.1 GCA_903925285.1 Candidatus Hydrogenedentota bacterium | reverse complement strand
CGTTCACCAGGAACTACTGGCTTCGCGACAATCGGCGGGTTATTTGCAGAACCGAAGGCATTGGCGAACAAAAGCGGCGTCTGCGCCGCCGCACTCCAAAATAGCGTGGACTATTGCAGTTTGACACTAGATTCGGCATTTGAAAACACGGATTGCACGGGGCGGCGGAGCCGCAGCCAAAATTCCTGATTGGACTGTCTTTTCTAGGATGATGACAGCACACCCTGATTGAAATTGAAAGCGCGAGGACGGCTCTGCTAAGGTGTCGTTTTCGCACAACGCAAGGGTCGTGCGCACGCGCACGATGGATGAAGGGAAGAGCAGTTATGGCAGCGCGAGTTCAAATTTTCGATACGACGTTGCGCGATGGCGAACAATCGCCGGGCGCGAGCATGAATGTGCCGGACAAAGTCCAGATGGCCCTCCAGCTCGAGCGGCTGGGCGTGGACATCATTGAAGCCGGTTTCCCGGTGGCCTCGGCACAGGAATTCGAGGCGGTATCGAAAACGGCCGAGGCCGTGAAACGCGTGAGCGTCGCCGCACTGTCGCGCGCAGTCACGGGCGATATCGAGCGTGCCGCCAAAGCCCTTGATAAGGCCGCAAAACCCGTCTTGCACACGTTCATCGCCACTTCGGACATCCACATCGAGCACAAACTGCGCATGACGCGCGAACAGGTGCTCGAAAACGCCGACAAGGCCGTCAAACTGGCAAAAAAACTCATCGGACGCGTCGAATTCTCCGCCGAAGACGCCACGCGCTCGGATTGGGATTACCTCGTGCAGGTAACGGCGGTAGCGATTGCCGCCGGCGCCGACGTCATCAATCTGCCCGATACCGTCGGCTTCACGACGCCCGACGAAATCCGCGAAATGTTCCGGCACGTCATCGCGAACACCCCCGGCGCGGACACGGTCGTTTTCGCGTCGCACAACCACAACGACCTCGGTTTGGCAGTCGCCAACGCATTGGCGGCCGTGCAAGGCGGCGCGCGGCAAATCGAGTGCACGATCAACGGCATCGGCGAACGCGCCGGCAACACGTCGCTCGAAGAGGTCGTCATGGCCATGAAAGTCCGCCACGACATGCACCCCTTCGACACGGGTATCGTCGTGGCAGAGATTTACAACACGAGCCGTCTCTTGGGCAATCTGACCGGCCTGACCATCCCGTATAACAAACCCATCGTCGGTCGCAACGCGTTTGCGCACGAATCCGGCATTCATCAACACGGCATGATCGCCAACAAGGCCACCTACGAAATCATGACCCCGGAATCCGTTGGGCGGTTGCGCGGCGAACTCGTCCTCGGCAAGCATTCGGGACGCGCCGGGCTGTCGAAACGCTGCGAGGAACTCGGGTATCACCTCACGGACGAAGAGATTTCGCGCCTGTACGAGATTTTCATTGTACTGGCGGACCGCAAGAAGGAAGTCTTCGAGGACGACCTGCGCGTGCTGATTGTCGCGATGCAGGACAAGAGCTTCGAGGTCTACCACCTCGAACAGGTCCGCACTTCGGGCGGCGATCCCGCCATGGCGTTCGTGAAACTGCGCAAAGGCGACGCAACGTTCACGGATACCGCCACGGGCGATGGTCCCGTCGACGCCGCGTTCCAAGCCGTCGACCGCGTGACCGGCTACAAAGGCGTACTCAAGGAATTCTCGATCCGCGCCGCCACGTCGGGAACGGACGCGCTCGGCGAAGCGCATGTGAACGTGGTTTTCGGCAAACGCTCCTATACCGGCACCGGCGCCAGCACCGACATCATCGAGGCCGCCGTACAGGCGTACCTCAGCGCCGTCAACAAGTACGCCGCACTCAAGGCGCGGTAGAGGGAATTCGATGCGAAAGACCGCAGCGGCGCTACTCCTTATATTCGCGTGCACGGGGATCGCGCTCGCGGACGATTGGCCGACCTACATGCATGACAATGCGCGCACCGGCGTGACCGACGATGCGCCAGCCCCTCTACTGCATACAGTATGGACCTACGCGCCTCGGCTCGCGCCGAACCCTGCATGGCCCGCGCCCGCCAAGCAGGACATCTGGCACGAGATCCGCGAACTGCTTCCCGTCGTGACCTACGACCGCGCGTTCCAGCCTGTGATCGCCGACGGCGCGCTGTACTTCGGCTCCTCGTCCGACGACCACCTGTATTGCCTCGACGCGGCCACGGGTGCGGTGCGGTGGCGGTTCTGTACCGAAGGTCCGGTTCGCCTCGCCCCGGCTATCGATAAGGGCCGCGTCTTGTTCGGTTCCGACGACGGCTGGGTATACGCGTTGGACGCAGCAACCGGCAAACTCATTTGGCGGTTTCGTCCGCAGGAACCGGATTGGCGCATACCCGGCAACGGCCGTGTCATTTCCTGGATGCCCGTGCGCAACGGCGTTACGCTCGACGGCGGCCTCGCCTACGTGTGTTCGGGGCTGTTCGGCTCGCAGGCCGTCTACGTCAACGCCCTGAACGCCGCAACGGGCGCGGCACGTTGGAGCGTCAAGTCCGAAGAACTCGCGCCCCAAGGATACCTGGTCCTCTCCCCCACGCGCCTCTTCATACCGACTGGCCGCACGCAACCCGTCATCGTCGAGCGCGAATCGGGCAAGATCCTCGGCGAGACCGAAGGACCCGGCGGCCCATACGCCACGCTCGTCGACGGACAAGTCATAAGCGGACCGGGTCGTGCCAGCGGCAACGAACTCGAACTAATCGACAACGATACGAAGCAAACCGTCGCATCGTTTCCTGGCCTGCGGATAGTCGTCAAAGGCGACACGGCCTACCTCCAATCCCTGACCGAACTCTGGGCGCTCGACCGGCCGCACTTCATCGAACTGTCGCACAAGCAAATCGAGACCACGAAACACCTCAAGGAAACCGACAAGCGCCTCAACAGAACAACGGGCGAAGCCGAGCGCGCACAACTCAAACAGGTCATGCTCGAGGACGGCGCAACGATTGGCGCGCTGTCGCTCGAAATGGGCACGTGTATCCGCTGGAAAAGAATGCTCGACGCCCCGTATGCGCTGATTCTCGCGGGCGACACGTTATTCGTAGGCGGCGATGGATTCGTGGCCGGATACGCCACGCAGGATGGCGTCGAGCGCTGGAAATCCGAAGTCGACGGTTGCGCGTACGGTTTGGCCGCCACGAATGGCCGCCTCTATGCGAGCACGGACAAGGGCCGTATCTATTGCTTTGGAGCAACGCCCGTTTCCATTCCTGCAAACGAACCAGCGCCTGCCCTTCCATCGGACGCCGCTTATGCAGCCGTAGCTGAAACGATTCTGAAAATGACCGGCATCGACAAGGGATATTGCCTGGTCCTGGATTGCGGACAGGGACAACTCGCCCGCGAATTGGCCAAGCACAGCGAGTTGAGGATCGTCGGCGTCGAACCGGACGCCGCGAAAGCCCAAGAAGCCCGCGCCGCGCTCGATGCGGAAGGCTTGTACGGCGCACGCGTGGCCATCCAACAAGTCGCGTCCCCACTACCATACACCAGTATGATGGCAAATCTGATCGTCTGCGACAAGACGCCTTCCGTCGCCTGCCGCGACGTGCTGCGCGTGCTGCGGCCTTACGGCGGCACGTTCTGCATCGGCTCGACAGACCCATCGAGTCTGACCGCATGGCTGGCCGAAGGCGGACTCGACGCCTCGTGCATCCGCACGGATAACGGCCTTTGGGCCGTGTACAGCCGCGGTCCGCTCGCCAACGTCGGCGAATGGACCGAACTCTACGCCAACCCGAACCATACCGCATGTAGTACGGATCCGTTGCGAGGCCCCATGGCACTCCAGTGGTTCGGAGAACCGGGTCCGCGCGACATGATCGACCGCCACCACCGTCCCATGTCGTCGCTGTTCAAAGCGGGCCGCCTCTTCATTCCCGGCAACGACATGGTCATGGCCGTCGACCCCTACAACGGCACGCCGTTGTGGCGGCTCGATGTGCCCAACTCGAGACGCGTCGGCGCACTCAAAAACAGCGGCCACATGGTCGTCACCGACGATTCGCTCTACATCGCGCTCCAGGGCGAATGCTGGCGAGTCAAACCGGAGACGGGCGAAAAAATCGCCTCGTTCAAAGCGCCCGGACAGCAGCAAGCGCCGCACGACTGGGGATACCTCGATTGCGTGGACGGGGTCCTTCTCGGTACGGGCCAGAAACCGGGCGCGTCGTTCAACGTATTGAGCAAAGCCACCGTCAACACCATCGAAGGCGATTTCCGGCCCGTCATGGCCAGCGACTACCTGTTTTGCCTCGACCGGCTCACCGGCGAGCCGCGCTGGACCTATCGCAACGGCCTCATCCTGAACAACGGCATCATGATCGACGCGGAATCCCCCGAACCCGAACGTTGCGTATACGTCATCGAGAGCCGAAACGAAAAGGCCATGGGCAACGACCGCGGACGCATTCGACTCGACGAGTTTTTCAAGGACAATGCCCACCTGCTCGCGTTGCGTCTGGCCGACGGCTCCGTGGCATGGGACCGCACGATCGCGTTACCATACGAGCATATCGCATACCTCAATGGCTCACACGGCACGCTCATAACAACAGGAACCTACAACAAAGATGCCGAGGTGTGGTACGGCCTGTACGCGTTCGACATGAAAACCGGCGCGGACAAGTGGCAGACGCCGTACCGCGCCCTGGATCCGCGCGGTAAGGAATTCGCGGGGATCGACGGCAGCCATGGCGAACAATGGCAGCACCCCGTCATCATCGAAGACGCCGTCTACTCGCGTCCCTTCGCATTCGATCTCCAGACCGGCGCAAAGAAGGACTATGTCGCCTATCGCGGTGGACACGGCTGCGGCGGCCTGACCGGCTCCGCGTATTACCTCTACGGCCGCGGCAGCAATCCTCGAATGTATCCCACCGAAACCGCCACGACCGAAGGCATCCGCCTGACAAACGAGACCCGGCCCGGCTGCTGGCTCAACATCATCCCAGCCGGCGGGCTCATCATGATCCCCGAATCCAGTTCCGGATGCACCTGCGGCTATCCGCTCCAAACCTCCATCGTTCTCATTCCAAAGACCGCGCTCGCACAAAATGGGATTTGAGATCCGAGATCGCTCTTGTCCAAATTAACTTTCTGAAAATGGTTCTTTTGCGATTGGCGCGGTTTCGCGCTACACTTGGGGCTTCAAGCCCGTTTAATTGCCGGTTCAACAAGGAGAGATCGCCATGAAACACATTGTAGTTTTGTCCGCTATTTGTATCGCCGTGGTTGCGCTGAACGTGTTCGCGGATTTCGACACGCCGCTCATCAAGGAATGGACGCAGGTCGAGAAAAACGATAAGGGTAAGGATGTGACGGTACCGTATATGAGCATCGACGGGATCGTGGTCCACGAGGAGGATCCTGCGAAGCAGCCGCAGCCGCCTATCGTCACGCCGGGCGTCGACAGCATGCAGGCGCCTTCGGACGCGGTTGTATTGTTCGACGGCAAGGACCTGTCGAACTGGACGTCGATGGTAAAGGATCAAGAGACCAAGTGGGTTGTCCAGGACGGCGTGATGATGCCGACGAAGGGATCGGGCATGATCCGCACGAAGCAGGAATTTGGCTCGTGCCAGTTGCATGTCGAATATGCCTGCCCGAAGGACGTCATGGGCGAGGGACAGGGACGAGGGAACAGCGGCGTGTTTCTGATGGGACAGTACGAGGTCCAGGTGCTCGATTCCTACCAGAATACGACCTATCCCGACGGCCAAGCCGGGGCGTTGTACGGACGCAAAGTGCCGCTGGTCAACGCGTGCCGCAAACCGGGCGAGTGGCAAACCTACGATATCGTGTTCCATCGCCCGGTCTTCGAGGACGGTAAAGTCGTCAAGCGCGCGACCTTCACCGTGTTCCACAACGGCGTGCTCGTGCAGGACCATGTCGAGCTATCGGGCGGTACTAACTGGCGCGGCCATCGTTCGATCTCGAACTACGAGCCGCACGGCGATAAGGGTCCCATCGAACTGCAGGATCATGGCAACCCCGTGAAATTCAGAAACGTATGGATTCGCGAGTTGAAAGATTGATGAATTCCTAACTCCTAATTATTAAGGTACCGACATGCACCCTACGTTGCTCGATGTGTTCGGGTACAAGTTCCACGCCTATCCTACGATGTTGTCGGTGGCGTTTCTGACGTGTACGCTGCTGATCGTGCGCGAATTACAGCGGCGCGAGCCGCCGATCGACGTGACGCCGCAAGGCGGGTTGTGGGCATTTATCGGCGGGCTGGTCGGCGCGAAAGTCTACTGGATTCTCCAATACTCGGAACCAAAGTATCTTTGGCATGCCTTGTTTGTATGGGAAGGTGGACTGGTATTTTACGGTGGGCTTATCGGCGGCATTTTCGCCGTGTTCGTGTACTTGACGATCAACCAATTGCCGCGACGGATCGTCGCCGATGTTGTCGCGCCGTACTTGGCGCTGGCCGAGGCCATCACGCGTATCGGCTGTTTCCTCAACGGCTGCTGCTGGGGTGCGCCGACGAAGATGCCGTGGGCCGTCACTTTCCCGAAAGGCAGCCACGCCTATTTTCAACAGGTGCGTGACCACATTATCACCGGCAAAGAGACGGTGTGTGCGCCAATTCACCCGACGCAACTGTACATGGCCGTTGGACTCGTCCTGGCGATGATCATTCTGAAACGACACGGAAGAACGCGCCATATGCCCGGCGCTACAGCCGCACTTTACGTGTTTTTCTACGGGATCTTGCGCTTCACCGTCGAGATCTTCCGGGGCGATTCCGCAAAGTCCGTCGCAGGGATGACGGTGTCCGAAGCGATCAGCCTCGCGCTCGTGTTTGTGGGAGCCGTGTTCTTCCTCGCGCTACGGGGCGCTCCGGAAGTTAGGAGTTAGGAGTTAGGAGTTAGAAGGATGAACTCGGAGCGGCCATTCTAACTCCTAACTTCTAACTCCTAACTCCTGATATTGAGGGATGCGATGGGTCGCCGGACTTCTATGGATACGCGCCAAATCGAGTTCGTGTGGCGGACCGAAGCGGACCTCGAATCCGAACTCGAAGCGGAAGCCCTTATGCCGGTCAGACTTGTCTTGACCGACAACCGCTCGACGATCATGTCCGTCCGTCACGACCGTCTGCACGGGAGCGCCGTGGTGCGCATCCATCGCATGTTCCTCGCCGCCGAGGCCGAAGTCGTCCATGCGCTCGCGCGCTGGATCCGATCGCCGCGATCGAAGACCGGCGTCGAGCCGTTGAATCGCTTCATCCACGCGAATCGCGGCCAGATCAAGGCGAGACAACACGTCCAGGAGCAACTGGATACGCGTGGCGAGCATGTCGAACTCAAGACGATCTTCGACGAGGTCAACCGGGACGAATTCGACGGCGCGGTGCTGGCCCGTATCACGTGGGGCCGTATGCCGTCGACACGCCGACGACGCTCGATCCGCTTCGGCAGCTATTACCCGGGCGAGAATCTCATCCGCATCCACCCGCTGCTCGATCAGTCGTTCGTGCCGCCTTATTTCGTGCGCTATATCGTCTTCCACGAAATGTTGCACGCCGCGCTCGGGGTCGATGATTCCCGCGAAGGCCGACGCCGCGTCCATACCCGCGAGTTCCGCGCACGCGAGAAAACATACGCCGACTACCAACGCGCCGTCGCGTGGCAAGCCAACCCCGATAACCTCAAGAAACTGCTGACGAAACGGTCTGTTGCGCCGAAGTGAGATTATCGCGATGCCGCCAAATTTGCGAATTCGTGTTTTGCAGCAGATCTTGCTATCATGGTCTTTGGGTATGGGCGGGACCAGTGGTGGCGTCGGGTTTGCCGCATTCGGCAACTGGAGGTATGCACTACCAATGAAACAGATCGATCTCAGAGAAGGCGCACGTCGCCAGCACCGCGCGATATCCCTGTTTGCGGTGGTTCAATGCTGGCTCCATACGCTCGATGGTGTTGCCTTTCAGCGTCCTGACCTGCAGCGGTTGCTTGGGCTGGAGCGATTCAAGCTTGCTCGCGTCGAATGGCTCGAAGAAGACCTAAAGGAGTTCTTCCCTTATATTCGAACGTATTGGCTGAGCAAAAGGAATAACAGTTTAGGATCTCTGATCGTAGCTCGTGTGCCGATAGCGGAAGCCCTTCCCCTTGGCACTATGACTACCGAGGCGCGGCTCAAGGGAATTCCTGCAGGTGGACCTCGATTGGCACTTTTTAAGTTATGGCAGGTTCCCAACTCGAAAGCCACGCAGCAGGTATTCGAGGGGCTTGTTCCATTCTTTAGCGATGCAGCCAATTATGATGAACGGTTTCTCACTTCGTACCTTGCACTCCTTGGTCAAGGGATGATTTCGCCTCAAAGCTTGCCACCGCTAAAGGCTGCGAAGGATGAAGACTGAGCCCAAACGCTGAACAACAGCGTTGAGCGAACGGTCTTCGCTAATGCTCCAGAGCACTGCGCATTTAGAGGTCATCTATTGGCACGGGCGAAGCATAATGCTAAGGTCCAACATCAATCGGCAGATGATGATCTACTTGATAATTATATTTATCAAGGCGTGTCTGCCAATGTTCCCAATTGATCGCATTTATTGATATTTGTCCTAGTATTACTATACTAATAGTGCAGATCACCACGAACATTGCCCCAGCAACCCTTGTCTTGATTCTTTCGGCTGAATCAGCTTTTCTTGGGGTTAGTGCAGGAACAGTCATTAGATACAGAAACATCATCACCGGAGAAAGCAAAAGGCTTGCTAGTGCGCAATAATTGCCATTCCTGCCCTTTTGGTTGGCGGCGTGGCCGACCAAACAACACAAACTCACATACACAACCCATCCCCCTACAAGATACATCGTTTGCTCATATGCGCTCATGCTAAGTCCTCCTCTTATATTACAACTTGAATATCTTATCGTGTCACTTCGTCCAACATGAGTTTCTCTTTCGCTGCGGGAGTCATTTTCCGCAATTCCTCTTCACTGTATCTGTTGACGATATTGCGCGTAGCTCTTTCACCGGCTGCTTGATAAGCCGCTGGGTCTTCCATCATTCGGCCTAGTTTCTTGAGTTTTTCGCTGTCATCATCGCTTATCCCCATGTTCTTGATGACTTGCTTGTCAAGTTCTTCGGCGGCATCTCGAAATGCTGCGTCATTTTTATACGTAGGCGCTGGATAAGACTCTTGCGACTTCGCGGGTGCCCCTGCATCTTGGATTCCTCGCCCTTTGGCATTAGAGAGGCCCAAGATCTCTTGAGCGTCAGTGTCGCCTTGGGCCGCAGCTTTGCTATACCATTTGGCCGCTTCCACCTCATCCTTCGGTACACCCCGCCCTAGGGCATAACACGCGCCCAGGCAGCGTTGAGCCCCAGCGTATCCTTTGTCCGCAGCTTTGCGAAACCACTTCACCGCTTCCACATCATCCTTCGGTATACCTTTCGCGTTGAAATAACAGATGCCCAGCCTCTGTTGGGCAATGGCGTCTCCTTGGTCAGCGGCATTACGCATTTCTGAGGTATAGGAAGGTTCATTCCGTTGAGCAACGGTAAGCCCAGTGCTGACAATGTGCTCCTCCGAGGTCGTCTTTAGCGCTATGAAGAAAACTATCTCTATAAGTATCAACACTGCCGAGATTACTGTTCCGAGAATGGCAAATATCTTCTTCCGGTCCTTCTGGAGAAGACCACCGATGCCTAGCCCTAGCGCCACAAGAGATGGAAACAAGAAAAACACGAAGACGGAAATGAATACGTCTAGACCTATCGTGCCCGCAGACTTTTCATCCATACCGTCAGGCGTGGATGATTTCATTGCTCCAGCGATCGCGCCCACAGACTTTTCATCCATGCCGCTAGGCGTGGACGATTCCATTGCTCCAGCGATAACGATAAGAAATATGAAAGACGCTACCATGACAGAGGTGATAAACGATGCTATTCCCAGTCCTGAGTGTTTTAATTTTATGTTCTCTCGTTGTGCGAATTGCGAACGTTCAGACTTTCCAGGTATCTGCCCCACGGCGTCGTATCTTGAGTTCTCAGATTGTAAGGTTCCCGGCATTTTGAAGGGTAGACGGTCCGAGTATTTCTCCCAAATGACCTTCGTGTGTGCCCAAGCATCGCCAAAGCGATTCCCTTTCAACAATTGTAGACCAAAGACTATGTAAATAAGCAGTGGTAGATAGGCCGGTAGTACACGAATGGAGTGCCACATATCAATGATATCAGAATTGTCTGCCGGTAGGAATAGGATTGGAATGCTTGCCATTACCAAAGCACCTTGGATTGGTAGATTTCTCAAAAAGGATTGGGCAAAACGTATTGGCTTGGATGTTCTTACATCGTATACCCGAACACCCATCAGCCATTTGCCGGGTGAATAGCCTGAAAAACCATCTTTCAGCGGGAAGATGAGGAACATCACAAGAAGATTTATGAGAGTATATATTAGAATGATAGTATGGTTAGATGGATTACTTGTGTCCACCCAACCGCATATCGCGGCCATTATCCCAATAGCGGCTAGTATTGTATTTGCCAACACGATATCCAAGGCAAAAGCAAACTGTCTTCTGAGTGCAAATCTGTCTCGCGCCCTATCGCTGACAACGATTCCGTATAGTATTTTGGTTCGCGAGGGATTCATGATATATCCGAAGATTGGACAGTGTGGAGTGGTCTTCTTTGGCGACTCATAGGTCAAATCCATCAGATCTGGCGTGTAGGGTCTTGCGGGCTCTCCGGTCCAAGAAGTGCTCTCTTGTGCAATGAAGACGGACGGCACTTGAATCACGGATTGGCAGTGATTACATCTGCCAGTACACCCCGCAAGACGTTCGTCTATCTTGAGTTGCCGTCCACATCCCGGACACGTCACTTCAAGCATCTTTCTTCTCCCCTCTTTATAGCTCCCAAGAAGATAGGGAGCGCCGCTTGTAGTGCTCCCGGCAGGGCGCTTCCACGCGCCCACGTAAGAACACAAGCAAAACGGCACTCCCAAACGGGAGCGCCTAGTGCCTGTGTGACTCTTACGTTTCCGCCCTTGCGGAATGTGGAAGTTATTTGCCGGGAGTCACCCAAGACCAAACGCAATATCAACTGTATGGACTTCTTACTGCTCTTTGATCGTCTGATACTTCTCCTTGATGCCTAAATGCTTCATGATGATAACGCCAATTCCGTAGATTTTCAACTATACGCCTGTAGTCGCTTTGGTATCGCTTGCGGGGAACGGAACAATGTTTCCGCCGTTGACAAGACAAGTAACCGCTTTCGATCACGCACGGTCGCGCGCGAGTTTTTCGCGCAGGTGGAAGCCCGTGTAGGAATCTTTGTGCGTGGCGACATCTTCCGGTGTGCCGACCGCGACGATGCGCCCGCCGTTATCGCCGCCTTCGGGTCCGAGGTCGATAATCCAGTCTGCGGTCTTGATGACATCGAGGTTGTGTTCGATGACGATGACGGTATTACCACTGTCGACGAGGCGGTGCAGGACCTGCAACAGCTTGTCGACGTCTACCGCGTGCAGCCCCGTTGTGGGTTCGTCGAGAATATAGAGCGTGCGGCCCGTCTGCCGTTTGGCGAGTTCCGTGGCGAGTTTGACGCGTTGCGCTTCGCCGCCGGAGAGGGTTGTGGCGGCTTGGCCGAGTTTGATGTAGCCGAGGCCGACGTCGTTGAGCGTTTCGAGTTTGCCGAAAATGGATGGGATGTTGCGGAAAAACTCGACGCCTTCTTCGACGGTCATATCGAGCACTTCAGCGATGTTTTTGCCCTTGTATAGGACTTCGAGTGTGTCACGGTTGTAGCGTGCGCCCGAGCATTCGTCGCACGGCACGTAGACATCCGGCAGGAAGTGCATCTCGATGAGGATGACGCCGTTGCCTTCGCATTGTTCGCAACGCCCGCCTTTGACATTGAAACTGAAACGTCCGGGCTTGTAGCCGCGCTGTTTGGCGGTGGCGGTCATGCTGAAGATGTCGCGGATTGGCGAGAACAGGCCGGTATAGGTCGCTGGATTCGAGCGCGGCGTGCGTCCGATGGGCGACTGGTCGACTTCGATGACTTTATCGATGTGCGCGAGGCCTTCGATGGCGTCGAACTTGCCGGGGCGCGCCCGTGTGGCGTCGTGCAGCGCCCGCATGGCGGCGGGATACAGCGTCTCGTTGATCAGACTCGATTTGCCGGAGCCGGACACGCCGGTGATGCAGATGAACACGCCGAGCGGAAACGATACGTCGATTGTTTTGAGATTGTTGTGTCGTGCGCCGCGCAGGACGATGGACTTGCCGTTGCCGCGGCGTCGGTGTTCGGGCAACGCGATGCGCAACGTTCCGCGTAGGAATTGGCCCGTCAGCGATTCCTTGCTGCGCATGATCTGCTTGGGTGTGCCCTGGGCGACGATCGCCCCGCCGTGGACGCCCGCGCCGGGTCCGAGATCGATCACGTAATCGGCGCGGCGGATCGTTTCCTCGTCGTGTTCGACGACGATGACCGTGTTGCCGAGATCGCGCAGGCGTTCGAGCGCGACGATCAGTTTTTTGTTGTCGCGCTGATGCAGTCCGATGCTGGGTTCGTCGAGCACGTACAGCACGCCGACCAGCCCGGAGCCGATCTGCGTCGCGAGGCGTATGCGTTGGGATTCGCCGCCGGACAAGGTGCCGGCTTCGCGGTTCAGGCTCAAGTAGTCGAGTCCGACATTGACGAGGAATCCAAGTCGTTCGCGGACTTCCTTGAGGATGCGTTCGGCGATGATTCGCTGCGACGGCGTCAGGTCCATCGAGCCGAAAAAGCGTAACGCCTCGGCGATGGACCATCCGGTAAGGTCCATGATCGTCTTGCCTTGTACGCGGACCGCGCGCGATTCGGGCCGCAGCCGCGTGCCGCCGCAATCGGGACAGGGGCGCGTGGTCATGAACTGGCTTATCATGTCGCGCGCGGCGTTCGATTCGGTTTCGCGGAAACGGCGTTCGAGGTTCGGGATGACGCCTTCGAATTCGCGGCGGACCTCGACGATGCGGTTCTCGCTCGAAAAGGAGAAATCGACTTCTTCGCCCCTCGACCCGCGCAGCACGATTTCGCGAAAATGTTCGGGGAGATGACGCCATGCCTTGTTCTGGCTCTGCTTGTAGTAGGTACACAGACTGTATAGCGCGCGGCGGTACATGCCATCGAGCATGCGGCGCATGCTCCATGGGCGAACCGCGCCGTTGGCGATCGACAGGGACGTATCGGGCACGACGAGGTCGGGATCGATTTCCATCGTATTGCCGAGGCCGGTACAGGTCGGGCACGCGCCATGCGGGTTGTTGAACGAGAACATGCGCGGCGCGAGTTCCTCGAAACTGATGCCGCAGTCCACGCACGCGAGGTGTTCGCTTTGGATGATTTCCTTCGCGGGCAGCCCTGGCGTTTCGTAGTACATGCGAATGATGCCGTGCCCATGCTTGAGACTGGTCTCGACGGAATCCGTGAGCCGCCGCTGGATGCCGCCCTTAACCACGAGCCGGTCCACGACGACGTCGATATCGTGCTTGACGTAGCGTTCGAGCGTGTACTCGTCGTCGACGTTTCCGAATACGCCGTCCACGCGCACGCGTACGAAACCGAGCCGCTTGATGTCGTCGAAGACCTTTTGATACGTGCCCTTACGCTGTCGAATCAGCGGCGCGAGCAATTGGACTTTCGTTCCTTCCGGCAGCGCGAGGACCCAGTCGACGATGCTCTGGGGCGTCTGCGATTCGATGACTTTGCCGCACTGCGGACAGTACGGCGTACCGATGCGCGCGAAGAGCAGACGGAGGTAATCGTAAACTTCGGTGACGGTGCCGACGGTCGATCGCGGATTGCGATGCGAGGTCTTCTGTTCGATCGAGATAGCCGGGCTTAGGCCCTCGATGTAGTCGACATCCGGCTTGTCCATTTGTTCGAGGAACTGTCGGGCGTATGCCGACAAGCTTTCGACGTAGCGCCGCTGGCCCTCGGCATAAATGGTGTCGAACGCGAGGCTCGACTTCCCCGAGCCGCTCAGCCCGGTGATGACGACGAGCTTGTCGCGCGGAATGACGACGTTGATGTTCTTGAGATTATGCTCGCGCGCGCCTTTGATGACGATGGCGTTGTGATTGTTCTCTTTCATGATCCGTTTCGATTCGCAGCCTTTTTTACACAAACCGGTATCATAGACGATTGGGATGGGCGTGGAAAAGAAGAAGAGCGCCATAACGGGACGTCATGGCGCACTCAAAGGAGGTAAGGACCCCGAAGCTTTGGCGTTGGACACGTAGCGCTGGGATTGGGCGCTCGACGCCGGACTTCGATTTAACTTCAACTTTTTAGGGTCTTCACGGTTAGTATATCGGCCACGCATGACAGAACTTTAGGTATGGCGTGGGGCCGAGATACGTTCGAGTGGTCTCATTGAGAAATGGGCACTATAGTTCGTCCAGGCGTACCTCGCGGCGTCCGTCGGACGAGCGGCGCAATGCGAATGCGAAGCGTAACACGTTCTTGGCCTGTTCGCCGGTGAGGAGTGGCGCTTCGTTGCCCTGAATCGCGGCGATGAAGTTTCGCGTGGCATAACGGAATCCGGATGCCCAATCGGATTCGATGTCGTGATGCGTCCACCCGTCGCTCGTACACACGCTAACGGCAGGTCCGTCGATAAGGTTGCCCGTGCATCGGCGGATCATGACGATGCCACGGCTGCCGGTAATCTCGAACCATTCGTCGCATGAGTAGTATTTCGACGGCAGGGCGAGGTCCATGGACTGACAATAGTCGCAAACGCCGTAGCGCGTGGCGTCCTTGTATTTCCACATGATCACCGAGGGGCAATCGACGATCTTCTCGGTGAAATCGACCCACGCGACGACGCGCTCGATATCGCCGAGCAGGTACCACGCCGTCGCCCACAGATGATGGCCGTGGTCGAAGGTCTGTATCCCGCGCCCTTCCATGACCTCTTGCAATCGCCAGGCCCACGTCGACGACGGTACTTCCCATCCGCCGTTCCAGCGTCCGCCGATGAATTTCATGCGGAGCATCTGCGGTTCGCCGATGACGCCGTCTTCGATTAACTGTTTCACGAAACGGATAGGCGGATAGAAGAGGTAGTTGTCTGTAACTTTGAACAGGACTTTCGCGTCGTAGGCGGCGGCGATCATGCGGTCTGCGCTTTCGAGCGAGGTCGTCATGGGTTTCTGCATCGCGATGTGTTTTCCGGCTTGCGCGGCGGCGAGGGCCATCGGTTCGTGCAACGGCTGCGGCGTCAAGATCTCGACCGCGTCGATTTCCGGATCGTCGAGCATGTCCCGGTAGTCCGTATACGCGCGCGGGACGCCCCATTCGCTCCGTCTGCGTTCTACCGCGTCCGCGTCTGCGTCGCACACCGCGTCGATGCGCGCATCCGTCGTGTCCGCATATCCGGCGTGATGCAGGTCTGCGATCCGCCCGCAACCGATCAATCCCACCCGTATCATTGCCATGACCTCCTGCCACACCGAGGGCTTACGGCGTATTGTTGCCCCGCGCAGTATGATTAGAGGTAGTGCGACGTTTCAACCTAATGCCAGACTGCAAAAAATCCATGCTATTTTGGAGTGCGGCGGCAACGACGCCGCTTTG
>CAIYET010000727.1 GCA_903925285.1 Candidatus Hydrogenedentota bacterium | reverse complement strand
CTTTTGGATGAACCAACGCATCCAAAGCGGCGTCGTTGCCGCCGCACTCCATATCGTGAAAGCCGAATTGTATGGAGGCGAGCCATGAGAAGATGTACCCGGTGGATTCTGTTGTCGGCACTATTGGTCGGCATAGGCGGATGGGCTTGGGCGGAGTCTGGTTCAATGGAACGAATCGAAATATTCGAGGCCGGCCAAGGCGGGTATGACACCTACCGTATCCCGGCGCTTGCCGTGACGAAGAAGGGCGTGCTGCTGGCTTTCTGCGAGGGTAGAAAGGACAGCGCTTCGGATGCGGGCAATATCGACCTGCTGTTGCGGCGCAGTCTCGATAACGGTCGTACGTGGGAAGGCGTGCAGGTTGTCGTCGACGACGGCGGCAACACGTGCGGAAATCCATGTCCTATCGTCGAACAAAAGAGCGGCGACGTCCTCTTGCTGATCACGAAAAACAACGGGAACGAAAACGAAGGCCAAATCATGAAAGGGACTGCCGCGCCGCGTACCGTGTGGCTGACGAAAAGCAGCGACGACGGCGTCACGTGGTCCACACCGGCGGATATCAGCGCGCAGGTCCGCAAGCCCGAATTCCGTTGGTACGCGACGGGTCCGTGCCATGGGATTCAACTCGATGACGGGCGTCTTGTCGCCCCATGCGACGACTCCACGGGGTCTAGTCCGGACGAGATGCATTCGCACGTCATCTTCAGCGACGACGGCGGCGCATCGTGGCGGCTTGGCGGCATTGTGGAAGGCCGTACCGACGAGTGTACCGTCGTTGAACTGGCCGATGGATCGCTGTACTTGAACATGCGGACTTATCGCAACACAAGACACCGGGCTATCGCCGTGAGCCACGACCGGGGAACGACGTGGATGCCCGTAACGGACGACGATACGTTGATCGAGCCGGTATGCCAAGCCAGCGCGTTGCGTTTGAGCACCGAAAAGAGTCACGGCAAAAACCGAGTCCTCTTCTCGAATCCATCGAGCACGCGCCGCGAGAACCTCACTGTTCGGCTGAGCTACGACGAGTGCAAGACGTGGCCCATATCGAAGGTACTGTGGGCCGGACCTTCCGCGTATTCCGATCTGGTAGTCGCGGCGGACGGCAAAATCGGCTGCCTCTTCGAGTGCGGTGAAAAGAAGGCTTACGAGACGCTCACGCTTGCCCTGTTCACGCTCGAGTGGCTGACCGACGGGGCCGACGGAATTAGGAATTAGGAATTAGGAATTAGGAATTAGGAATTATTGTCGAGCGACAAACGACCTTCGTTCATATCCAGTCGATCCTAATTCCTAATTCCTAATTCCTAAAATAGAGGGTCAAGAATACCTTCTGCCAGTTGCCTTGAACAATCTTGCCGGTGCGCAGTTCGCGGAATATCTGGGACGCCTTGTCCGCGATCGGTTTTGCCATTTCCGGGAACGGGACGCCTGCCATATCCGCCAAGCTCGGTAGTGTCGCGCCCAAGTTCTCCGTCTTTAGCGAGAACATTCCGAAAATAGGAATCGCGGGATCGATAGGGGGTGTCCGCGATTCGAAGAGCGGCGTCCCTTTCTTGCCAATCAGCGTTTCCGCCAGCGCCCTGCACGTTTCGCGTTCATTCGCAATCAGCACGACGTTCCCGTAAATGCCCGCGAAGAGATTAGGCGGGAACTCGGCGAATTGCACGCCGGGCGTTCGAGGGTCGTCCGTCCAGGAAGCCGTCGGCGCCAGTTTCCCTCCGAACGTCTTGACGGCTTCGGGGTCTGAAATTTCGGCAAGCAGGAACATGCGCGGAGTGGACGTTCCTTCTACGGCAAGCCCGACGGTGGCCTCTCCGTTCAGGAAATCGAAGGAGCGTAGGCTTTCAATGACGTCGTCTTTCTCGGACGATCTCAAGGGAATCCACCTCTTCCTAAACAGATCCTTCACGGCCTCCGTCAACTGGATGCAGCCGAATGCCTGGCAGTTTTCCGGTAAGAGTGTGCCGAGGCGGATCGGGCGCGGTTTTCCCATCTGGGCGGCGTATTGCGGATGTGCGAGGAAATCCAGCCATGACGCCACCTCGACCTTGTCCTGCGTCACGTCGAATGTTGTTATACAGGGATCGCCGCCTGTGAACATGTCGTTCGGAAAACGGAGCGCTTCGTTCGACGCCTGCGGATCTTGGCCGGGATTCACGATGCGTTTGAGGACATCGGACAGGTCCGGC
Source organism: Candidatus Hydrogenedentota bacterium (assembly GCA_903925285.1). GTDB lineage: Bacteria > Hydrogenedentota > Hydrogenedentia > Hydrogenedentales > SLHB01 > DSVR01. The sequence continues at coordinate 21,510 of CAIYET010000727.1, read as the reverse complement.
AAGAGCGTCCGAAGCCGGTCCAAGTGCGTTACGAGTACTATCGGGTCCGCCGTGCTCGCGGGACATCCGGTACTGCCGTAGCGGACGGGCGTCGGCGCCGCGATTCGTTTCAGCGTTTCCTTGAGCATGGGAACGTGGTTGGTCAGGAAGAGTTGGTTTCCCGCGACACAGCAGGCGAGTCCATCCTCGTAAACATGGATGACGCCCTCGGCGCACGTCTCGACCGTCGGCGCCTTGCTTTCGAACAGCGTGGCGGCAAGATACTCGATGCGGCGCTCGGCCAGTTTGGGATCGCTGCAACCGAATACGGCGACGACATTGACGAGGTCGAGGTTGAACCAGTCGTATTCGGGCGTTTTGCGTGTATGCGGCGGAATCGTCTTCCACCACGCCCCGCCGGAAGTAATGATCGCGGCAGTCTCTTTCGCCCGATCCGTCATTGGCGTCGGATCCAAGAAAATGCACGACGGCGCGGCGGGATCGATCCCTTGCGCCAGGAGAATCTCCGATAGGGTCGCCCCACCGGACAGCCCCGCCATTTGTCCCCAACGTGCGATCAGTCCGTCCAGATCGGCAAGAAGATTTTCGTTAGGCGAAGAGAGCCGTGCTGCCAGCATGCGCGCCTTGTCGTATAGTCGTTCGGTCGGCGGCAGCGCCCAAGCGATCACGGCCGAATCCGGTGTAAGCCGCAGGACATTTTGCGTCGCCGGCATGCTATCGGATTGTCCGCAAGCAGGCGGCGCCTGCAAGAAGGCAAATGTCGCGAACAAGACGGCGAATGCCACGAGCGATTGTTGCAACGATCGCCCCGGCTTCATTCCGCGCGCCATGCGCAACGGGGAATCGCCCCGTGTTTGTCCGTCGCAGATATGATCCATTTCAATTTTAGGCTTCAGGCTTCAGGCTTCAGGAAGTGCAATGTAGCCTGACTCCTAACTCCTAACTCCTAACTCCTAACTCCTAGTAAACAGTTTGAGCCGTTGGCATTTTCTAAACAGAGCGGGGTCGGACGGAAGCCATACATTCATCAAAAGCGGAAAGTCATCCTTGTTCCGAACCCTGTAAAATCCCTTGACGTGCACACCTTCGGGAAACGCAATCCCTTTGAACGTCGTTGTCGGTGCGCCATACGGACGTTCGAAGTTGTCCGTAAAGTAGAAAACGGGAAAGAAAAATCGAAACGGGCATGGGTTAGGCTCTTCGAGCAAGGGGTAATGCGCGCCCATGTTGAAGAAGGCGTCTGGATTCTCATATCGAATGTCCATGACCACGTCGTTTGTTGTGGTTTCGATGTCCGCGACCACATATTCGACCAATACATCCGGCACCCGTTTGACGGGCAATCCTGTAAGCGCGAGGACATTCCACAGTGGGGTCGGCGGGATCCGTTCGAATGACGGAAAGCGACTGGGCGAATAGATTTTCTTGCCGTCTGCGTCCGTTCGCGCGACGAATGGAAGCGTCTCCAAGTCTGCCTGTTGGTAGCGTTCGATCAAACCTGCGACGCTCCTGGCTTGAAAGGCACGGGCGGTGTACAGCGGCAGACAGAACAAGGCGGCTGCACATGCCGCAAAGCACGTCACGCGCACGATAGGCGCAAGCGAAGGGCGCGCATAGGGCGGTTTCATCGCGGCCAGGAGCCTGCGAGGCGCTACGGCAAATAAGACTTTGTCGAACACGAAACAGGGAAACCAGAATGAGGCGAAGTTGAGATGAAACGCATGTCGGCATTGGAATTCCAAGCTGGGGTATCCGCAGCAATATACCAGGATGCACAACGCGCCCAGCGCCGTGCGAAAATCGTACCCGGCGACGATTAGGAAGACGGCAAGCGCATAGAACAATCCGTAGCGGTACAGATGCAGCGCGAACGGCGCCTCGAACGCACAGGCCGTGTCCAACGCCGCGTTCGAGTGGTCGGACCGATAGTACAGTGGTTGCATGTTGCGAATCACACGCAACGTGGCGGCGTACCACTTGGCAATCACATCGCCGGGGAACGTGGTAAACAGTTCGTAGACATACCGACGTGCGGCCTTTTCCGCCGGCGGGGTCCATGTATTCAGCCTATCGTTCAGGACAAACAACGCCTGCGATGCCGCGAAAATGGCGGGCGTCGCGGGCATGGCTTGGACTTGCCCGAGCTCCGAAATCAGCGACGCGACCTGCAAGCCCTGCAAGGCTTTGTAGTAAGCCAATTGTGTCTTCGCAAACGTGTAGATGTAGGCATGCACGATGTAGTCGGAAGTGGAATAAATCGGAGTATAGGAGGCGGGAGCCAAATCGACCTCATGCAAACACGGTGCGCTGAATCCTTGCGATAGATAGAACGAGTTGTTGCCCCCCGTGTCCGCAGTCATCGAAAGGGCCGGCCACGCCGGAGGAAGGAACCCGGCAAATACCAATGCTACGCCCACAAACCGTGTCCGCACCGAAAACGGGGATTCTCCGCGCGCAAAGAAGATCAGAAAAAGCAACACGAGCGGGAGACAGATTATCGCATCTTGGCGAAACCCAACGCCTGTACCGACGACAAGCCCCATAAGGGCAGCCATCGCAAAGAACCGTTTGCGCGACATGGTGTGCATCAGGACGTACCCGCAAAGGAAAATCGTTGCCAGGATAAACGGGGCCTTCGTGAAATCGCGAATCGACGGCACTTGGACCAGCATCACGGGCGACAGCATGGTCAACGCCGTACCCGCCAAACCGAGCGTGCGACGCATGGCAAGACGGAAGATACCGTAAACGATTCCCGCCGTTACGCCAAAGAAGAACGATGAGAGGATATTGATGTTTTCCCATGCAATACCGAACAGACGCCAGACAAGCCCCACCGCGCATATCAGGTAGTAGCGATCCATATAGAACTTGCCGTTCGTGGGTTTTATATTCGGATTGGGAGGGATTGCCCTATCGAACCGCGGCGTCTTGTGGTCCAAGAACTCCCTGATGTCGGCGGGCAGCGCCTTGAAGTCCGAGAACCCATACCCCGACGCTATGAACACGGCAGGACGCAACATATCGGAAACATTTTCCGAGGGCCCCGTGACGACGCCAAATTCTTTCATGTAAACCCAACAGCCGATCCACGCGACCAGAAACACCAGTATGGCTATCTTCACGTCGGCATCAAAGGCTCGAAAGACGCTACGGAACCATTTCATGGAAACGAGGCCCTCCCGTTTCGACGACGGCTCGTGCGAACTATTCGTATCCGGATCACTGGGCATGAGGCTTGGCGGCATCGGCGATGTCTTTCGCAAGCAACGGCGTCACAAGGTCCGCGTAAAGGGCATTGCCCGCCGCCGTCATATGCCGGTCCAATTCGAAGTAGAGGCCGTGATCGTCCGCATGTTTCCTGAACTCATCCGTCACACAATGAAAGGCAAGGCCGGCTTGTTCGCTGGCTTTGCGCACCGCTTCATCGGCGGCGTTGCAGGTCAACATTTCTGGGACGACGTGAAATCCAATACGCTGTACGTTTCGATAGGCTTCCTTGTTGACATAGAAACCTTCCGGGATAGACAAGACGATAGCGCCGCTGCCGTAACGCCTGGTAATTTTTTCGATGCGGCTAAACGCTTTCGATGTCCACCCGATCTGGTATTCAAGCGTGTCCAATTCGAGCGTATTCATAAAATAATCGGGCGCGCCCGTACTGTGGTTGAGCAACCAGGGATTGAGCATTCCGCGATGAAAGACGTCTCTGATCGGTTCCTCGATCCGATCGAACCGCGCGCGTTGTTCGGCGCTCATCTGACCGATGAGGTTCTTCGCGGTATCCTCGAACATTTTGCGACAGTCGGCCACGGAGCGTTTCAGGGGCATCGGCACGCCTCCGAAGAGACGATAGTCGCGACAGTAGCGCACCAAATGAATGAAGTTCGGAAACATCGCCCGCAACCGTTCCCACACATCTTTCGGCGGCCCCACTTGCTGGAGATCGTCGCCAGCCAGACAGCCCACAATTACCAAGTCGGGCTTCAACACGGGCACGACAATCTCGGCGATACCGGCATATTCCGTTGGACCCGCGGCCGGCTTGCCCAAGTCCAACACCTCGATGTCCATGCCCGCTTGACGTAGGTTTCGTTCGAGGCGCTTGCACCACGTATCCTCGATGTTTACGCCCCAGCCATAGGTAAATGAGTCACCTATCGCTACAATGCGATACGCGCAGGTTTTCTTTAACGGCACTTCGCGGTCGCGAAACCCCAGGGAATTGATGTACTCGGAACACGAGTAGTCGCGCATTTCCCAATGATCTTCCGTGCCCGGCTGGAAGAGGAGTCCCATCGGTCCCGGCCACAACCTTTGGACCAGCGGCACGCCAACGGCCCGGTCGCACACGCGCGCGATGCGCACGACGGCGTACACGGATACGAAAACCAATCCCAAGTTCAACAGGACGACTGCGAACCGTTTCATGCCGCAACCTCTGCGGTCGCATCCAAACGCGCAACAACGCCGACGACGGCCACCGAATGGCCATACACGTCTATGTGCGAATGCCTAACGGCCATTTGTCCATTTCCCTTCGAGCGTCTGCCATCCATACCGCCTTCGGCTTGATTCATTATTTCAAATTAGCCCGTAATATACAATGGAAGGATTGGCTGCACACGCCGTCTATAACTAGACTGGAGGCTTCATTCATCGTTTCGATTCCAACAGCTTGACGATTTGTTCCTCGAACGCCGCCATCATCGGTTCTCTACCCTTGTAGTTGAGATGGCACCAGTCTTCAAACAAGGTTTCCCCGGGAACATGATGCGGTTCGGCGGCAATCACCTTCGCCTCGACGTCCGCGAGCGGAATACCGTTTTCGCGGGCTACCTTTCGGATGATAGCGTTTTCGGTGTCCGAGGCCTGCTTCCGGGTCGACCTTTTCAGGACTTCCCTCGAATATCGCGCCCCCTCCTCGTATTGTCCGCGCGCGAAAAAGTCGTGAATGCGCGCAAGTTCCTCGTTGTCGGCCAAGTGTGGATTGTACAGATTCGAGGGCACGCTCGACAAAATCAGCGGAACGTTTCGGGCTTTGCACAGCGACGCGATCAGCGAAAGATTCTGCTCGAAGATCTTCATACGTTCGTCGATTTGCGCCGGGGTAAAGGTCTTCTCGGCCCAACTGCCGTTTTCTTTGGGAGACAACCGGAGCAACTCTTGGTTGCGTTGGCGTCGCAACGCGCTCAATTGCCATGAGGCGGTGCGGTCGCGGATGAAGCGGCAAAACGCGGACTTGTAGATCGTCTTTTGCAACGGCAACGTCCATAGGCGCACGAATTGCAGTTGTTCGAATTCCTCGAATTCGTTGTGGCCTTCGTAAAACACGATGAGATCGGGTTGGTACTCGAGCAGTTCCGCGACGATCGGCGTCAGCCGGTGCGTGCCGTAGCCGCACCCGCCCGCATCGATGAATTCGAGCTGGTACTTGTCCGGGAATCGCAAGGCCAGTCGAAAGGCAAGCTTGAAAATGTCGCCCTTCGCGTAGTTGAGGGAAGAGCCCCCGACGAAGAATACGCGAAAACCGTTCGCAGGTTTGGGCATCTTGAAGTACTGTTCTTGAAATACAACCCGTTTGCCCGGGGCCGTAGCCCTCACGCCTGGCGCTTTGGGATCTGGCACGAACAGGCGGCTGTCGGCATTGAACCCCCATCCATAGTCCACCGGCAAGGGAGGAATCCAAATCTCGACCACCCGAAACGTACACTCCAAGACCGCCGCCAACAACAAGAGCGGCAGAATCGAGTAGACGACCGTTTTTCCGATACCCAACGTGCGCATGCTGCACTACCTCAAATATAGGACGATAGACAACTCTTGCCAGTCGCCACGAACCGTTTTCCCTGCGCGGACTTCACGGACCACTGCGGGCGCCCGGCTCAACGCATCGCGAACGCCGGCCGTCCATTGCGCGCCCGGCGTTTCTTTCAGAAACGGCATCGCGACGCCCAGCGCCTCCGCCTTGAGCGAGAATAGACCGAATACGTTCGTTTCGGGAGCGATGGGTGGCGTCTGCGATTCGAGCAGGCGTGTTTTTGTGCCGGACAGCAACCGTTGCGTCATGGCCTTGCATGCTTGCCGGTCATTCGCGAGAACGACGGCGTTTCCGGCGAGGGCCAGGTGCATCGGCAATACCGGCGACAAATCCAGTTGTGTGAACTGCGCGGCGACGCCCAGTCCCCGATCTTCCCAAACGGTCACCGGCGCGATACGTTCGACCAACGATTTGACGGCATCGGGTCGCGATACTTCCGCTATCAGGAAGAGGCGCGGGATGTCCGCCGCTCCCGGAGAAATGCCCACGGCCACTTCATTGCTCAAAAATCCGAAGACCTCCTTGACCGAATCGAAGCTACCGCCATTGCTCTGACGCGGGTCAAGGAACGGCAGCCATCTTTTCTCGATGACGTCCTTGAGTTTGTCGTTCAACGCGATGCTGGCGAACGCGAGACACTCCTCCGGTAAAAACGCCGCCAGACGCGTCGGTTTCGGTTCTCCCACATAGTCGGCATATCGCGGGTGGGTCGAAAGATTCAACCGCGAGATCAGTTCGAGCCTTTCTTCGGAGATATTCAGCGTTGTGATGTTGGGGTCTTCGCCCGCGAAAACTCCGCGTGGACACAGCCCGGCACGCATGACCTCTCCCGCGAGCGCTCCCTCGATAAATATCGCATAGGAGAAGTCCGGCGTCTGGGCCGGCATGAGCGTCGTCAGCCGGTCGAGCCGCGTGATGAAAACGATTTCGTCTCCGCGCGCAGGCCAATAGGGGATCGGCGTCGGCGTCTTTGTTCGGGCCAGCGTTTCCATCAGCATGGGGACATGGTTCGTTACGAACATCCAACCGTCCACGATGCAGTACGCGAGCCGACCATAGGTCTGTATGCCATTGGCGTCGGCTTGGGGCGTTTGCGGGCCGACGAGCGCCGCAAGGAGGAGTTGCACGCAATTCTCGGCGAGTTTAGGGTCGGCACATCCCAAGACAACGACCATATTCGTCTTGTCGAGGTCGAGCCAGTCCGAATACGGCGTTCCCGTATCGTTTTTCCGTGCCTTGTTCAACTGCACGCAACCGGACGTTATCATGTCGACGGCTTCTTGTGCCTTGGCGGTTTGTGGAGAGAAGTCCAGGAAGACGCCGCACGGCGCGTTCGGATCGAATCCTTTTGCCCGGAACATATCGGGCAGCGTCGATCCCGTTGGCGTGCCGAGCCACTGGGCCAGTTGCCTGACCCACGCATCGAGCGTTGCCTTGCCGTCGATCCCGGCGGCGGACAGCCGAGTGGCGAGAGCAAACGCTTTGTCGTTCAGTGTAGCAAGCGGCGGCAACGCCAACGTGGCCATGGCCGATTCCGGCACGAGACGCAACACGCCAAGCGTTACCGGCGTTTCGGGCTGCCGCTGAGCAACACTTGCAGGTGCAAGCGCAAGAACAAGCACCGCGACGATCGCCATGCCTGCCGCCATCCTTCGCAAAGCGTGGGCGCTCAGATGAAGTTGACGTGCCCGGGTGGATTTTTCAGATCCCACAAGTAGCGGTTTACCTCGTCCATGCGACAGTTGATGCGGCACTGATGCGCGTCCATTTCATTTTGAACCCACACCAGAACAGATCGCCGCTGTTCGCCATTCCAAATCTCCTCGAAGGAGTTCTCATAGAGATTGCCCATCCAAAACCGGTCTTCGCCGAGATGATTGCAGCATCCCCAGACTGAACCGGCGGCGTCGATATAGGTCCAGAACGACATCGCGAAACAGCGTCCATACGAACGTGCGGCGGCATCCCATTTACGCATGGCATGCACCCGGAAAATCACGTTGAATTCGGGCGTGTTGAGTTGCTGGAGTTCATCCGCGAGCGCGAGATCCTGTTCGTAGTTGACGCCGCGATACTCGTCGGTGATGCTCTGCGGATGCTGCGAATATGGTTTGATGGCCAGATAATCCATGCCGATATCCCGCGCCATCCCGGCGAGCATGACGGCTTCATGGCGGTTTTCGGGCAAGAGCAGCATCTGGATGCCCAAGGCGCACGGCCAGCCGTTGGAAGTTCTGAGGCGGTTTGCCTGCGCGAGGTTGGCGACCACCGTATCGAAATCGCCGGGCTGCGTTCCATGCAAATACGCGTACGTGTCGCGCGTTCCCGCATCGAGGCTGACACGGACCCATTGCGCGTGCGGAAGGATGCCCTCCGCTTTGCCGGGGGTGAAGAACACACCGTTGGTGTTGACGGCCTGATCGATGCCCGCAGCCTTACCCACTTGCACGATCTCGACCAGATTCTTGTGAAGCAGCGGCTCGCCTTCGCCCGCGTGCATGATGCTCTTCACGCCGAGCCGTCCCATTTCCTCGAGACGTTCCTTGAACATAGCCCAGTCGAGAAAGCGCCGTTGGTACTTCATGAAATCCTTGCCGCAGAACCGGCAACGATGGTTGCACGCGCCCGAAGGGCTCGTCTCGATATAGATGGGATAGACGTTCTGCCCTTGCAGCCACTCGCTCACGCGCCCGACGTGATACAGCAGCTTGTGACTGTCTATGCGGAACTTGTCCATAATTCAGAATTTAGGAGTTAGGAGTTAGAAGTTAGAATGACACCCAACTCCCAACTCCCAGCTCCTAACTCCTAACTCCTAACTCCTACTATTTCAGTAGAGACGACACGTTGCGGAAATACGAGACCGGATCGAGGTAAGTCTTGTTGCCGATGACGGCGCAGGCCGCCGCGCCCGCCACGTTGCCGATAAACCCAAGGATTTCCGTGGGGGCGCCAAGGGCTGCGCAAGGCGCCGTCAGCGCCTGGCAGGCGTCGCCCGCGCCAATCCGGTCCACCAGTTTCACGGAAAACACGGGCGTGCGCGAGAATCCCGTCCGTTCGTCGTAGCCCACGGTGCCGTTCTGCCCGCGCGTCAACAGAAAACTTCGGCACTTCAACTGCGCGGCCAGCACCTGGGCGATGCTCTGAATGTCGACGTGTTTCTTCTTCATTTCGAGGCGTGCTTCGGATTCGTCGATCGTCACGAAATCCGCGCGCGGATACCGCGAGACCAGGTTGAAACCGTAGTTGCTGGGATTCACCTGCACGTTCACCGCAAGGAACCGGGCCTTTTCGCACAAGACCTCGATTACTTTTTCCGTCATAAGCCCGTGGCCGTAATCGGCCACGATGACGACATCGTGCTGCGGGGCGAGCGACGCAATCATATCGATGAACGCGGTTTCGTCCGCCGGGATCAGCGGGTCATCGTTCATCGCGTCTGTTTCCAGGAGCTTGATGCTGAGATATTCTTCGAGATAGCGCCGCTTGACGATCGTCGGGCCGTCCGCTTTATTGATGAAATGCAGATCGACGTTTGCGTTCAGATTCTCGCGGATGAATTCCTCTTGTGTATCGCGCGAGCCTAGCGCCGTCAGACACGTCAAGTGGTTGCAGAATCCTGCCAGATGATTGTTGATCGCCTGAATCCCGCCCAGATAGCGCTCCGTGTGGCGGAGCTTCGCGGCGAGGATGGGATCCTTGTTCGCCTTGTTCATCACGTCGCAAAAGCAATATTCGTCGATGATGGTCTCGCCGATCGTGAGGATCTTGAGTTTCGCAATATCGCGCAGGTACTTGAAAATGTCATCTTCCGAATAGCGCGCCCGGAACGCTTCGAGGTAGAGGCGCACTTCGGGCGAGAAGAGATCCGTATACCGGTTGATCAACGCCGACGCACTGAACGTGTCTTCCTGCGTGAGGTGAAGCTGGCCCCCGAGGGCCTTTACCGCTTCCTCTTCCTTCTCGATTGCGCCGGTATGATCGCGCACCCCCGTCTCGTCCGTTGCCCCTTTCACGTAAAAATGCGGCTTCAACAGTCGAATCGTCTCGACGGCACTCGGCCACTCGTTGATGGCCACGTAATCGACGCATTCGAGCGCGGCCAGCGCCTCGGCCCGAAGCCGGTCCGGGAACATCGGACGATGCGGTCCTTTGTCCACGAAATGGTCCGGCGTGATCGTCACAACCAGGATATCGCCGAGCTGCCGCGCGGCTTGAAAGTGCTTGATATGCCCGACATGGAGCAGGTCGAACACGCCGTGGCAATGGACAATCGTCTTCCCGGCGGCCCGCGCGGCTTCCATCACCAAAGCCAGGGCATCGAGACTCATGATCTTATCGGATGAAGGCATTGTGGCTTCCTGTCTCCTTATTCTCGATTTGATGCTAACACACACACCGATTGAAGGCAAACACGAAAAAGGATGAAGGATGAATCAACTGATTTTAGATTTTGGATTTTAGATTTTGGATTCATCGCCCAAAGCCTGCATGTTCGTGCGGTGCTATGCGCGCGCGCCCAAGTTCTCAATCCAAAATCCAAAATGAAAATGACCGCACCGCCCAACGTATCGCGCTCGGTCAACTGGACCAATTCCGTCCCGTCCGTCCGCGCACGAAGCAAATCCCACGGTGCATCGCGGTACGCGCTGCGTTTCCGTCGCGCCCACGCACGCTTCTTGCCGAATGCGATTCCGGCTTACCGATAGACTTTGCTTCGGTGGCCTACACGAAAGACGAGAACGAGTAGTATGGCGTCCCGAATCTCATATAGGATGCGGTAATCTCCCACACGTATCCTGTAACCGTCCATGTTCTTGAGTTTCGACACCCCAGGCGCCCGAGGAGCATGTGAAAGTCGTACCACTGCGGCGTCGATTCGGACTTGCACGTCGGCTGGAAGGGACGCAAATTCCTTGAGGGCCGTCGGCGTGAATCGGACTGTGTACATTAGGCAAGGCCAAGATCTTTGCGGATGACCTCGTACGGAATCGATTCTTCGCCGCTGGCTTCGAACTCCTGCTTGGCCTTGAGGAACGCGTCCGCGTCCAACTGCTCCTCGAGATCGAGCATCGCGCGATACTCCTCGACGGAAACAACGACGGCAATATCGCCTTCGTCGCTGCCAACGATTGCATGTTCTCCTCGCCGCGTTATGTCTCGAATTGTCTCGATAAGCGCGACGCCAAGTTCTGCGGAAGAAAGGCGCAACATATCTTGATTCTCCTAAAGATCCTATCGAGAGTATATCACACCCGGCGACAGCGTACTGACACGCCGATCGCGCGCGGGATGCGCATTGCGGCTTGCGCCCGGTATACTTGCCGCAGACTGGAGGATGTGCGATGACGTTGCGGGTATTGTCGGACGAACAAGTGGCGAAGCTCCATGCGGTTTCGCTCGATATCCTGGCCGAGGTGGGCGTACAGGTTCCTCACGAGGAGATGCTGTCGCGTCTGGCGGACGCTGGGGCGCGTGTCGACCACGAACGGCAACGCGTCTGCTTCCCGCCGGAAATGGTCCAGCGGTGCATCGATGCCGCAGGAAAACAGTTCACGATCTATGGGCGCGACCGCGCGAAAATGGCCATGTTCGGCCACGGCACGCGCAACTACAACTCGATCGCAGGCGAGGCGTTGTGGATCGACGACGATTTCACCGAGCGCCGCTACCCCGTGCTCGACGACGTACGGACCGCCGCGCGTCTGGGCGAGGCGTTGCCGCTGATTAACATCGTCGGCGCCATGACCGATCCGCAAGACGTACCGCACGAATGCCGTTGCGTATACGTCGCCGCCGAGTTGCTCAAGAACACGACGAAGCCCGTCACGTTCTGGTTCTACGACCGCGCGTCGGCGCGATTCATCCTCGACCTTTTCGCGATCGTCGCGGGCAGCGAGGAAGACGCCATCCAGTATCCCTTCGCATATCCGTTCCTCGAACCGATCAGCCCGTTGCGCTTCGCGCGGCTTGGCATCGACCTGTTGTTCGAGACCTGCCGGTTCCCGCTCCCCGTGCCCATCGGTCCGATGGCACAAGTCGGCGCGACGGGTCCGGGGACGCTCGCCGGGACGCTCGCACAGGAGAATGCCGAGATCCTCGCGGGGTTGTGCCTCGTGCAGACGATCCGGCCCGGCACGCCGATCTGTTACGGCGGCATCCCGCACGCGTTCGACATGCGGACCACGCAACTGATCTTCGCGGGACCCGAACAGGCGCTCATGGCCGTCGCCATGACGCAGATGGGCAAGCATTACGGACTGCCCGTGTACATCAACGTCGGCCTGACCGATAGCAAGCTCCCCGATGCGCAAGCCGGCATCGAGGCCGGCATCACGCTCGTCTGCGGCGCGCTCGCCGGGGCCGACATCTTCGGCCACCTCGGTATCAGCGGTGTCGACCTCGGCACGTCGCTCACCATGCTCATGATGCAACACGAAATCATCGGCTACGTCGAACGAATCATGCGCGGCATCGCCTTCGACGACGATACCCTCGGATTCGACACGATCCGAAAAGTCGGTCCCGGCGGCAACTACCTCGCCGAAGAACACACCGCCATGCACTTCCGATCCGAACTCTGGTTTCCCCAACTCCTCGACCGAAACTACTGGGAGCCTTGGCGCAACCTCGCCAACAAAGACATGCAATCCCGTTGCCGCACCATGAAAGACGAACTCCTCGACATGCCCGCCTGCCCGCCATTGCCCGACGATGTCCAGCGAGAGGTAAACGGATTACTGGCCGACGCCCGCAGGCATCTCGTGAAAGAATAGCCTGCCTGTGCCAACTGCCGTTTCTAGGCGAGGCGACTCTCCGTTGAGCGAGTATAGTGGAAAGCGAGGTGCGGCTTTACTTGCGCGGCGCCTATTGTCCAAGGCGCGTTTCCACGCTTACTAGACCGACTTCCGGTTTGCCTTCTTGGAGGACGATATTGGCGATTTGGAGCATGCGGGCGATATCTTCGGAGGTGGCGTTGACGGCATCGAGGGCGCTTTTTTCGCCGGTGACAATGACTTGTTCGACGGGGGCCTTCATGCTGAGGCTGGCTTCGGCTTTGGCTTTGCGGACGGCATCGAGTACGGCGCTGGTCGCGGCGTAGGTATTGGGATTCTTGGGCGCGGCGATCTCGGCAAATTCTTCGAGCGTGGGCCATGGGCTGCGGTGGACGGATTCGTGCATGCCCACATCGTTGCTATAGCACCAATGCCAGACTTCTTCGGCGAGATATGGCAGGTACGGCGCGAGCATGCGGACCATCGCGCGGTGCAGCAGGCGCAACGCGGACGCGCCGGAGAGGCGGCCTTCGGGCAAACCTTCGTCGTAGGTGCGGGGTTTGACGATTTCGAGATAATTGTCGCAGAAGGTGCCCCAGAAGAATTCCTCGGTGAGCATGAGCGCCTGTGCGTAGTCGAAGGTATCGAAGGCCTCGGTGGCGCGCTGGATGAGCGGGCGCAACTCGGCGATGAACGCACGGTCGGTTTCGGTCACGATCTTGCCGGGTTCCAATAGCGACGCGTCGATCGCCGAGAACTGGCCGACGGCGAATTTGCTCGCGTTGAACAGTTTCGTACTGAGCCGTTTGCCGACTTTGAAGACCTGCTCGTCGTACGCGGTGTCGACGCCGAGCCGCGCGCGGGCCGCCCAGTAGCGGACGCTGTCGGCGCCGAATTCGTCGAGAAGCGGTTCGGGCGTGACGACGTTGCCCTGGCTCTTGGACATCTTCTTGCGGTCGGGATCGAGGATCCAGCCGCTGATGACGACGTTTCGCCAGGGCACTTCGCGCTCGTGCATGTAGGCCTTGACGATGGTATAGAACGCCCACGTGCGGATGATCTCGTGGCTCTGCGGGCGGATGTCCATCGGGAACAACTTGGCGTGGCGTTCTTTGTCTTCGACCCAACGCGAGGCGATCTGCGGCGTCAGCGAACTCGTCGCCCACGTATCGAGCACGTCGGGATCGCCCGTGAACCCATTGGGCTTGTCGCGTTGCGATTCGACGTACCCGTCGGGCGCGTCGTCGAGCGGGTCGATAGGCAACCGGGCGGGATCGGGCAACATCGGTTTGTCGTACACGATGCTCCCGTCGGCGTCGATGGGATACCACACGGGAATCGGCACGCCGAAGTAACGCTGCCTGCTTAGGCACCAATCCTGGTTAAGTCCTTCAACCCAGCGTTCGTAACGCAGGCCCATGAATTCGGGATGCCACTGAATCTTGCGGCCTTGCGCGGTCAGTTCGACTTTTTTGTCGAGGATGCGCGCATACCATTGCCGCGTCGGGATGAGTTCGAGCGGGCGGTCGCCCTTCTCGAAAAATTTGACGGCGTGCGTGAGCGGTTCGCTCGGGCGGTCGAGCACGCTGCCCATTTCTTCGGCGATCTCGATGGTACGTTTCTGCGCCTTTTTCGTATGCGCTCCAACTAGTTCGCCATAGACGGCATTCGCGGCGTCCGGCTTGAGACTGTCCCAGCCTTCCGCGCCGAAGGTCACGGGCATGAGGCGTCCGTCGCGTCCGAGGATCTGGCGCAACGGCAGTTTGTAGGTGTGCCACCACTCGACGTCCGTCTGGTCGCCGAAGGTGCAGACCATCACGATGCCCGTACCCTTTTCCGGGTTGGCCTGCGTGTCGGGCATGATCGGCACCGGGACATGGAACAGCGGCGTCACGGCGCGTTTGCCGAACAGCGGCTTATACCGTTCGTCGTCGGGATGCGCGAGAACCGCCACGCATGCGCCGAGCAATTCCGGGCGCGTCGTCGCGATGACGATGTGATCGCGGTCGCCGTTCTCGACTCCGAAGCGGAGGAAATGGAATGCGCTCGATAGTTCTTTGTCGACGATCTCGGCCTGCGCGATGGCGGTCTGGAAATCGATGTCCCACATGACAGGCGTTTCGGCCTGGTAAATCTCGCCTTGTCGGGCCATTTCGAGAAAACTGTACTGCGACGTACGGCGGCAATGCGTGTCGATGGTCGCGTATTCCTGCTCCCAGTCGTACGAGAGACCGAGTCGCGTCCACAGGCGGCGAAACGCTTCCTCGTCGTCCTTCGTAACCGTCTCGCACAGCGCGATGAAATTCGACCGGCCAATCGGCTGCGGATCGCCTTTGCGTCCCCGCTCGAGTTTCATGTTCGGATCGAAATGGACGTGCGGTTCGCATTTGACGTTGTAAAGGTTCTGGACGCGCCGCTCGGTCGGCAGGCCGTTGTCGTCCCAGCCGATCGGGAAGAAGATGTTCTTGCCGCGCATGCGCTGGTAGCGCACGATGAAGTCCTGATGCGAGAAGCTGAATATGTGGCCTACATGCAGCGAGCCGCTGACGGTCGGCGGCGGCGTATCGACGACGAAGGTTTCATCGCGTCCGCGCGCGGGATCCCACGCGTAAGTGCGTTGCGCCTTCCAGTAGGCGATCCAGCGATCTTCTATTTCTCTCGGATTGTATTTCTTCGGCAGTTCCATAAACGACGAATTCCTCGAATGGGTAGTAGGAATTCTTAATTCCTAATTCCTAATTCATACCTGTCCCCAGAATGCGAAAAGCCAGATGGCATTCCCTAGCGCGTTCATCGGCCCCGGAAGCACTTGATAGGCCACGACCATGGCAATAATGATGCCGAAAGGGCCGATCGACTCCAGCATTCGCTGGCCGTTCAACGACAGCACCCGATAGAGCAGCGCGCTGCCGTCCAACGGCGGCACCGGAATCAGATTGAACGCCATCAGAGCCATGTTGATCATGACCATCCAAAACACGAGAAAAAAGGGGCCTACTTGCATTGCCTTAGAATAGATCGGCGGGACATGCAGCGTGATCACCACAATGCGCAGGATAATGGCGAATGTGATCATCATGCAGAAATTAGCCGCCGGGCCTGCGAGAGAAATCAAGACAGGGTCGCGGCGCTGATTGCGCAAGTTGCGCGGGTTGTAGGGCACGGGTTTCGCCCAGCCGAACAGGAGCGGGATGGGGCTGAACATCATCAGCAGCGGCATGACAACGGTGCCGATGGGGTCGATATGCGCAAGCGGATTCAGCGTCGCCCGCCCGAGGAACCGCGCGGACGGATCGCCGCACCTATCCGCCATGAACGCGTGCGCCGCTTCGTGGACGCACAGTGAAAACAGTAGGCAGATGTACTTCATCGCGACTTCGCCGATGTTCACGTCATGAAAACCCACTTTAAGCTCCTCGTTGCCACATGAAGTCACGAGTATAGTTTATGTACAAAGTCCAGTCAAAGAACGGGCGTGAACGGGTGTGAATGCAGACTCTGGATTCCCGCCTGCGGAGCCTTTCGATAACCGGCTTCTTTCAGCCTAAAAACGGCAGTCCAAACACGCCGCACGCGGAAGCCTTGCGCGCGGGTATTGCACGGAAATCAAGATCCAACAGGAATCTTTCTCCTTCGCTTACGAGACGCCAGTAGTACGCTCCCCACAGAGGCAATCAGCAATACATCCCCTCTGGAACTGCTTCCAGGCACGCTGGCGGCCAACGCCTTCTGCGACAGAACGTAAGTGCCGGTGATTGTGGTAAGCCGGCCAGCAGTTACATTGATAGTCTGGCTAGCGGGTGTAGTCCAGGGCTTCTCTTGAGGACCGAAGCAGCCTGAGGACTCTTCCGGTGGAATGTCATTGAACTCAACAAGATGTTGGCCGACAGTAAGGCCCGATAGCGTCACGCCGCTATTCTGCCACGTATTACCATCAACTCGCCATTGAGCACCGTCATCCCTTGCACTCTTCGGCTCAATCATGACGGCGAGCGAACCAACCTGTTCGCCCTCGCCCTCGCCTTCGCCTTCGCCTTCGGGCGTCAGGGATATGGATACCGCTTTAACATCTGCGGCGACGACCGTGACGTTCTGCGATCGGGATATGTATCCCGTGGCCTCTGTGGTAAGGGTATACGTCTTTGCCGGAAGGGCGGGGAATACCGCCGTGCCATTGGTAGCCGTACGTAGGCTAAGGCCGCCAAAATTCAATCGTAGCGTTGCGCCCTGTACGGGCAAAGCCGTGTCGGCGTCCGCGACGGTGCATGCGATCGCGCCGGACAGAAGGTCGCCCGTCAAGTCTCCCACACGGAGTTGGTAGGATGCATCCGCGCCGAACGTGGTATCGGGCATGTTGTTCACGCGAACCAGATAGAAGCCCGTGATGTCCACGTCCCAGGTCAGGTATGAACTAGCGTCGCCGCCGCCATTATCGTCTTCCTCGAGCAAGGTCGTGCCATCCGAGCGATACAGCCGTATGTAGGTATCCGCCTCCGCGCCCAATTGCAGCGTTCGAACGACCATGGTGTTGCCGGCTTCGACGTAGAAGCGCGCCCAATCGACATCACCCGACTTGCTAAAGTTGTGTTCCTGATTTGCGCCGCCGTATCCGATCCACGAGGCCTGGTCGAAGGTGTCGTCTGGTTCGTAAGCATCGGGAGTAACGTAGGCGTCTTCCTGGCGGACGACCGATTCCATGGGCAGCGACACGTTGCCTTCCGTGTCCATCGCGTAGGCCAAAATCTGGTAGATGCCGCGTTCGGTGAACCCGTTGTAGGCGCCTTCATACCGGTTGCCTCCCGATGGTTGCAAGGACAGGATATTTTCCTGTGCGCTACTCGCGCCGCATTGGTGCGAGTCATAACCAGGCGGGGTGATGACAGCCCAAACGGACTGTAACGCGCCTGTGCTGGTGACATCGGACACCCAAATGGAAGCGGAAGTTTGCGGCCCGTCTTTTACCACACGATGCGGCGCAGTAGGATCTTTGGACGTTTTGTCTCCGCCGTTGAGTTCTTGCGCATCGCAAATCGTGCCTATTATGGGTTCGTCGCCCGCCAGCAACACACCCACGCCGATGGTATACGACATGGCCAGCGCGCCGTCGCTACGGGTATCGTATACGCCGTCGCCGTTGTCGTCCAATTGGGGTTTGCGTGCGTTCTTGCCAAAACGTATTGCGTTGGCGGCGTATTGGAATGCACTGCGGACGTTCGCGCCGTTCAACACCTGGCGCCAGAAGAACTGTGAAAACGACAACCCGCCTTGAATGGAAAATGTCGCCGACGCATCCGCTTGAGTGCTCGAAATGACAATCCGCTTCCTACCTTCTTCGGGAACGATTAGCGGTAGGAAACTGCCCGACGCGCACGCGTCGTACACAACGGTGACCGGCCCCGGCAGTGTCGCCTGCAGGCCGTCGAGCCAGACCTTCAGCACGCCCGCGAAGAGGATCTCGCGCCCGCCCATATCGAAGTGGCCCGCGCCGCCCGCGCCTATCATGTACAAAACGAGATCCTGCGTATTTTCTGCGGCCCATACGGTCAGCACATCTCTTAGACCGGTTGTCGTCGGCGGGGCATCCCATCCCGCGGAGACCGACCGAGGACTCAGGTATTGAATGTCGTCGTCGGTATACCCCTGAAATCGTAACGTTTCGTAGACCAGATTCATATTCTGATCTATCAACTCGGCCGTTGCATCGGACGTTTCAAGCCCCGCAACGATCACCGCTCGGCGCCGCAACGGGCTGTCCACGGATACGGAGATAACCTTCGGAACAGATACGTTAAGCGACCTGTCCTGTGCATACACGGCCACCTGATAAGCGCCTGGCGTTGTGAACCCTTGGTATCGGCCTTCATATGTATTCGGCGCATCCGTAGGCCAAAGAACGGCACTCGGCATATCCATCACCGGTTGGCCGGAGGTCTGTGCGCCAGTGTCGCCAGGCGCTCGGATCACCGCCCAAACCGTTTCGATATCGTCCGAGGGCGTCACTAACGTAGCGGTCAATGTCGCAGTAGATGTTCCGTTGATGACTTCCGTCGCAATGTCGCCGATGACGGGCTTCGTCGACGCCAAGTTGGCGCCGCCGAGAAACATGCTTTCCGCTACTGTTACATCGCCGCTTCCATTGGCTTGGCCGTCGCCGTCGGCGTCAAGCATCGGAACCTGCCGGGGCACGGTAAGGTGCAGGCTGTCCTTCGCGACCGAGAACGCACTGCCTATGCTTTCACCGTTGAAGATTTCGCTCCAGAAGAAGCTTGAAAAGGACACGCTGCCGAGTCCCAGGAAATAGGCCGGCTGATCGGACGGCGTACTGGCGACGACCACGCGATTGGCGTCGGAGGTCTTGGCAAGCGCTTCAATCAACGACCCCGAATGACAGGCGTCTACCACCACGACAACTCGTCCGGTCACGACATGCTGCGCGTCGCTCAGCATCGCGGCGAAATCCGTGGCGTCGAGCGTTTCCGCCTCGCTGAGCCGGAACGTTCCAACGCCGCCGTGATCGATCAAATAGACGACCACACTGTCCGCGCCTGCCGCCCATTGCGTCAGCGCTATCTGTAGATTGGCCTTGGTGACGATCGCGTTAACGTCGTCGGCCTTGCCGTTGGAATCGAGGTCCAACGCAATGTCCGACGACAGGTAATAAATCATGGACTTGTCGTAGCCCTGGTAAGTCAGCGCACGATAGGCGAAGTTCGCGCAGAGTTCCGTCGTGTCCCACAACTGGTTGCCCGGAAACGGACCGCCACCCGCCACGATAATCGCCTTGACGTTTTCGGCCTGCGTAATCGCGCTGAAGCGCTGCAATCGGTTGTTCAAATAGTCTGCAACGAGCACCCGGTCGTTGGGCAAAGCCAAGACATCCGTCGGGTCCTGCATCTGGCCCGGATTGTGGCCATAATCGCCCCACATGGTTACGAAAACGCCATCGGAAGTGAATCGCTGGATCCGATGGTTGTCCGAGTCGGCCACAAACACCTCCCCGTTCAACCCTACCTCCACGCTCGAAGGATTCGAGAACTGGCCCGCGCCGGTCCCTTCGGTTCCCCATTTGATTGCGAAAACACCGTCCGTCGTCAACTTCTGTACTCGATTGTTTTGAGAGTCCGCCACATACAAGTTGCCCGACCCTACGACGGCGCCCGGAGCGTAAGCCAGTCCGGTGGGATATTCGAACTGCCCCGGACCAGCGCCTTCATCGCCGAACGAGGCAACAAAAACACCGTCTGGAGTAAATTTCTGAATGCGCTGTCCCAAGGTGTCGGAAGCATAGACGTTTCCAAGGTCATCCACGCACAGGCTCACATAGTACATGAATTCGCCATTTCCCATCCCGGGCCCACCCCATTCAAGTTGGAAAATCCCCCCCAGGGAATAACGGCGAATGCGTTGATCCGCCAAGTCGGAAACATACACATAGTCTTGAGCAATGGCCATATCGTAAGGTCTCGCGCAGGCGCCCGGATCGCCTCGAAGAGGTCCCCAGAAAGAATCGAAGCGCCCTTCGCCGGTGAGACGCTGGATACGCGAATTGCCAAAATCACACACGTAGATGCGGCCCTCTGCGTCCTTGGCAAGCGCGGTCGGATTGTTGTACTCGTTGCTACCCGACTGCTGGCTTCCCCAGGAGGCTACATTGACTCCGTCCGGCGTGAAAACATGAACGAAATCATGAGCGTTGCGGTCCGTTACAAAAACATGGCCTCCCGGCGCCACGGCGATACCATCGGGTCTTGCGAATTCACCCCGTCCGTCCCCTGTGCGCCCCCAAGAACCCACGAGTGCGCCTGTAGCGTCAAAACGCTGTACGCGGCATTGCGTGGCATCCGCGACGTATACGCACCCTTGTGCATCCACGGCGACGCCAACAGGTGAACGGAATTGACCGGGACCGTCTCCTTCCGTGCCCCACGCAGCCAGAAAATCACCCCCCGATGAGAACACCTGGATCCGGTGATTGCCTGCATCGGCTACCCAGACTCTTCCCGTTAAATCCACCGCAACGCCCGCAGGGGTATCCAACTGGCCATTCCCTGGACCACGTGTACCCCAGAAGCGGAGCGGCGTGCCCTCCATGTCAAACACCTGGATGCGGTGATTATCCGTATCGGCCACATAGACGTTGGAAAACGAATCGATGGACACCCCTTGCGGATGCATCAGAATCCCCTGGCCCCACTCACGAACAAACACGCCGGCACTCGTAAAAAGGAGTACCCGTTGGTTTACACTATCCACAACAATCACATTGCCGTTATTATCGACGGCGACATCGGCCGGAACGCCAAACTGACCCGGTCCAGTGCCTTCGGTGCCCCACTTTGTAATGAAACGTCCATGGGCGGAGAATTTCTGGATCTGATGGTAGAATCCGTCCGCCACATAAACCGTCCCTCTGGCGTCGACGGCAACCCCGTAGGGACTGTTGAAATACCATGCCTGTCTTAACGTCGGCCACATGCGCTCGAATCGATACGAGACGGTGTCGGCTGCTGTCGTCGCCGACACGGTCAACAATACCAGGGCAAAGCAACCCACACACTTCAATGTGTTTTTCATCATCTCTTCTCTCCTGCGAAAACCCCGTGCTGCCGCGAACGAAAGTTCCGTCACGTGGCCCCATATCACACGAATTAGTGTTGTATTGTCAAGCTATAACCATCTACGATCTTCGCAAACGATAGGCGCCATGTAGCGCCACAAGCACGCTCAATAGGCCCAGCACTGGCAAGCCCGGACCGGCCAGGTCTTGTTGCGCCACGTCCAAGTCGTAGCTCGCCGTATATACGTCGCCCTCGTCGCTGAGTGCCGTGCAGGTATATGTTCCCGCGTCTTCGAGTTCGACGGAGAAGATCGTGAACGTCGATCCAGGCTCGCCCTCCAACGCTACGCTGTCTT
>CAIYET010000726.1 GCA_903925285.1 Candidatus Hydrogenedentota bacterium | reverse complement strand
CGTTGACAATTCTTATTTGACGGTCATTTGATGGCCTGGCACGAAACGAAGGGGGCGAGGGTATCAGCCACATGGCGAACATCGGGAACGTCTTGTTCAGCCGCCTGCCCAGCCGATAGGGGGATTCTGGGGCTCAGTGACGCGGAACTGCATTGAGATGAAGTGCATGAAGGTGGGAAGGGTGGGAAGACGGACATGGATTGTATGGACGTAAAGGACGATTTGAGGTCTTGGATTTGAGAAAGGAGCGGTAGTTGGTGGGTTTGGGCGATGGGCGTTTCATTCGTCTTTTCGGAACCCGATGGATCGGCGCTTGGGTTCGGGTGACGCCATGAGGGCGCGGATGGCGTCGAAGACGTTCTTGAATTGGGCGTCGTATTTTTGTTCGAGGGTATCGAGGCGTTTTGAGAGTTCGGCGTGATCGACCAGAATCTGACGCAGGCGGACGAACGCGCGAACGACGAGGACGCTGGTCTGGACTGCCAGCGTGGAATTCAGAACGTTTGCCGCCATGATCGCGCCGTGTTCCGTGAAGGCATAGGGTAATGAATGCGAGAACTTGAGCCGGTTGAGGTGGTCGCAATTTGCGACTACCTCCAACTTCTCTTCGCGAGTCAGTTGGAACATGAAGTCGAGTGGAAATCGTTCGATGTTGCGTTTGACCTGTTCGTTGAATCGTTTTGTGGCAACTCCGTAGAGTGCGGCCAAGTCCGAGTCGAGCATGACGCGATGGCCTCGAATCAGGAGGATGTGTTGTTCAATGCGCTCCGTTGAAACGAGGGCGGTTGAGACGGGCTGAGTCGCTATCTCATTCTCGGTCATTCTTGATCTCCGCCTGCGCTTGTTTCGTAAACACAAGCCGCCCGGGAGCATTGTTCAACAGGGATGGGCATAAGCAACACGTCGCCATTCCGTTCGGTGGCTGCGACCAGTTGGACTGCCTTGTCCCGCATTACCGGATCGTCGTCGGTGATCAGACGCACGAGAACGTTTGTATCCAGCGCGTTCACAGTCTGCCCGTCTTGAACGTTTCGGCAACCGCTTCGTCCATCTCTTCAATGGTTGATTTGACTTTGGTCTTGAGCATTCCGGCCACGTTGGAAACACTCAAGGTCTTCGGATAAATCCTGATGGAACCATCGGGTTGCGTCTCGACGTCGACGGTGTCGCCTGCCCGGGCGTGCAGGTTATCGAGAACGTCTTTCGGGACTGCAATCCGTCCGTTTCGCGTGATGTGCGCTGTTGTCATGGCCGACACTCCTTGTTCACAATGCTTAAATGGTTTAGCGCGGGTTATCCATCATAGCAAAACTGCATTTAGCCGGATGGACAATCGTCGAATTTATCGGGTGTCCGCGGCCGGTCGTAGCCACTCGTTCAACTATGCGTTTTATTTGAGGTATAGCAGGTCTATCATCTGCCGGTTTCGTATTTCCCTGCGGCTTGTGGTCAGCCTATTCCTGAGGTGCTGGCATTGTCAAGGAAAGCAGAACGGGATTCGCAAGATCCGCGTGCTCGGCCTGGGTTGTTTGAGATCACAGATTGTGATCTCAGAAGTGCGAATTCTGTATCTGCGTTTACAACATCACGGAAGTCATCACGAAAGCCGTGTTGCTGGTTGTGCAGTTGCTCTGAACCCCGCCGTGCCGTGGGCTATATCTTAGAGGAGTTCGTGCGCAAAGGATGAAGTATCGTACCTCGCACTTCCTACAGTCTACAGCCTTGTTTCCACTATTTCGCCGCGACGGGTTCTTTCGCGCTGAGATAGGCGTGAATGGACTTAGAGGCCCGTTTGCCCGCGCCCATGGCTTCGATCACGGTTGCCGAGCCGGTCACGATATCGCCACCGGCATACACGCCGGGCAGGTTCGTCGCACAGGTTTCCGGGTCAACCACGATATTGCCCCATTTGTTCAGATCGAGGCCTTTCGTGTTGGCGGTCAGGAGCGGATTGGCCACCGTGCCGAGCGCGGGGATCGCCGTGTCGCATTCGAGGATGAATTCGGAACCGGGTATCGGCACGGGACGGCGGCGTCCGGATGCATCGGGTTCGCCCAATTCCATCTGGATGCATTCCATGCCGCACACGTGGTTTTTGTCGTCGCCGACGATGCGCGTCGGGGCGGTCAGCAGCCGGAAAACGATGCCTTCTTCCCGCGCGTTTTCGACCTCTTCGGCGCGGGCGGGGATTTCTTTGTCGGAACGGCGGTAGACGATGGTCACTTGTTTTGCACCGAGGCGCAATGAGGTGCGTGCCGCGTCCATGGCGACGTTGCCCGCGCCGATTACGGCGACGTTCTGGCCGACCATGACGGGCGTGTCGTAATCGGGGAGGTAGGCTTTCATGAGGTTGACGCGCGTCAGCAGTTCGTTCGCGCTGAGCACGCCGATGAGGTTCTCGCCGGGGATATTCAGGAACATGGGCGCGCCGGCGCCGACGGCGATGAAGACGGCTTCGTAACCCGACTCGAATAGTTCGGCGACCGTGAAGGCCTTGCCTATGATCATATCGAGTTCGATCTTGACGCCGAGGCTTTTGACGTAATTGACTTCGCGACTGACGATGGTCTTTGGCAGGCGGAATTCGGGGATACCGTAGCGAAGCACGCCGCCCGTGTCGTGAAATGCCTCGAAGATCGTCACGTCGTAGCCCATGCGCGCCAAGTCGCCCGCGCAGGTAAGTCCGCCCGGTCCGCAACCGGCCACGGCCACTTTGCGATGGTTCGGCGGGGCGATGTCCGGCAGGACCGGCGCATGGAGCGCTTCCCAATCCGACGCGAAGCGTTCGAGCCGTCCAATGGTAACCGATGTCTCTTTACGCGCGAGGACGCATGTCTTTTCGCACTGGTTTTCCTGCGGGCAGACGCGTCCGCAGATTGCGGGCAGGTTGTTCTTGTCCTTCAAGATCGATGCGGACTTTGCGAAATCGAGCTCCTGGATCGCTTTGATGAAGCCGGGGATGTCCACCTCGACCGGGCAGCCTTTCATGCACGAGGGACGTTTGCACATCAGGCAGCGCATGGCTTCGGCCACGGCGCGTTCTTCCGTGTAGCCCTCGTTCACTTCGTCGAAACTCGAACGGAGACGGGCTATTCTCTCCTCGGCGGACTCTTGCTTGCGAACGTCGTCCAGTTTGCAGACGTGATCCGGTTCGACTGCCGAGGTGGGTTCCTCGACGGCCTTTTTTTCGAGCGCGCGATACGCGCCCTGGCGTGCCATCAGTTCGTCGAAGTCTACCGCAGCGCCGTCGAACTCGGGGCCGTCCACACAGGCATACAGCGTCTTGCCGCCGACCGAAACGCGGCAGCCGCCGCACATGCCCGTGCCGTCAACCATAATAGGATTGAGGCTGACTACGACGGGCAGATTGTATTTCTTGCAGCAATTGACCACGGCCTTCATATGCGGCACGGGGCCGATCGCGATGACTTCGTCGAACTTCTCGCCCTTCTGGATCAACTCTTCGAGAATTTGCGTCGCGTACCCTTTTCGGCCCGACGACCCGTCGTCGGTTATATAATAGGTCTCGTCGCTCACATTGGCGATGCGGTCCTGCCAGAAGAACAGCGATGTGTTGCGTGCGCCGACGATCGAAATGACGCGGTTGCCCGCTTCCTTGTGGGCCTTCGTCTGCGGATACATCGGCGCGACGCCCAGCCCGCCCGACACGCAGCAAACGGTGTGTCCGGGTGCATGGAACTCGCGGTTCTTGCCCAACGGTCCCACGACGTCGATAAACGTTTCGCCTTCCTTGAATGCGCCAAGTTTGAGCGTGCCTTGGCCCACTTCCTGAAGGACCAGCGTGATCGTGCCCGCCGCCGCGTCGCTGTCCGCGATGGTCAGCGGAATGCGTTCGCCCTTTTCGTCGCCGCGCACCAGCACGAAATTTCCCGGCTTCGCAGTTCGCGCGATATGCGGCGCCTCGACCACGAATGCCTTGACCTTGTCCGCTAGAACCTCTGCCTTCTGGATCGTGAACATAAAACACCTGCTCCTCTTGTAAACGTTCCCCGGAGTTTGAAATCCAATGCGAAACTACAGGACGTATTATAGGGCGGCTTGGACGGCGAATCAAAAAGACGATAGTGTCAAAGCAACTGTTTGAATTCTTCAGGCGCCAGTTCGACGTCTCTGAGAATCTTGCGAAGAAGGCCGCGTCCGATATCTTGTCCGGCATGAAAAGGTATCATTGTCCGGCGTCCGTCGGGATGCACGTAACGGCGATGACCGGTCCCGCCCAAAGGACGAACCTGGAATCCGAGCCGTTCGAGGATGGCCGCCATCTCCTTGGCGGTAACCATGGGTAGATCGTGTCCCATCGATCGCCTCACACGGCAATTTCAAGCATTTTGATGCCTACGACTTCGGGATAGTGCGACTCGATCTCCCGGCCATCTTCCAGCATTTCGCGTACGCACATGGCGATGGCCTCGCGGACATTGTCGATGGCCTCTTCGAAGGTCCTGCCCTGTGTGTGGCAGCCCTGCAAAGCAGGCACATCCGCCACATAAAGCCCATCCTCATCTACCTCGATAATCGCCTGAAAGCGAAAAGAAGCCATCGTTATCCTTCCTGGGCCGCCAATGCACACAACCCGGTTTCCGCATGTCCACATCCGAATTGTGACACTGTGCGCTCCAACTGTCAAATAGCCTCCGGTTTGTTTCGGTACCGGGGCGTCAATGGGCGTTGCCAAGAAGACTCGCATGGATCGTCTTGCTTGCGTACAATAGTCCAGAAATTGGAGCGCCCCGATCGGGGCGCGTATTGGAGTGTTGCGCGTGTTGGCGAGAGAAATCTTACGGACGTGTCTGTTGTGTGCGGCGCTTGCGCTTGTCGCGGGGTTTGCGTTTGCGCAGGATGGCGGCGAGAGCGCTTCATTGTGGGCGCAGGCGTCGGTGTATCGGGACGAGTGGGGCGTGCCGCATGTGTATGCGGACAATCCCCGTGCGATGGCGTTCGCGTTCGGGTATGCTCAGGCGGAAGACCATATCGAAGCGATGTTGATGGCGTATCGCGTCGCGAACGGGCGCGCGGCGGAGGTGTTGGGCGAGCCGCTGGCGCAGTCGGACGAGTTCGCGCTGAAGATGGGGCATGCGGAATTGGCGCGCAAGGCGTCCGCGTCGCTCGATCCGTTGACCGTCGATTTGTGCGAAGGGTTCGCGATGGGCGTAAATGCGTGGATCGTCGAACACCCCGATCGCACGCCGACGTGGGGCGACGGCGTGCGCCCGGAAGATCCGCTCGCGTTGTTGCACTGTTACCTGATGAGTTTTGCGCCGTTCGATTTGGCCGATACGTATCATCGCGAGGCGCCGTCGACTTCGGGCAACGCGTGGGCCGTGGCGCCTGCGAAGACGGAATCGGGCGAGGCGATTCTGGCCATCAACCCACACGCGTATTACGACAGCCCGTTTCGCTGGTATGAGGCGCACTTGGTCTGTCCCGAAATCAATATTGCCGGCGCGACGCTGTTCGGATTGCCGGTCATCGTGCAGGGGCACAACGAGGTTCTGGGCTGGGCGCTGACTCCGAACCAGCCGGATTTCGCGGACGTGTACCTCGATCCGTTCGCCGAAAGAAAGCGCGATCCGAAAGCCGTCAACCTGCCGCCGCTGCCAGATAAAGACCACGTGCTGCAAGAGATGATGCTGGCCAGCGAGCGTCCGTATTACGTGCATACGCCACACGGCGCGGACCAGCGCAGCGTCTCGTGCATGACTGGCGATCACGGGCCGATTGTCGACATGGCCAAGGGACGGCTATGCGGGTATCTCGTCGGCGGCTACGAGGATTTCGGCGGCTTGGCACAGTTGATGGAAATGGCGCGCGCGAAGGATCTCGGAGCGTTTCAGTCCGCATTGGCTATGCAGCAGTTGCCGTGTTTCCACGTTGTCTACGCGGACCGCGCGGGCAATATTTTCTATCTTTACAACGCAAAGATGGGCGACAAAGCCGTTGCGGACGGGCCACCGGTGCAACCGCCGCCGCCGCCGAAAGAACCCGAACCCGGCATGCCTAATCTCGCGCCACCGGACCCGACGCCGATGTCGAACCAGCGTGAGCCGACAGTCATCGACTGGACCACGCCGGTCCTCGGCGACAATCCTCTGTTCATGTGGCGCGGCATCATCCCCGCCGGTGCGTTGCCCTCGCTTGCGAATCCGGCCTCCGGGTATCTGCAAGCCTGCGGCACGCCGCCGTGGGCCGTTACGGACGGCACTGGGCTGGACCCGGCGACATTGCCCGGATGGTTCTCGCGCGACCGCGACACGCTTCGGGCGCAACGTGTCCGGCGACTGCTCTCGATGGGCAAGCGCTCGTTTCGCGATTGTCAGGCGATGCTGTACGACGTGGTCGTGCCGGGCGCGCCGGGCGTCGTGCAGCGGTTGCTCCAACTTGCGGAACAACGCGCGGATTTCGTAGCCAACGCGCATCCGGACCTTTCGGCGGGGCTCGATGTACTGCGGTCGTGGAACGGGCTTGCGGACGCGTCGAGTCCGGGCATGACGTTTTTCCACGCGTGGTGGAGCGCGTTGCGAGGCCAGGCCCCGCGCCTCGGCGGCACGGATGCGCGCACGCCGTACCAGACGGACGACACGTTGATGGCGGCGGCTCAGGAGAACAGCGCGGAATTCCAGGACGCCGCGATGGAGGCCGCCGTCGAGGCCGCGCGCATGATGCGCAACGAATTCCAGTCCGTGTCCGTACCGTGGGGCGATGTGCACAGCGTGACGCGCGGCGCGCGCGAAACGGGACTCGCGGGCGCGACCAGCGGCGAACCGATCTTCGTCGCGTCCGATTCGATCTTCGACGCGCGCAAATGGCGCGTCGCATACGGCTATGGATTTGCGATGGTCGTGTCGTTCGGCGAGAAACCGGCGGCCGTGTCGATGACGCCGTTCGGGAGTTCCGAGGACCCGAAGTCGCCGCATTTCGCCGACCAACTCGATTTGATGACCGAGCGGCGCTTCAAAGTGACGCGCTTCGCAATGGAGGACGTCCAGCGGCACGCATCGAGTGCCCGCGGACGTACGCTCTACCTGCGTCCGAAGGGGATGGCGGGCCTCGTCTTGCTGACGGCAGCGTCGCCGATCGAGGCGCGGCTGAATGCGCTTACGGAACCGGCGTCCGCGCCGCCGGAGAGTCTCGTGCCGTTCACGCTGTATATGGAAATCGAAAAGGCCCCGAAGGTGTCGCCGCTTCACGTGCGGCTCGAAATCCCCGTCGCGGCGGTGCTCTGCGCGCGCGAGAATCTGCCGTCGCTTGCGCTGTACGCGTGCGATACGCAACGCAACTGGGTTCGCCTGCCCGCGCAATCGCTCGATGCCGAATCGCGCACGTTTACGGCGGACGACGACCAAGGGCCGAGCATGTACGCCATACTCGGCCCCGGCCAGTTTCGCGCGCAACGCCTTGTGATTCCGGGCGAGACCGCTGGCGAAGCGGACTCGCCGAAACCCGAATCGCCGTCCGTTGAACCCGTGCCCGCGCAACCCGTCGAACAGGACGCAACCCCGCAATCCGAGCCTGGCATGAAAGGCATGCCGCCGAAACATTCGCGCGCACCCATCGCGATCCCGAAAGAGGCGCTAGAAACAAAAGCGGACGAACCGCCAAAACTCAACCTCGAAATCCCCAAGAAACTTGACGACAATAATAAAGGCCCGAAGCGGAACTATCGCTTTCAGAAACCCGATACAAGATGAAGGATGAAGGATGAAGGATGGAATCTCTGGTGCGCGCCCCAGGTTTTTACGGATGGAACAAGGCTGTGTCCTTTTTCATCCTTCATCCTTCATCCTTTTCCGTCCATGGTTGCCTCGAACGCTATTTGCAATGTAGTATAGCGGTATGCGCGAATTTTTGAGACGATTCGGCGAGGCGTTAAGCCGGGGTCGGCGGTTTGTCATGCATGACGCATGGCGTATCGGCCGGCCCGGCGAAGAGGTCCCGCATGGGTTCATCATCAAGCATATCCGTGTGGCGGTGTTGCTCGTGCAGGGCCTTGTGCGCGACGACCTTCTCTTGCGCGCGTCGGCGCTGACCTTCGCGACGATTCTGTCCATCGTGCCGTTTCTCGCCATCATGTTCTTCGTGATTCAGACCTTCAATGTCGGCGAAGCCATCGGCGATCTGCTCGCGCCCCCGGTATCGGCGACTCACACGATGCCGCTGTCCGCCAACGCCGAGCGCAACCGCGATTTATGGGAGACGCTGATCTCGTTGATGTTCGGCGGATTCGAGCAGCCGGGCGGGGTCGCGCCGGACGGCCAGCAACTGACGAATCCGGTCAAGATGATCATGCAATACGCCGAGCGGAGTTCGAATCCGCGCACGTTGACGCTAGCGGGTGTTGTATTCGTCCTGTGTACCGTATTCGGACTGATGATGAACATCGAGGCGTCGTTCAACCGAATATGGGGCCTGCGATGGTTCCGGTCGTGGTACCGGATGATCAGCGACTACGTCATGATCTTGCTGCTGCTGCCATTCATGGTTGCGGCG
Source organism: Candidatus Hydrogenedentota bacterium (assembly GCA_903925285.1). Taxonomy (GTDB): domain Bacteria; phylum Hydrogenedentota; class Hydrogenedentia; order Hydrogenedentales; family SLHB01; genus DSVR01. The sequence continues at coordinate 5,518 of CAIYET010000726.1, read as the reverse complement.
GTGCTCAGCGTCACCGCGGCGCTCGAAAGTACCGCAGTTAGCCGCGAACTAGGCTCGTTCGCGTTCGGTATTCGCGGCATCCAATATATCCTGAGTTATTTCGTGCTCACGCTTATGTATTTCTTCATCCCGAATACTCGAGTGAAATTCCGCTACGCGCTGTTCGCGGGGATTTTCGCGGGGACGCTGTGGTGTCTGCTGTCATGGGCGTACGTTCGGTTCCAGTTCGGCCTGCCGCGCTACAACATCGTCTATTCGACCTTCGCGCAAGTACCGGTGTTGTTGATGTGGGTGTATTTCAGTTGGCTGATACTGTTGCTCGGCGCGGAATTGACCTTTGCCTATCAAAACGAGACGACGTTCGCGATGGAGCGGCTCGTCGTGGGCGCGAACTACGCGTACAAAGAACAACTCGGACTCTTGGCGGCGCTCGATGTGTGCCGCCGGTTCGACGCGGGCCTGCCGGGTCTGTCCGCCGAGGATTACGCGCGGCAATGGAACGTGCCCACACGGCTGCTGAACGAAACGTTCCGTCTTTTCGAGGAGGCGCGGCTCCTCGTGCAGTCCGCCTCGAAACCGCCCACGTTCCAGCCCTCGCGCTCGATCGACAAGATTTCGGTGGCGGACGTAACTATCTGTCTGCGCGAGGCCGGCGAGGACCCGTCCGCCCTGCGCCAAGACCCCATCCTGCGGCGTGCCGTGTCGGCGGCAGCGGCGTTCCCCGGCGGTCCCGAAGCGTGCAGCATGGCGGACCTTGTGCGCCTGACGAGGCCAGTGGTTCCGGATGAAGAAGTCGCACACGCGCGCCACTGGATCGAAGAAGCGCGGTAACAGGCATTGTGTGACTGCTCGCGTCTCTTGCAAGAGACAATAGGAAGGGTTGAGCACATGAAATTGCGGAATCTGCCATTTATTGTACTCGCAACGTTGCCGCTGTTGGCGGGCTGTTCGGACTCGCGGTACAAGATCGATATTCAGAGGGAATACAGCACCCCGGAAGAGGCCGCGTTAATCGATGTTGCCGAGCATGTCTGCCCGACGAGCGAAGACGTACTGCACCTCTATTCGGTCGAGAAAGGGGCGGATCTCGAGGGAAAGAGCACCTACTCCAGCATGAGCGATCTCCTCGATAGCTGGTCACAACAGATCAATGAGGCACGACGAACCTATCCGCTTTTGACGCGGATCTTGTTCCCATTAGCCAGCGCTTCTCTGTATTACCGGGCCGACATCGAGTTTCAAGAACAGTTCATAAATGAGACAGACCAGTTCGACAACGTCTACGTTGTCCACATGATCATAAGCTACGGCCAGACCATTGGGCCCTTGACCGGCAGCGGATTCAGAAAAGAGCGAACGGTGATCCTGACCGCCGATAGCGAAGTGCGCGCCGTTTACAACGCGGGCTGTCGGTGGATTTCATGAGTGACATGCAAGGAAGGAACCAGCACGTGTTGTTGCCGGGCAAGGTGGCGTTGATTACGGGCGCTGGGCGCGGAATTGGACGGGGAATCGCGCTGGCGTTCGCGCGGGAAGGTTGCGATATCGCGGCGCTGGCGCGGACCTCGACGGAGATCGAGGAAACGGCGGACGCGGTGCGTGCGTTGGGCCGGCGCGCGGTGACGCTCGTGTGCGATGTCGCGGATGAGTCTGCCGTGCGCGATGCCGTGCAAACGGTCGAGCGCGACTTGGGGCCGATAGACATTCTCGTAAACAACGCGGGCTACGCCTGCTTCAAACCATTCACGCAAACGGACGCGGGGATGTGGCGGCGCACGCTCGATGTCAATCTGACTGGGCCGTTTCTGTGTATTCAGGCCGTGCTGCCGTCGATGATGGCGCGCAAGAGCGGGCGCATCATCAATGTTTCGAGCGTCGCCGGACTCAAGCCCATCGCGGACCAAAGCGCATATTGCGCGTCGAAGTACGGACTGAACGGCCTTACGAAAGTCCTTGCGCTCGAACTGCGCCCGCACGGCATCGGCGTCCACGCGATCTGTCCCGGCGGCGTCGACACGCAACTCGCGCGAGAAAACATGCCGGACCGCGACAAGTCGAACTGGCTCCAGCCGGAGGACATCGCGCACGCCGCGCTGTTCCTGGCCACGCAGAGTCCGCGTGCCGCAACGGACGAGATTGTCGTGCGACGCTTCGACAGCACACCCATCGGAGGCTAGACGCGACGGCCCATGGATACCCTGATTCCGATCTCCGATGACAGCAGTCTCGATAGCATCGAGGGCGTGGTCGAACGGATCGTATACGAAAACGCGGAGTCGGGTTTCGTCGTGGGTCGGCTGCGCGTGGGCGAGCGGCCCGAATTGGTCCCGTTCGTCGGGCACGCGATGGCGTTGACGCCGGGCGCGACGGTACGGTTGTCGGGCCACTGGGTCGAGAATCCGAAGTACGGCAGCGAGTTTCGCGCCGACAAGTACGATGTCCTCGCGCCGACGAGCCTCGACGCCGTCGAGAAATACATCGGTTCCGGCCTGATCAAAGGCATCGGCGCGCGCTATGCGAAGCGGCTCGTCGAGGCGTTCGGACTCGACACGCTGCGCGTGATCGAAGAAGATCCGGGACGTTTGCAGCGCGTGCCGGGCATCGGACGCAACCGTGCGAAGCAGATTGTCGATGCGTGGCATGCGCAACAAGGCGCGCGGGCGGTCATGCTGTTTTTGCAGGAGTACGGCATCGCGGGCGCGCAGGCGGTGCGCATTCAGAAACAGTACGGCGATACAGCGGCGACGGTCCTGCGCGAGAATCCGTACCGGCTCGCGGACGAAATCGCGGGGATCGGCTTCAAGAGGGCCGACGTGATCGCCGCGCGTCTGGGCATGGCGCCGACCGCGCCGCAACGCCTCGAAGCGGGCTTGGTCTACGCGCTCGAACAAGCTGTGGGCAAAGGTCACGTCTTCATGCCGAAAAGCGAGTTGCTCGAACAAGCGTCGGGACTGTTGAGTGCCGAACGCGAGTTGCTTGCGAACGCACTCGTGGCATTGGTTGCAAAACAGGCGGTGGTTCGCGAGCGCGACGCGATCTATCTGCATCCGATGTATCGCGCGGAAACCGACTGCGACCGTTTCCTGAAACGATTGATCCGGACGCCCGCAAAGTCCGTGCGGATCGACGCCGAAAAGGCCATCGCGTGGATCGAACGCACGGAAGCCATCGAGCTTTCCGAAGGCCAGCGCGACGCGATTCGCACTGCGGCCACGATGAAGGCCATGGTCGTCACGGGCGGACCGGGCACGGGCAAGACGACGCTGATCCGCGGGCTCAAGACGATTTTCGAGAAGAAAGAACTGCGGGTCGCCATGGCCGCGCCGACGGGACGCGCCGCCAAGCGCATGGAGGCTGCGGCAGACGCGCCCGCGCGCACGATTCACCGTCTGCTCGAATTCAGTCCGAAGGAAGGCCATTTCACGCGCGACGAGAACAACCCGCTCGCCGCAGATGTCGTAATCATCGACGAAAGCTCGATGGTCGATCTCGTGCTTATGCAGCACCTGTTGAGAGCGATACCCGCGTACGCGCGGCTCATCCTGGTCGGCGATGTGGACCAGTTGCCCAGCGTCGGAGCAGGCACGGTTCTCATGGATATCATATCGAGCGGCGTGATCCCGGCGATCTGGCTCAAAACCGTGTTCCGCCAAGCCGCGCAGAGCGGGATCGTCTCGAACGCGCATCGCATCAATAGCGGACAGTATCCGGAGTTCAATACGACCGACTTTTTCTTCGTCGAACGCAAAGATCCCGCGAAGGCGGCCGAAACCGTCGTCGAACTGGTGGCCGAGCGGATGCCCAACAAGTTCGGTCTCGACCCCATGCGCGACATCCAGGTCCTGGCGCCGATGCATCGCGGCGCCGGCGGCGTCGCACGACTGAATGAAGCGTTGCAAGCCGCGCTGAACCCCGCCGGCGAACCGATCCTGCACAAGCCGTTCCGAAAGGGCGACAAGGTCATCCAACTCCGCAACAATTACGAGTTGGAGGTGTACAACGGAGACGTGGGCGTCATCACGGTGGTCGACGCCGAAGCAGCCGAACTCGAGGTCCGATTCGATGACCGTACAGTCATCTACCCGCTCATCGAGACCGACGATCTCGTCCCGGCGTACGCGATGACGGTCCACAAATCACAGGGTAGCGAATATCCCGCCGTCGTGCTCGTGTTGCTGGCGCAACACTACCTGCTGCTCCAGCGCAACATGCTCTACACGGCCATCACGCGCGGGAAAAAGCTCGTGATCATCGTCGGCGATCCCAAAGCCGTCGGCATGGCCATCCGCAATACCCAAGTCGCCACGCGTCATTCCCGCCTCGTCGACCGCTTAAGGAACAGTGCGGAAGCGTAGTGCGAAATGAGGTTAGCGTCGATTCCGCCCCATGTGCGTTTCTACGCGTGCGGGTGGGATACGCGGTAGACTTCGCGGATGCGTTCGATGCTGACGTGGGTGTAAATCTGGGTACTCGAGAGGCTTTTGTGGCCCAGCATCTCTTGCACGACGCGGAGGTCTGCACCGCTGTCGAGCATGTGCGTCGCGAAGGTGTGGCGGAACGTGTGTGGGGAAACGTCGCGCCGGTTGGGCAACGCCGTGAGCGCGTATCGTTCGATGATGCGTTGGATGCTGCGCGTCGTGAGCGGACCGCCGCGCGCGTTGACGAACAGGCGGTCGTGATCGGGCACGCCGAGTTCGCTACGTACACCCAGATAGTTGTAAATCGCCTTCACCGCGTATGAGCCGAGGTGCGCGATGCGTTCTTTGCGGCGTTTGCCGAGAACGGTCATGAGGCCGTTTTCGAGGTCGATGGAACCGAGGCGCAGTCCGGCGCATTCCGCCGCGCGAATGCCGCTCGAATAGAGGGTTTCGAGGAGCGCGCGGTCGCGGATGCCCAACGGCTCGGAACAGTCGGGAGCTTCGATGAGCGCGGTAACCTCCGGAATACTGAGGACATCGGGCAGGTTGCGCGGCAGTTTCGGCGCTTTGACGGCGTGCGCGGGACTGTCTTCGAGGATGTTCTCGCGGATGTAGAACTTGTACGCGGAACGGATCGAAGCGAGTTTGCGGGCCGAGGTGCGTGCGCTGCCGCCGGTGGTGCGGACATGCGCGAGGAATGCGCGGACCTCGTTGCGCGATGCTTTGCGCAACGCATCCAACGACGGGTCGGGCCGCAGCGCCTCGGGCGCGCGCTGAAACGCCGCGACGCCGTTCGCCACGAAGTCGCAGAACTGGGCGAGATCGTGGAAATACGCGCGAACGGTATGCGCCGAGAAACCACGCTCGACTTCGAGATACTCGACAAACGCCTGAATGTCACGTATTAGGGACGCCATAAACTACAGTATATCACACGAATGGCACTAACTTAAGCCCAAGTATCTTCATTTATTGCGTTTACGCTTCTGCACTCCTTGTGTAGTCGCTTCCAGAATCTGGCATGAGAGTTCCCGCATCTGCGTCAGGAGCGTTTCGAGTTTATGGTTGTTGTCGATGGCTCGCTGGAAAGGCTTCACTTG
>CAIYET010000725.1 GCA_903925285.1 Candidatus Hydrogenedentota bacterium | reverse complement strand
GCGTTACGGCGTGCGCGGAGTCTCGCCAAGGCACAAGCCATTGAGGGAATCACATTTCGCGTTGCAGACGTTCTTGACATGCCATTTCGGAACGCGTGTTTCGATGCAGTTCTGGATTATGGCTGCTTGCATCATCAACGGAAGACCGACTGGCCGAGGTACAAGGCAAGTATTCTCCGAGTCCTGAAGCCGCAGGGGTATTATGTGCTTTCAGTGTTCAGTCCCCGATTTCGATTCTTCCGAGGTGCGACCAGGAACTGGCACATCGCATATGGCGCTTATAGGCGGTGCTTTACGAGAGAAGATATCCGCAACCTGTTCGTCTCCGATTTCACAGTCACCAGGATGGTTGAAGAGAAAGGCGACAACGGTGGCTTCTGGCATGTTTTGATGCAACGGCGATAAGAGGTCAGGATGCAGTGCGACATGTGCGGAACGGAAGTCAAAGAAGACGAGACCGTGAAATGTGCCAGTTGCGGAGCGGTTCTTTGTCCCGGATGTGGCATCGGCGGATTCTGTGCCAATTGTGCTGGCGGCGACATGGATTGATGGATGATTATTGAGTCGAGAGTCAAGCTGACCAGTTGCATGAAGTGACGTTCAGGTGACGAAATAGGAAGGGAAAAGAAGATGAAGGTTATCGCGTTCAACGGAAGTCCAAGAAAAGGCGGCAACACAGAACTCTTGCTTAAGAGGGTTCTTGAACCTATCGCAGAAGCCGGCGTCGAAACCGAACTGATTCAAATTGGCGGCACGGAGATACGCGGTTGTAAGGCTTGCTCCCGATGCATAGAGGCAAAGAACAAGCGTTGCGCCAATACCAGCGACCCGTTGAATGAATGGCTTCAGAAGATAATTGAGGCGGATGCCATCATTCTCGGCTCACCTACGTACTTTGCAGGCATGACACCCGAGATGAAGGCGTTCATTGACAGGGTTGGATTCGTGTCGTTTGCCAATGACGGCTTGTTGGGCCGCAAGATAGGTGCGGCAGTTGTCGCCGTGCGGCGGGGCGGAGCAACGGCCGTCCTCGACTCCATCAACCACATGTTCCTCATGTCGCGCATGATTGTGCCGGGTTCCACGTATTGGAATATGGGTTTCGGACTCGAAAAAGGCGAAGCGGCCAATGATGACGAAGGGCTAAAGAACATGCGGGACCTTGGTGAAACGATTGCGTGGCTTGTGGAGACCCTTTCCAACGCCCAGTGCTCAAGCGCGCAAACACCTCCCGTTCACCGGGGCTCCGGCAACCCGAGGCTATGTACGGCGGAATCATGTGAGACATAGTGATGGTTCCCGCAGAAGACAAAAGGAATACCAAACAAGTGGAACGCAAGAACTCACGCAAGAAATCATGTCTTTTCCGCCAACGGCCGCACTCATCGAGTACGGTTCAAAGCTTCCCCGATGTCTTTCAATTCATGGATTATTCTGTCAGCGCTGTCTCTCAGCAATCCTTCCACTGCATGCTTTGAGATCGTCCGCCTCTGCTCTTTGAATAGCTTTTTGTGCAATTGCCGTTCCATTCTTTTTACCACTTTGTCACGCTTACCAGCCACCTGCATGCTCTCGACGAATCTCCTAAAGGCCCAACGTCTCCTGACAGGAAGCCATGTAAACATGGCAAGAACCACGCTCATTATACCGCCCACAACTAAGCCGGTACCCGTAGGGTCAAACAAGACAACCATTCCTAGCTTTGCCAGGATCTCCGCTCCGCCAAGAGTGCCGACGAGAACAGATCCAAGAGCCATTCCAATACTATCGGGCAAAGGTTCGCTGGCGTGACTAACCATATTGTTGTGAAGAGTGTCCCCGTGGCAAAAATCAATCTCTCCAATAATGTTCCGGCCGGCAGATACCTCCTTGATCCATTCGGACAACTTCCCGTCCAAGAATTCTTTTGTGTCGTCCTTGAGTCCTTCATTTACCTCATTCACTTGCTCTTTCGAGGCAGAAGGCATGTGAGCATTCTTATAAGCCGTCTCAAATTCTTCCTTTGTCGTATATTCACTCTTGGCATGTGCCAGAATCGGGTCAAGAACGTCCGTCGCGACAATCTTCGCAATCATCCCCGAAGCCTTTTCAAGTCTTGGGGTAATCCACTCTATTACAGGGCGAGTTGTTTCATGTATAAATCTATCCTTATTCTTGTTTAGCTCATCGCAGAGGCTTGAACATCTCTCGCGAAAGTAAGGAAGCAACGCTAGTCCGTTTGCAATAATAACATATGGATCGGTTGGCAAGGCGAAGAAACTGATGTCGTCCCCCAGTTCCTCTTTGAGAACGTCTTGAACGAAGGGCAATGGACTACTGCCGCCGGCAAGATAAACATGTTTGACATTTTCCTTGCGCAACAGAGAAGACTTCAAGAGGGCCTTGCGGAATCGCTCAATGAGATTAGTTGGTTCCCTCGACATTTCCAGAAGGTCCTTGCCAAACTCCGTGTCCGGCATAAAAAACTCCATCATTACATCACTCGGCGTATAAGACTCCGCTGCATCCAGAAAATCCGAGTAAGTAATCTTGAATGTTCGGGGCAGGGCCAGTCGTTCCAAGTAATCGCCTATGTGAAACGTCGTGCTCTCCTCTGAGAACTGCGGTTGCAACCTTCTTTCACGCACCTGATTCGAGAATGTAATCTTCTCTTTTTCACAACACAGATGCTGCAGGGTTTTTTTGTTTCGTTTCGACAGATTCTTTATCTTATCAGGTTCCGGATATCGCGCAAGAACAATGTTATAGAACACATCGTCGACCAAGCGTCCGCCGAGAGTTGAGTCACACCAACTATCCCTGACCGCCGCCCCACGGATTAGAAAGAAGTCACATGTTCCGCCCCCAAAATCCACAACCAGAATCCCTTCCCGAATTCTATTCAGTTCGATCTTCTCGTCACAGAGGAGGCTAACTAAAGCCCCGATAGGTTCGGAAACAAACTCAATTTGAGAGGGGTTTGAAACATACTCTGCGAATACCCATCGGAGTGCTTCCTCGAATCTCGGGCTGCGTTCTGCCGGAACGCCAATTATGAGCTTTGCTCCATCTGGAAAAAGAGAATCATTCCGCGCGGCTTGATTCCGCACAGCGCCCGCTAGAAAGTCATAGGCCGCTTGCTTTGCTTTCGCGTCCGTAGCAATTTCCGGTTTGAACCAGTATCGCAAGGTCAAACCTTCAGATTCTCCGCGCGCGAGATGCTCTGCGACTGCAACACGCCCAATGCACCGAACCGCTCCATCCGGCTCATAAAGCACGGCTGTCTCAAGAATCTTGTTGTGCAGATCCAAATCATTCGTACCCCACGCTCTAGGGACAGCCTTTCCGTCACCGTTTTCCTTCGCAAAATACGTATGGGCCGTGCCGAAGTCGACGCCAATAGATATCTTCGAGTGTTTTATATTCATGACCTTCTTACGAGTCCTTTCTGTACGGTCCCATCTGTCAGGAAAGTCGGGTCAGAGAGTATTTCTGCGAGTTGTCCATCTGCGATTAGGTCGTATTTGTCGAAGAATTGCTCCAAGCGTTCTTCCCAGATGAACACTGTTCGAGACAAGTCAGCTGATGAAATGTCGACAACTTGCATACTTAGTCTCTGGAAATAGTGATCCGCACGACTTCCAACTACATATCCGCACGTTTCAAGCCGCTCAATCACCATCTCTCGTGCCTCTTCAAAAGCTTGAACGTCATCGGCATCTCGTAGCCTCCGTATGGAAGCAATGAGTTCCTTCATGGCTGTTTCTGAAACGAGAGTTTTGTCGACACCTGTTTCCACCTGCTTCTGCAATTCTTCAATCGTTTCGAGACTCACGGCCATCATCACAGCATGGTCAAGCCAACGTGTGGCGGCCTCAGTAAACTGTCGCTTGGCCGGTCCACCATCATCCCCATCAAATTTTGAGCGCGGGCGCGCGAGAATAAGGACCAGAAGGAAGAGCAATAATCCAGACGCAATTGCCTTTCCCGGACCGGCAACTCTGCGGGCTATACGCGAGAAGGTCCCTTTGATATCAGAGTCAATGCTAGTTTCAGTACCTAGGAAGAGAGTCTTGAGAGTCTTGAGTGAATTGACTATAGCCTTCTGCGGACCAAGCATTGAGTAACGAAACACGAAGAACGTCAGTCCTGCGGCCCCGGTCACCAACCCTGCCCACTTCAAGAAATGAATAATCAACCGCCAGTTTTGATTCACATACAACAGCGCGGCTGACGTTGTGAGTGAACCGCAAACAAAGGAAAGAAAGAACCTGTTTTCTATAGAAAGAGGGGCTGGCCAGAAGAATACGCCGAAGAGACTTAATCCCACAATGCCCCCAACAACTTGCGCAATCATTACGCGACCAATAGGTATAGGCTCCATAGGAAGAACGTCGCCAACATTCAACTTGCCCAAGCTCGCACGGAAGCGATTTCGGGCTCTACTCAATTCACGGCTGTCGCGTAATTGCGGTGCAAACCATGGTGGGGCAACGACCTGATCGCGCATATAAGCCAGAGCTACCCCCGTTGCTGCACTCACCGCGATTTCTTGATCTGCTGTGTGCTCTGACCCAATGCTCTTGTACAACTCGTCACGAAACTTCTGCCAAGCCTTTGTCACGAGATCTTCGCGAAATCCCTCGACTTTATGGTTCCGTTCGTTAAGTTGTTCATCCCACCTCGGCATAAGTGCGCCTCCGTCGTCCAGCCCGGCCAATTTAATGTGTTCGAATTCAGTGTGCCATGACGGTCGCTAGAACACAACTCCTACTCGTTCCGTGCACGCAGCACTTGCTTCACGGCTGAACGCGTTTGGGCATCCGTCAACCTCCTATTCTCAAGCAGTGCGGCGGCTACGGCCTCAACGTCAGGCCACGCCTTTTTCACAAAGGTCTGCGCAATCGTGCGGCAATACTGAATATGCGCGGACACGCTGTCCATGTTGGCGTGCATTCCGCACGAAAGGCTCATGACGTATTGATAGTCATGAATTGCCCGACCTGGCTCGTAAGAGTCGAATGCTCGTTCCTCGGCTTCTGGCCCGGCCATGAGAATAATCATGGAAGGCTCACGAACCTTAATGAGATCGTGTCTGCTGCTCGGAAGTGGTGATTTTCGTGAAAGTTGATTTGCCACGGCGAGACAATTGGCCCAATGGTCGAGGCGTTCCTCATCACTATCGACAATCGTCGTGTTCAGATCCGCCGCCTCGTCCGCCAGAAAGTACGCCACAACGGCGTGACCAGCCTCGTGATACGCCGTACGCTTAATGCGCTTGGCTTCTAATTCCTCTTTTCGCACTTTTCCGACCTCTTCAAAATGCCCAATTGCCTTTTTCACATTGCAGAGTACGAGGGTACGCAACTAACGGTCAATGTCTTTACGGCCACGTAACGCCGTCAGAAGTCCGCGCAAACTGAGCAATCGCTTCCGTCGGTAAACGGTGCAGTTATCGTCTCGGTTGATCACGGAACACTGTCCAGGGACCATCGACAAGACTTGAACGTCGTCTTTGAGGCGGCACAACTGGACGTATCGCTCTCCGTTTCGGCAGTAAAGCTCGCCACCCTTGTCGAAAGCATACCGGCACGCAATGCACTGCTTCATGATTTGGCCACGCTCCTTTCCGTGTTATTTTAAGTGTAACACACGCCTGTTCCATAATATGGAATTCGAATCGTGTAAGAAAGGAAATGTGATGCCGCCCAAAAGAGACCCATATTCGAGCCCGGCGCAGAAGATCCTCGCGCTGTACGGACTGCTCCTGTTTACGGGCCGAAAGCATTCGTTGCCGCAATTGGCGGAATTGCTTCAATGCTCGAAGCAAACCGTCCTGCGCCTCGTTGAACAAATCGAACTGACGCATACGGTCACGATTCATTCGTGGACGGAGGAGGGGCGGAAG
>CAIYET010000724.1 GCA_903925285.1 Candidatus Hydrogenedentota bacterium | reverse complement strand
TTGTTTTCCGATGCGCTGGCGTTATGTGTCGTGTTTGGCCTCGGTGTGCTGATCGCGACGATCTTGCTGTTACCCGCAGCGGAACTCGCGGGGTTCAGTGCGCGGCAACGCGGCAGCGAGGTCGATCTGTACGCAAGCCTCTTCGGCCAATCGCCGGTGAGCCTTATGCAGCGATTGATCGTGTATCCCGGCATGAAATACGAGGCCGAAACGATTCGCGGCGCGGGCGTGGCGGCGTTGCTGCTGGCGATGGCGTCGCTCATGCACGCGCGGCGGCGCGACGTGGCGGTCTTCGTCGGGGTGCTGCTCGTGCTCATCGATTGCAGCTTCGGTCCGCCGTTTCCGATCGCCACGCTAGTCACCGCGTTCACGCCGTTCTCGATTTCGGCGCACGTGCGCGCGTGCGACGTGGCGCTACTTGCGTTCGCGATCCTGGCAGGGTTCGGCGTGGATGCCGTGACGGAATCGTGGTCTTCGCTGCGATGGAAAGCCGCGCGCAGTCTCGTCATTGTGGCCGTCGGCGCGGCGGTGCTGGCGGGATTGGTGCAATGGACGCATCCCCATCCCTACGTTGCCGTTTCGGTATGGGCGATCCTCGCGCCGGGCGCGGCGGTGCTGCTGATGACCGCAGGTGGCTGGTTGCCGCGACGCGAGGCGGTGCGATGGGCGCTGCCGATACTGTTGTTCGCCGAGACGCTCGCGTGGAACCTGCGCTACGTCCCGATTCTGATGGACGCTCCGCCAAACCGTCGGGCCGAACACGTCGTCGGCATGCACCCGTTCCCGCAGGATAATTCACGCGGGACGGATCCGGTTGCGAATCACCGCTTGTACGAGCGGGCGTGCATCGTCAATGGCTACGACCCGTTGAATATCGCCGCAGTGCGTTGCGTCATTAGCGGACCTCCGCGCGACAAGCAATACCACCGGCTGGTCACGGACGCCGAGACGACGGTTACAAACGCGCGCGGCAATCTGTTTCTGAAGCGCTCGTTCTGGCTTGCACGCCAGTATGCCGAAGGTCCGCTGCCGCCCAAGAACGCGCTGTATCCCGTGGCGACGACGGCGTTCCTGCCGGTCGGGACCGATGCGCCCATCCCGAAAACGGCCAACGTGCCGCGCACGAGCATTTCCGAAATGACGACGCCGGTTGAAGCGCCCTTCGAGACCACGTCGGCACAGCCGTACCCGCCGAATCGGCTCCACCTTGAACCGGGCGGCGTTCATGCGGCGCTTTTCCTCGAATACGCCAGCCAAGGCCCAGCCACGCTGGACAGCCGATTTGTCGATTCGGAAGGAAAACGCACCACACAAGGCTTCCAGGTCCATCTGACGGCGACGCAGGGCCAGACGCGCGTCGCGGAGATCCCGTTGCCGGATTATGAGCGGATGGACGCGTTTGTGACGCCGGCGAAAGGCGTGCAGATCAAGCGGGCTTACGTGATGAGCGACCCGAACGACGAGGGCGCACGGCTGCGTATCGTGTACCGGTCTGCGAACCGGGCCGAAGTCGAAACGGATGTCCGCGACGGCAACCGGCTGCTCGTATTCGTCGATGCATACTATCCCGGCTGGCGGGCCTACATCGACGGAAAGGCGACGCCGATCCGCCTCGCGAACGACGCATTCAAAGCGGTCGTAGTGCCGCCGGGGACGCATCGCGTCGTTTTCGCGTTCCGTCCGATGCGGGTCTATATCGGCGCGGCGATTTCAGCGGCGGCGCTCATGGCTGCAATAGCAGTACTAGGACTACGAGTTAGAAGTTAGAGTAACTCTTAATGTGGAGTGCGGCGGCTGTGACGCCGCTTTGGATACGTTGGTTAATGCAAAGCGGCGTCACGGTCGCCGCACTCCAAAAAACGCTCAAGAACTTCCAGCACCAATGGGCACGAACTTGGACGCGGTAGGCGTCGGCCGCCACTCTTTGTCGGTGATTTCGAGCGGCAGATACTCGGCGCGGACGAAGCCCTTCTTGTTGACGTAAACGCGGTACAGACGGCTTTCGCGGGTGGGTGGCCGCTGGTGCTGGTCGAATACGAAATTACCCATGCTGTAGATGATCAACCCGCGCCTGTATCGTTCCGGCGGCTGCTGGACGTGCGGATGGTGCGCTGCCACGATATCCGCGCCGGCGTCGATCATGAGACGGCCCAGTTCCCGTTGGTGCGCATCGACCTCCTGGACATACTCGATGCCCCAGTGCATCGACACGACTATGACGTCGACGTTGGGACGCAGCCGCACGATGTCCGCACGGATGGTCTCGCGGTCGCCTTTCGCCGGATGTGTCGGAAATGGCAGATACTCTTTCGCATACGCAAATGGATAGTCCGGATCCGCATAGGCAAGGAACCCGATCTTGACGCCTTTAACTTCGCGAACGACGGGTTGTTGCGGAGCGTCGTTCGTGCAAAGCCCGACATATTGAATGCGGCTTTTGTCGAGGTTGTCGGTCGTGTCCTGCAAACCGATGGGGCCGAAATCGAGCACGTGATTGTTTGCCAGCGTGACGATGCCGAATCCCGCAAAGGTCAGCCCGGAGAGCGATTCGGGTTCCGCGCGGAACATGTAGCTCTTTGCTACGCGTTCGCCGCGGTTGGTCACGGGGCATTCGAGATTGCACATCGCGATATCCGCGGACTGCACGTAAGCGGCAACGTTCTGGAACGGATATGTATAGTCGCCACCGTGCTGTTTCACCGTCGCCGCTACGTTTCGCGCGAGCATGACGTCGCCCGCAAACGCGAGCACCGCATCGGACGACGTGTTACCCGTTGACGTGGCGGCTTCTTGCGGCTTGCCGGCCCGGGCCGCCGCCCACAGGATGAGGCACCCCGCGAGCACGATGCACGCCGCGACGGCCCATGTCTTGTCGCGCAGGACCGGGCGCAAGACGTTTCCCCACGCGCGGAATGGAATAGTCGCGCTGCCTTCCGTCGAATATGGTTGGCCGGGAACGGCGCGGTTCCACATCGCCACGGCAACGAGGCCACACACGAAGAACATGAGCATGATCGAGAGGATCAGGCACAACCGGAAATCGAAAGGTACGAAGCTGTTGAACCCGTAGGCCAGGCAGGAAAACGCGAACAAACCGGCCAAGCCGGCTGCGCGCGGCCATGAGTAAAGCTTGGGTGCGAACAATAACAGCGGCACGATCAGCATCGCGTAGTAATAGAACGTTGGGGCGGTGAGGAAGAAGGCCGCCGCGAAACTGTACGGAATCGTCTCGTAGTCTTCGATGCGCCGCGCGGGCCAGACCAGCGCAAGCAGGAACGCGAGCATCGACACGCGCCACAGATTCTTGTGCGCATCGAAGGCCTTTGCCTTTTCTCCAAACGTCGGAAACGGGGCCAGGAAGATGTACTTGAACCCGACGCGGGTCGTCGAGATGTCGTTGTTATGCACGGTGATCTTCTTCGCAAAGCTGTCCCACCGGTGCGCGTTTCCGTCCGACAGGATGCTCATCCCGACGAGCAGTATGGCCGCCACGGCAAACGCGGCAAAGAAGCCTATATAGCGTTTGGACTCGTCATCGAGGACGGGCCGCTTGCGCGTTTTCCAGTATGCATGGGCGTGTTCGAAGATTTTGAAGCCGAACTTGATCCCCAATCCGTAGAGGAATATCGCCGGAAAGACGCGCGCCATCGCCGAGTAGGCCATGAGCGCGCCGGCCGTCTTGTAGTAGCGCTTGTGCAGTAGGCATGTCGCGACGACCAGGCACGCGATCCAGTCGAGCCGCATGAACGCGCCTCGGATGTGCACGAAGGTCATCATGAAGTTCGTGCCGAAAAAGATGAGGGCAAATAGCATGGCTTGCCAGCCGAAGGCCCACGCCACGGCTGCGAACGTCACGACAAGCAAGATGGGATCGATGGCGATGAGCGCGGCCATGCCGACGCGGCTGTCCGTCGGCGCGAACCGGGTGAGAAAACGCGCGATGGCGTTCCAAACCGGCGTCGCGTTGTAGCCCTTGTCGCCGAGGACGCCGTTCCATTTGCTGGGCGGCATCACGGACTGGAAGAACAGGATGTCCTTCTTGAATTCGGTCCATCGTTCCGGCGTGAACCGATCCTTGTATTGCGCGGCGCGATCGAGGACGGTCTTGACAGGCTCGAAGCCGTGCGTATCGAGATTGCGGATCTGCTTGCCCTTGTAAACGCGGCGGCCTTCCATGTCGGCCACCAATGCCGCGCGGTACAGGTCCGCGTAGTCCACTTCGTGCGAATATTTCGCGCCGATGTAGTAGTGGAAAACGTCGTGCGGGTTCATGTAACGGCCGTAGCGGAGGTAGCCGAACTCGAAATACGCGGCGGCTGCGCCGATGGCAAGCACAACGAGTACGCCCATGGCCGCGAGCCGCGCCCTGCGCCCGCCGCGTCTGCCCAGCCAGCAGCACACGAAAGCCATCGGAATCCCTGCGACCGCGATGGCAAACTTCAAGCCGAACCGTATGGTGACGTTTTCTATCATCGGGAAGGTCCTTGCGTCCTTCAAGAACGGCATGGTAGGGCTTCCACAAATCGAATTCAACCTATATTCGACAGTTGGAATTCAGAATGGCAACAGGTTACGGTATCATTCAAAGCGCGAAAGCATTCACCCTAGTCCTAACTCCTAGTTGGATTTTCGCTCGTCGTCTGGTATCCTCATGTCTGGAATTGGCTGTTCGGCGCCGTGCGATGTTCGAACGTTCGTTCATCTTGTAGTGTGCCGCTTGGAAACGATTGAAGGGGTGTAGCGTGGCTCGGATACTCATCGTCGATGACGACGTCAAGACGGCGCAGTTCATCGCACTGAACTTGAACGCGATTGGGCACGATAGCGTTGTCGCGGCCAACGGAGAAGAGGCGCTCGTCAGCGCGCAGAAGAATCCGGTGGACCTCGTCATTCTCGATGTAATGATGCCGGGCGGTGCATCGGGATTCCAGGTGTGCCGGCAATTTCGCGCAAACGCGGATCTCTACGCCTTGCCCATCCTGATCCTCTCCGCGATGTCGGGCGAGGAGGAAATCCGTCACGGCCTCTCGCAAGGCGCCGACGACTACATCGGCAAACCGTTCGAGATGCAAAACCTCATGCAACGCGTGGACATGCTCCTGCGCGGGAACACGGACATCACGGCGCTTGACGAAATGACCTCGCTGCCCGCCGCCGCCGCTGTCAAACGCGAACTCCAGCGCAAGGTCAGTTGCCAAGACGAATTCGTAACGGTTTCCGTCGAACTGATGCGCTTGCGCGAGTTCGCCTACCAGTGCGGCAAGCAGGCGCGCATCGACGCCATCCGCCAGTTAGCCCGCATCCTTAAAGAGGCGGCAAAACAGGCGGGTGCCGATTCGTGCATCGTGGGACACATGGGCGGCGGCTATTTCGTCTGCCTCATACACCCGAACAATACCGACGCCTATTGCGAACGAATCGTAAAGAGTTGGCGGGACAACATGGCCGCACTCTACACGCACGCGGGCCAGGAAAAAACCTATCGGGACGCGGTAGCCGTGGCGCCTCTGGGACAGAACGTGAGCCTGACCGATGTGCTCGTCTGCATGACTAACCACCATCGGCGGGACCACGTTTCATCCCAGGGACTCTTCGAAACGCTGACGCAACTGCGCAACAAGGCATTGGCGTCCGGTTCCGCAGGTATCCACGCCAATCGCCGCACGTAAGCGATCCGGGGAGGTCGCTGGAGTTTCTATATTGTTGGTCCGAAGGACCGCAAACGTGACTGCCTTTTTTAGGCTCGATGTACTGCCGCCTTACGCCAAATCGACGGGCTGTCCGGTTTGGATGGACTCCTCCAGCGCGCAAATCACCTTCGTGGCAATCAGTCCGTCGCGGCCAGTGACCATGGGTTGCTTGCCGTCGCGGACACATTCGACAAAGTGGCGGATACTCTCGGCTGCGAATCCTTGCTGACGGCCGTGAATGCTCGGCATCACGAACATGTCCGGATAGCCTGCCTCGGACTCGGTGTACTTTTCGAGCGTGCGGTTGTGCGTTGCGTCCATGTACAAGGCGCCCTTCGTGCCGACGAGTTCGCACTTTACGTCGACGAGATGCGGCGTCGAGTTCGGCAGGATCCACGAGTTCTCGATGACGGCGACGGCGCCGGAGCGGAATTCGAGCATCGAAAAGTAGAAGTCCGGTGTATCGATGCCGCGCGCGCTGAGCATGCCGGAGCGCGCGAGACCGTACACGCGGCACACCTCGTCGCCCAGAAGCCAGCGCACGGTATCGATCGCGTGGCTGCCGATGAACCAAAGCACCGTCGAGCGCCCCGCCCACGACAGCATCTCGGTCGGTACGAACAGGCGGTCGTTCAAACGGTAGTAGACGTGGCGCGGCTCGCCGATCTCGCCGTTGCGGATCGCCTCGTAGGCCTTGCACAAGGGCGGACTCCACCGCGCATGGAAATCGACCATCAGCAGCACGCCCGCGTGTTCCGCCTCGGCGACGATTCTTTCGCACGCTTCGACGCTCATCGCCAGCGGCTTCTCGGCGAGGATGTGCTTGCCGGCGCGCGCCGCCGCGAGCGTGATTTCCTCATGTGCGAAATCCGGCGTTACGATGGATACCGCCTCGACGCTCGGATCCGCTAGAAGCGCGCCGTAATTGTCGTACGCCGTCGCGTTGTACGACGCGGCCAGCGCCTCGGCGCGTTTCATGTCGATATCGGCGACCGCGCGTACCGCCACGCCCGGCGTTCCCGCATATGTCCGCGCATGCATCGCGCCCCAACCGCCCGTTCCGATGATACCTACCCCAATCGTGCGCATGGTATTTTCACTCCCGTATGTTTGCGTATCTCTCCGCGAAGATGGCTTGCTCAGCTTACAGGACACGCCAGAGCGAAATCCAAAGCCCGCTCTCCGAGGGTGTAGTAAAAAACGCCCTCGTAGATTGCGAACCACAGTATCCATCCCAACATCGGCATCAGCACCGGCGTTTGTGTCTTGTACTCTTGAAACGTTTCGCCGAATCGCGGTTCAAGCCGCGAGGTCTCTTCATAGCGTGCAACGACGTACGCGAGAATCCACAGGAGGGGCGTTTCCAGAAAGACGCCGTCGGCGCCAGCAATCAGCATGATCGCGCCGATGAATAGGACGTGCCCCAAATAGAGCGGGTGTCGGACCCAGCGGTAAAGCCCCGTCGTGACGAGTTGTTCGGGCCATGTGGTCAGGCGCGAATCCGCGCGCAGAATCGAAGGTCCCGCCGCCAGCCATAACCCGCATGCCGCAACGATCATCGCGAGGCCGGCAAGCATTTCAAAACCAAAGTGGATGCCTGCGGAAGTGCAATACGCCGCGCCAATCCAGGGACTGTAGAGCGTGGCCAGCACGAGTGGGGCCAGCAAAGCGCCCCGCCGCGTCCGGCTCAGCAACCGAAACTCGAACCAACCGATCGGCAAGACCAGAAACGACAGGAATGGCAGCGCAAACGCAAAATACATACGTTGATTCCCAATCCGAGACAGGCGCTCCTCGGACGTGACATTATACAGCTTTGCCTCCACATTTCATTCGAACACTCGAGGGCATCGACATTTGAAAGCACTAACGCCCGGCGTTGCCGCCGGGCGTCCCTGATAAATTGCCTTCAATCGTGGGCTATGCGCTAGGCGCGGCCCCTCCCTTGACTCGCTGATTTCATTATGGTTCTGCGATCCATCTTAGGAGATTGAGACGCACCCAAACGGACAGCCTTTCGACTGTCGGCGCCCCGATTACCGGGACATTCCATCGACGGACCACCTCCTTTCCGCCTCACCCGATGTATCCCGCATGCTTACCATCAAGACGCATCGCCATCGGCAAGGACTTGCTGCATATCTAGCGTACCACGAACTGTGAAAAAACGCAAGGGGATTTGTTTGCCTTTTGCAAAACCCATAGGCTTTAGGCTTTAGGCTTTAGGCTGTAGG
>CAIYET010000723.1 GCA_903925285.1 Candidatus Hydrogenedentota bacterium | reverse complement strand
CGACCCTTCCAGGGTCGATGGATATCGGTTTTGTATCCGTGGGTTGCACCCACGGCTATTCATGTTCCTCCCCTTCGGGGAAACCGAATCGAAACGACAATTCTCCGTGAAAGTGAAAATGGAGTACACTAAATTTGGATGATCCTGAATTCCGAATTCTAACTTCTAACTTCTAACTCCTAACTTCTAACTCCTAACTCCTAACTTCTTCTTCATTGCGGCGGTCCCGGCAAGCGAAGGGTCATGTCGTTCTTTGCGAGTTGTTCGTAGGTCTTTGGATCGAGCGCCTCGAACAAGGTCCAGACGCACTGGTTCGAGTAGTAGTTGATTCCCCACTTGATCGCGCCCGTATTGCGGTCGAGACTCCATGGAATATTCCACGGCGTCCGCTGCAAAAGCAGGATATTGGCATAACTGGCCATGAACAATTGCACGGCTTCGCGCGCGCGTCCGGCGTACACGGCCATCGTGCAAAAATTCCATACCTCCCCAATCGTGATAACCGCCGAATGATCCGGGAAGGTCTCGTCGACCGAGCCGTCCGGTCCAGCGCCGTTGACCGCGCCGTACGGCGTCGCGGCGGCGTTCCAGCGCAGCACGGCCTCGATCTGCTCGGTTATACATTCTTTCGGCAGGATCTCGCCCAGGCCGCAAACGTACGCAAACCATTGGCCGCACAACGCATTCGTCAGCGATGTGGCGCTCATGCGCATGTGCTCCGGATCGTTGTACAGACGGTAGTACGAACCCGTCCATAGCTTATCGTTGAACGCCTTCAGGCCGCGCTCATACCAGCCGCGCAATTCCGTTGCGAACGCGGCGTCATCCATCCGCTTCGCCATTTCCTCGCCCGCGCGCAACGCCGCGAGCCATATGCCGCCCGTATAAACGCTCGTACCCCACCACGGCCAGATATCGTAATACTGGTTTGCCGGGAATCCCTTCTCATTGCCCGGATCCTCATTGACAAGGCCGTCGCCGTCCTTATCCAACGTCATCGCGAAACGCAAGGCGGCCTGGACGCGCGGGTACATTTCCTTCAGGTAATCCTTGTCGTTCCACAACACGGCATTGCGCCACGTCACGAGCGCGAACTCCGGCGAAACGATCGGATGCTGCACATGGTAATAAGGCGAGCGCGAACCCATCGGCGATCCGAACCCAAACGGAATCTCGCCATCCGGCTTCTGCGCCGCGGCAACCGACCGCATCGTCGCGCGCTCGCATTCCGGGAACAGCACCGCCAGCGGGAACGACCCATAAAAGCGGCACACGAAGGTCTCGGTGATCGGGCATCCCGTGAACGACTCGCTCTGGAAGAAACGGCCGTCTGATGTCCACCACGAGTTGCGCGGCAGAACATACAGACCGTTAATTACCGCATCCCGGAGCAGACCCGGAATCGGGCTGATATAGATAGGCTGTTGCCATGCGATGATACGCTTCTCTATTTCCGCCGCCCTCGGAAGCGCCGCGCTCAACACGCTTGCCGCGTCTTGATGGGCGACCGCATAGCGGTGGCGCAGAAGTTCGCCATCGCTCGATATCCACGTCGGGAAATGCCATGCCAATGCGAACGTCACCTCGACCGTGTCGCCCGCCGGGATCGTCCGCACGGCCTTCGCGCGGACGATATTCGGGCCGGGCCGCTCCTGCGTAAGCTTCCAGCCCTCCGCCAACGCGGCGATGGCGTAAGAACCGTTCGCGCCTTTCAGTTGCATCCCCTTCGGTATCTCGGCCACGACGGGTTCAGGCACGGATACGTCCGGCGGCGCCCACTCGCGGTTTGCCATCGCCGCATGGGCCTGCGGAAACGTGCCCGCGACGAATCCGTCCGGCTCGCCCGCCAACGCGACTACCGTCTTGACGCGGTCATCCGTGAACACGACGCCTTCGAGGTTCTTGTCGAACGCGGCGCATTGCATTTCGGCATATTGCGGACCGCCAATGTCCACATTCGCAGCGAATCCGAACTCGATATCTTTCACCGGTTTCGACGAAACATTCAAGACCGTGTACACGAGCGCGAGGGCGTCGGGGCCTGCTTCGCAAACGCGCAGGCGCACCTCGAGTGCGCCGTCGGCTGTCCGCGTCGGCAACGCATCCCCTTTCAGCCCATACGCCCCGTTCGGCCCACGTCCCGAACGTCGATCGCCGACGGACACGTTCCAGAACAGTTGCCCGATCTGCGGCGCGCCCGCATACGTCGCCGATTCCCGCCCCTGCGTCTCCCAGTTGAACCCGCCGAGCGGCTCCACGAAGAAATCGCGAACGCCGCCGAACGCATACGCTTCGCCTTCAGGCGCCGTCGTCGGCGTGAGCGGTTTTAGATCCGCCGCCAGCGCCGCTTTAGCCCGCGCGACCGCCTCGTCGCGGTTCGGGCCGAACGCGAGGATAGGCGTCGGTTTCCACATCGCGCCCGGCGCCAACTCCGCGCGACGCCACCGCAATGCGCCTTCCACGTTGCCCTGCCCTCGTGCGCCCGCCGCCATGACCGCTTCCCATTGGAACGCCAACTCCGCCGCGACGGATACCTGGCTGCGATTCAGCACCACAAACCGGAAGAACGTCACCGGCAGACACGACAAATCATAATCGTGCGGGATCAACGGCGCATATGCGCGCGCATACACCTCGACATCGCCGAACGTGTTGCCGAATTCCATATCCGCAGCCGGATAATGCCCCCAGAATCGCAAGTCCGGCGTTGGCGGCATGTTCGGGAACAAATCCGCCCGGCGTCCGCCGATGAGCAGCGAGAATCCACATCCCGACGGCGTCTGCTGCGGTTTCAGCCAGTTGTTCTCCGCCGTCGAATCGCCGAAAATCCCCGCCGACGTCAAGTCCACAAATCCCGTGCCCAATGTCCCCAGCGGCATCGCGCTCGACGCCGTCCCCGCCCGATACCACACGCCCGTGCTCGGCACGGCATAGCCCAGCCCGTTGAACTCCTGAATTTGGCACAACGCAAGCGAAATCAACACCGTCGAAAGCGACAACATGACAACCACTCCCAGCGCCTACCCCGACACGGAAGCCTTACGCGCGGCGTGGCGTCTTTGCGACTCAAGCGCCAGCATACTCCGCAAGGCCTCCCTGCGCAAAAGATCGCCGAAATGCACAAGAACCTTCCTCGAAGAGTTGACAGAGTGGGCATAGTAGACGAGAATAGGATTCACCCGACGGGTGAAACGCTTGGGAGCCGAAACCTGCTTTTATGCTAGATCCTGAATTCTGAATTCCTACTGCCTTTTCGAGGTTGATGCTCTTGTCCGCGCGGTGATAAGATGATCGAGAAAAATAACGGGTGGACATAGGAGCGATTCGATTTCATGCTCGGATGGAACCGCGAGAAGAAAGAGACGCACGAACCGGAACGCACGCCTCCTGCGGCGAGCGGCCGAGTTTCGCCGCAGTCCGCGTCGTTGCGTCCTGCGGCGAGCGCGCCAGCCGCGCCGCCGGTCCCTTTGAAGACCTTGGAAGGCTTGTTACTGGAAACAGGTACGATCTCGGCTGAGCAACTCGATAAGGCCAAGGAGAAACAAGCGAGCGAAGGTGGATTCCTCGGCCAGATCCTGGTGGATATGCATTGTATCGAGGACGATTCGCTTACGTCGTTTCTGGCCAAGCACTGCCGCATCCCGCACCTAAGCCTCTTGGACTATCTGATCGACGAGACGATGTTGAAGCTGGTGCCGAAAGAGATCTGTCTGAAATATTGTCTGCTGCCAATCGACCGGCTGGGACGCAACCTTACGATTGCCATGGTCAATCCGCTCGACGCCAAGGCGCTTGAGGCGGTCCAACAGGCATGTCCCGACTCGCGCATCAAGCCGATCTTGTGCGCGTATAGCCACTATCAAGTGGTGTCGCGCAAACTGTTCAGTCCGGAAGCCAAGAAGGCTTCCGCGCTTTCCATGACGAGCCTTGGACTGACGACGGCGACGCCAAAAACTGTTGCGCCTCCGCCTGAACCCGAACCCGAACCCAAGCCGGTGCCTGAGGCGGCTGTTGCGCCCATGCCGAAGACGCCGCTTGACAGCGATACGTTGTTCGACACGATATTCGGGCAAACTCCGCAAAGCCCCAAGACAGGTCCCGCCGTGGAAACACCGGCTTCTTCGCCGCTGTCGTCCACGAATATGGAATCGTCCTTGATCATTCGCGAGATGATATCGGTTATGCAGGACAGCATGCATGATACTTATGCGGTGCTGGCGCGTCGGATGGATCTTTTCCATGGATTGGCCGCAGGGGATGTGGCTAAGATGTTTGCCAAAGGGGTGACGCGCGAGTTCGAGGCCGGCGAGATCATTTTCCGCAAAGGCGACGCGGGCGCCGAGTTGTACGTCATTCTGAGCGGGAAGGTCGAGATCCGCGACAATGGTTGCGTGCTGGCCATGCTCGACAAGGGCGACATGTTCGGCGAGATGGCGTTGGGCGGCCATCAGACGCGTAGCGCTTCCGCCGTCACCGCCGAAACGACCAGCGCACTGGTCTTGAGCAACGATACCATTCACAACCTACTCGGCAAAGAAGCGGCGATTCAGCTCCTCGAAAACATCGTGATGACGCTCAGCGTCCGGCTGCGCGCGGCCAATGAACGCGCTACGCGAGCGGAATCCGTCGTCCGATAAGCGCGCCTCATTTGCAGCCCCCTTACCCGAACGGAGGCGCGTTCCGGCATATTGCGGGAATACCGTGGGCGGCGTAACTGTTTCGTTACCATGAGGTTAGTTGAAGTACGACAGATTGGCATTGCGATTGCTTTCGCAAAGCAGTCGCGCCTAAATAGGTTGCGATAGTCGAGCACGATAGGCCACATCGGGTGGCATGGAAGCCAAGGAGCGGTGAAATGAGAACGATCCAGGTAGCGTTAGTAAGCGTAGTACTCGTGATGGTATTTGCGAGCGTGAGTGCGTTTGCGGCAGATTGCTGCGCAGCCAAAGCGGGGACATGTCCTGCGGCGGCCGCCAAGGACGCGAAAGGCTGCCCTGTGAAGGACGCCGCAGCCGGTCCGGCGGAAATGAGCGGCAAGGTGGAAGCGAAGACCGAGAAGGGCGCTGACGGCAAGGAAGTGACGTCGTATTACCTTTCGGTATCCGACGCGAAGTGCGCCGCGGGAAAGGAATGCCCTCTGAAAGGCAAGACGATCAAGTTGACGGGGCCGAAAGCTGCGGAAGCGGAGAAGCTGGCCGGCAAGCAAGTCGACGTGAAAGGGACCTGCGGTAGCGGTTGCGCGGACTTCGATGTCGCATCGGTTACCGAGAAGAAATAATCCCTGCGGTAACGTTCTGGAGTATTCGCCCCGCGCGGCAGTATCGGCGCGGGGCGTTACCCCAACTTCCGCAGTTCTTTTTGTAAGCGGTTGATCTTATTGGATGCATCTAGAAAGTCTCCACTACATTACGGTGGAAAAATCATGGAAGAATCGAAACGCGACGTTACTGGCAATCCACGCATATCGATTAGTTGAAGACAAGCCGCGCGAATCGCGCTCAATCTCGTCAAACACTTGTCCGCCAAGAAACGCTCGCTACGCACACGACGAACCTTGCCGACTTTTTCTGGGTTGAATCGCGGGCTTGGCGCCTCACACGAAGAACGGGTTGTATTGGCGTTCGATGGCGACGGTGCTGGCCGGACCGTGACCGGGGTAGAGGGCATACTCGCCGGGTAGCGTTAGGATGTTGTTGCGAACATGTTCGAGTTGCTGTTTGGCGGCCTGGGGCGACGCGATACCGCCGACGCTTCCTGCGAATAGGGCGTCGCCCGTGAACACGATGCCGGGAAACTCGAGGCTGATGCTGTCGGGCGTGTGGCCGGGCGTCGCGAGGACTGTGCCTTCAATGCGTCCGACGCGGATCGTGTCGCCATGGACGGCGCGGCGTCCCTTGGACCCACCCGCAACGCCCTTGCCGCTATAGACGACCGCATCCGAATATGCGAGGGCGTCTTCGAGGCCGTCGGTGTGGTCATAGTGATCGTGCGTGAGAAAAATGGCTGTTAGTTTGAGCCGGTACTCTTCGAGAAAATCGACAATCCTCGCGTCGAAATCGCCCACGTCAACCAGTAACGCCGCGCTGTCGTGCCCGCAACCGATCACGTATACGTTGACTTCGTTCAGATTTAGCAGGAAGGCACGGAAGATCATCGGCGGACTCCCTGCACGTTGGCGTTCTCGAAATTCGCGTTGCCACTCGAGCCGACGAACGACGCGCCGGCCAGGTTGGCACGTCGGAAAATGGTCCGCTCGATATGGGCATGGTCAAACACCGCATCGCGGAAGTCCGCATTGCCCGGCCGCGCGTAATACAGGTTGGCGTGGACGAATCGCGCGCGGGGACCTCGAGCGCCGACGAGGTTCGCGCGCTGGACGTTTGCGTTTTCAAAGTCCGCGTCGGACAAATCGGCGCCGCCCAGCACCGCCATCTCGAGATTCGCGCCCGTCAGGCGTGCCCCGTGCAGATTCGCCCCGTCGAGAAAGCAGCGGCGCAGGTCGGCGCCGCTCAGGTCGGCCCCGGCGAGATTGGCGCCAGACAGGCGCGCCTCGACGAAGTTCGCGCCACGCAGGTCGCGACCGGAAAGGTCGATGCCCGCCAGCCACGCACGGACCGCATTCTTGATATCAAGCGCGCCGACAAATTCTTTCGGCTCCTCGATATGCGCCCAGCACCTCGAGGCGCCGGTCAGCGCCGACCACACACATCCGTTTTCGGCGCACGGCGCCTCGGCATAATGCATACTACTCACGCGGGCGCTCCAATTCATCGAGTCGCGTCTTAATCCAGTCGCCGTAGATCCCAAACTCGCGAACGGACGCCGCCACCTCGAGCGGTGATACATGGCTTGCCATGTAGTAATCCACCAATGCAAATTGTTCTTCGTCGCCTTCGCCGGTCAGCGCCAATGCGCCGTGCAACAGTTGCATATTCATGCGCAAAGCCCACGGGATGGCCTGCGGCGTCGGCCTGCCGCAGATCGAGAAAACGCGGATCGCCGACAGGCCGTTCTCGGCTAAATATTGCGACACGAACACGCGGTGTTCATGGCCATTGGCAAGTTTCACGTCCGCCACGAATCCCTGCACATGCATCGTGACCGCGACTTCGGGCAACTCCGAGCAGGCCTGCGCCATTTCTTCGAGCGTGCGCTCGACCGACGTGCCACCGCGCTTGACATCCTGGACGCACGAACGGATCTTCGCAACACACTTCTCGACGGCACTGTTCACGTCCTGGTCCATGTCGTTGCGGTAACGGACGAGGTCCGCAAGCGAGCGAGTGGCCGTTTCCCCGAGGAACAAGGCGGCATCGCGCCGGTTTACCCAACCAGCCTTGGAATCCGCCAAGACCTGCGCCGCCCGTTCAATCCCTTCGAACATACGCCACCTCCCACAGCAAACCTATTCTACCAATTGGAACGCCCGATGGCAACAGGAGATTCCCGGCCCGGAAACCGCACATAACAAGGCGGCCGGTACGTGGCGAGCGCGAGTCTGCTCCGACATTCGCCGCGCGCGGATTCCGATTCCGAAAGTCCTTGACAGAGAAGAAATAGTAGAGATAGAATGACCATCGTGCTGGTTTCAGTCATTGATAGTACGCATTGACAAGAACGGCGTTGCGCCAAGGTCGAAGGATCTCGGTCCGCCGGAAAGGAGAGGGTTATGATGAAGCGACCGGTTACGCAATGGGCGAGAGTCGATATCCGAAGCCGACACGCCGTCTGCGCGGCGGCACTCGCGTTCACCGTGTGCGTGGGACCGTTTCTGTTCGCCGTGTGCGTTCAGGCGGCTCCGCCGGCGGCGCCGCCAAACGCCTTCAAGAATCTTCAGACGGGGCACTTCATGGAAATCCCCTTCACGCAATGGCGGGTGAGCCAGGACATCTATGTCATCAACGCGGATGGCTCCAATTTGACCGCTCTGACCGACACGCCGGAAAACGAGTGCTATCCTACGTGGTCGCCGGACGGCTCGAAGATCGCCTTCGCCAAACGCAAAGGCGGCCATTTCATCATTTCGGCCATGAACGCCGACGGCTCGAACGTCCACAATTTGTTCGAGCCGGACCTCACGCGGAGCACGGACAATGTCGACTGCACCCCCGCCTGGTCGCCGGATGGCGCGCATATTGCCTTCACAAGCAGCCGCGACGGCAACCTGGAAGTCTACGTCATGAACACAGACGGCTCGAATCCCCGCAACCTCACCAATCATCCCGCCGCGGACGGTTTCCCCGCCTGGTCGCCCGACGGCGCCGCGATCGCCTTCACCTCCGACCGCGACGGCAGCTTCGCGATCTACGCGTGTAACTTCGATGGCTCGAAGGTCCAGAGGCTTACAGACGATTCGAAGGCCGATTATTTTGCGCCGGCATGGTCGCCCGATGGCAAGAAGATCCTGATCACGGCCGGGAATGCCGGGCGCAACAACCACGTCGAGCTCTTGGACCTGAGCAAACCCGGTGGCGAAAAGACGCCTGTCGGATCGGGGGGGGCCTGGTTCGGCGCCTGGGCGCCCGATGGGCGCCGTATCGCCATGACGCTGCCTGAGCATGGCTTACCACATGTAGACTTGCTCGACCTCGAGACGAACGTCCAGGTCCCGCTCCTCCCACAGAAGGAGACCGCCGGCCTGGTGAGAGCCGACAATGAACCGGCAGTGAAGAAGTTCAGTTACTTCGGTGGCGCGCAGTGGTCTCCGGACGGCGCCAAATTGGTGTTTGCCTGCAAGGCGTGGACTGAGGAGCGTCCTGCGTGGAGCGTTCGCTGGTTGTACCTCGGCGCGCACGGCGAGATCATCGCGCCGAGGCCGAACGCGGTCGACTGCGGGAATGAAATTTGGATCACGGCATCCGACGATGGATTCGCATTGGTGCATAGGGGGCCGAAGTGGTCGGGCACCTATGCAACTGTTCGCTCCGACGGCAAGATCGTGATTGACCCTGCGATGCCCAAAGAAGTGGACCTCACCTCCGCTGCCCAAATCTGGCCCTATCGGGACGAAACGGGTCGTCCCATCGCACCACCGCCTGCGGTGATTGTCGCCGCAGAGCGTGCCGCGTCGCCCCCGGGCATCGTCGCGCCTGAAGGAGCGCTCGGGTGGCTCTTTCTGTGCGCCGACGGCGGGTTCCTGGTGCCGGAACGGGGAACGCCCATTTACGCCAACACGCTCTGGGTTATCCGAAAAGGCGAGGGGCTTGAATTTATCCACACCGGACCCGAGATGAAAGGGCAGACCTACGCGACCGTTGCGCCCAATGAAGACATGACTTTTGTTCCAAATGCCTATCGGGATTCCAGGCTTTGCTGGAAATGGGGCCTCGTGGATGAGAAGGGACGACCCACATTCCCGACCCCGGGCCGGGTAGGCCCGGCACCCTGTGAAAAGTACTACTCTCACGCTGTCCTCTTTCCTAATGGCTCGATAATGATTACACCCCCACCGATCCCCTGATCTGCGCCGAAGCCATCGATGGGGAACAGTGACGCGTAAAGGTTGATCCTTATTCCATGGAGATGTTGAGGAGAATAGGCAATGAAACTCCAAATGTACGCACGAGTCGTTACGCTGGCGATTCTCATAGGATATCTCTCCGTAGGCGGCGCTTACGGACTTGATATCAAGGTGACATCGTGGGTGGGCACCAATCTGCTCGGAGAGGCCGAGAAAGAACTGGCAATGCGAGACATTTCGTATGCCATTGATATTTATAACAGCATTCTTGAGGGACCGAGAACCGTCCGATTGGAGCTCACCTTCACGGATCTCGGAGACACCGTTTGTGCACGTGGTTCAGCGCGGTTCCTCGCTAATGAATCGGGCTTGCCCATCGCCGACATGTACTACCCTTGCCCGCTGATCTCTCAACTGGTCAACCGCGACGTTCCGCCGTCGCCATACTTTCACGGGGATCTTTACATAAACTCCCGTTTTATCAACAATCACGAATTCGATTTTTCCCTGACGCTGCCGGTACGTGCTGACAAGACCGATTTTCTTAGCGTGGTGCTTCACGAACTGGGGCACGCCATGGGTTTTCAGTCTCTTGTCAACGGTGATGGATCGTGGTATCAACAGGGTTCGGAACCGCCTCACCGCGACATTCACGATCACAATCTCTCTTTTGAAGACTTTTTCGGGGACTATGTTCCGTTTGAGAGCTTGAACCAAGCCGAGCGTTTAGTCGCTCTCCAGATGGATACGCTGTATTGGAGCGGGTCGAATGTGGTGGCCCACGGTTTACTGCTTGCGGATCCCGCAATTCTGTCGAACGGCTACTCGATGATGTACGCGCCTTACTCGTCGCCGATATTTCCCGAGAACAACGCTTCTCACTGGGACCCTTCGCATTCTTCGCCAAACCAGCTAATTGAACCTTATAGTATTCGGAATCTGAGAGACCTCGGCCTGTTGACGTCGGCGTTGCGCGACATGGGGTGGTCGTTGGGCCCCATCGTGGTTGTACCGCCTCATATTGAAATCACGACGTCTCCTGCGAAATTCGGTTCATCGCAACCGGTGTTTATTTCAAACAACCGGAGCGTGAACACGAGTATCGGTCTTAGCCTCATGGGTCCGCACAGTTCCGAATTTATGGCGAGCGGCGTGCCGGGTACGATCGTATTGGCGCCGTATGAAGCGCACACGATCAACGTGTCGGGCGCTCCTTCTTCGCTGGGCTACAAGATGGCGACGCTCGGGGCCGAATACAATGACGGCACGAACCGCGTGATTGATGTAGCCCTGAGCATGTTCGCCATTGGCCCGGACGCGGACGGGGATGGAATATCGGACGATGACGAGACGCGCGATTTGGACCTCAATACACCGGGTACGCAGAATCCGTTCGATTCGCAAGTGGCTGACTCGACCGGCGAAGACGGAAGCGAATCGCCCGATGGGGTGGAAGACGGCGACAACGATTTCGATGGCGACGGCATGAGCAACGCCGAGGAGTTCGTATTCGGCTACAATCCGATCGACCCACATAGCGTTGGACATCGAAGCCAGTTCGATACCGACGGGGACGGGATTACCGACACGGATGAGAGGCGCGTTTTCCCCGGTTTCGAGAATCCATTCAATCCATACATCGGTGATTCGACGGGGGATAACGGCTCGAACGTTCCCGATGGCATTCCCGACGGGCAAAACGACTACGACGGGGACGGCCTGAGCAACAGTCTCGAGCTTAGTCTCGGACTGAATCCGCTGGACCCCGATAGCTGGGCGGAGATTCCAGTGTCGTCGGGGACAACTATTTGTATCACAATGCTAATCATGCTATGGTTCGGGCGTTCGCGATTGTGCCGGGCAACGCGGCATAGGGTTTGAGGTCTTTCCCCGCGAGACGATAAGAAGGCTTTAGGCTTTAGGCTTTAGGCTGTAGGCACAGCCTAAAGCCTACAGCCTCCAGCCTAAAGCCTCGCGCTATTTCCTTGCTCCACCTCCATAGGCTATAATCGGCCCATTATCGAGCATACTGCACCGCGCAGTACGACAAAAGGAGGTTCCTGTTGA
Source organism: Candidatus Hydrogenedentota bacterium (assembly GCA_903925285.1). Classification (GTDB taxonomy): domain Bacteria; phylum Hydrogenedentota; class Hydrogenedentia; order Hydrogenedentales; family SLHB01; genus DSVR01. Next base: position 10,164 of record CAIYET010000723.1, on the reverse strand, counting down.
GAAAGGCATATTTGTTCCCGCTGTCGGCGTTGCTGGTTTCGGGCTGCGCGACGTTTGGCGGTTCGATGGAATCCGCCGTCATTCGCGCCAAGGATAAAGTCGCGCCCGCTTTGGTCCATATTCGGCCCGTCAAGGAGATCTACGCGAGCGGCAAGCGCGAGGAAATCCCGGTCGTTGGCAGCGGTTTCGTCATTTCGCCGGACGGCTACGTGGTCACGAACGAACATGTCGCGGGCGAGAGCAAATTCGTGCGTTGCGTCCTGTTCAATAAGGAAGAGGTGGACGCGGAGGTCGTGGGCACGGATCCGTACACGGACATCGCGGTGCTCAAACTGAAGACGCTGCCCAAGGATATCCCGGCGGTCAAGCTTGGTTCGAGCGCCCACCTCCGAGCTGGCGAGTTCGTGCTCGCGCTGGGCAGTCCGCACGGGCTTGCGCGAAGCGTGTCCATGGGCATCGTCAGCGTCACGGACCGCTATCTCGAAGATCGCGGCGACGACATGCTTTCTCCGTTCAACACATGGATTCAGACTGATGCGGCGATCAATCCCGGCAATAGCGGCGGCCCGCTGGTCAATCTCAACGGCGAGGTGATCGGCATCAATACGCGGATTCTGGCCGGCGCCGAGAATGTCGGGTTCGCGATCCCCATCGACACCGCCAAGGAAGTCATCAAGCAAATCCGCGAGCATGGCCGCGTCGAGCGGAGCTGGGTCGGCGAATTTCTGCAACCCATGCGCGTCAAAACGGACGATCCCGCGCGCAAGGGCGTCGTCATCGCGGACGTCGATCCGTTGTCGCCGGGCTATGAGGCCGGTCTGCGTCCCGGCGACGTCATGTTGTCCATCGACGGCAAGCCTGCCAATGCGCGGTTCGAAGAAGACCTCCCTGTCGTACGCAAAATGATCGCCGACCTGCCCATCGGCGTCGAAGCCACGATTCACGTGTTGCGCGGCGAAACGGAACTCGATGTGAAGGTCAAGACCGCCGAGCGCAGCCAGCTTCGGGGCAACCAACACGAGTTTACCGAGTGGGCGTTCACGGCTGTCGATCTGTCGGAAAGCGTTGTGCGCAAAGCACAATTGCCGTCCAAGAAGGGCGTCCTGGTCACGGGTTCGCAGGTCGGCGGAATCGCCGCCAACGCGCACTTGGCCAACGGCGACATCGTTCTCAAGATCGACGGCGAAGAAATCCAGAACCTGGCGGCTTTCGAGAAGATCTATCGCGCCCTCGTGGCGCAGAAGAAGCGGCTGGTCATGCTCGATGTCAAGCGGGGCGCGTTGAGCCGCTTCGTATTGATCAAACAGGACGCCGAGGAAGGGAGCGGCGCTCCGCCGCCCAAGGAACCGGCGCCAACCGACACGGTAGGAGGAAGCGGCCATGTTGAGTAGTCTTCTGCTGATTGCCGCCGTCGTCGTCGCTCAGAGCGCGCCCACAGACGGATTCTCGCAAGCGATGATCGCGAGAACCTACGCCGAGTGGGCGCCGGCCATTACGCTGGTCCAGTACTCCTCCGAAATAACCGACCCCGCCTCGGGCGAAGGTACCAAGCGCGACTCGAGTTCGCTCGGTCTGGTCGTCACGCCCGCCGGGCTTGTGATGGTCCCGGGCCACGTGCAACTCGAAAACGCCGAACCGTTCAATGTCACCGTTACGGTGGGACATGGCGACAACGAACAGAAGTACGATGCGGCGGTGTTGAAGAAGCCCGACGATATCAACGTTTGTTTCATGCAAATTCAGTCGGACTCGCCGCTCAACCTGCCGTGCATCGCCTTCGCACGCGATACGCGCCTCGCCTTCGGCGAACCCATTCTCCTGATTGGGCTGTACTCGGAAGCGCTCGATTACGCGCGCGGCATCTTTACGTGCCGCGTCGGCGCCGTCCTCGATAAGCCGCGGACCACCTACTGTATCGACTCGTCGCTCCGGTTTGGATTCGTCGGAGGCCCTGTCATCAACGCGCAAGGCAAAGTGGTCGGCGTCGTTGGTTTCGACCTCACCTCTGCCGAGGGCGGCGACCTCTACATCCACAGCGGCCACCCCCTCGTGTTTCAGGCGGACCTCTTGCGCAAATATATCGAATCGCCGCCTGGCAAGACCGTAACCGGCGGCCCGGCCGACGAAGAGGCGTGGCTGGGCATTTTCACGCAGCCGCTCTACGACGATTTCGCCGAATATTGGAATTTGCCCAAACAAGGCGGCATCGTCGTCAGCAGCGTCATGGCCGGTGCGCCCGCGGATCAGGCGGGACTCAAGGCCGGCGATGTGATCGTCAACATCAACTCCGTCGACATTCATCCAAAGATCGACCGCGAAGTCGTAGGCTTCACAAAACTCGTGCGCGATATTGGCGTCGGCCAGACCGTGCCATTGCGCGTGTTGCGCGGCGGCAAGCCGCTCGACCTCGATATCACGCTCGCGGCGCGCCCAAAATCCGCCCGCGACGCCGGCGAATACAAAGACGAGGTATTCGGGCTGACGGTGCGCGAACTAACCACCGACGTGCGCATCGTCCTGAACCTTGGCGAAGACGTCAAGGGCGTCATCGTGCGGCGCGTGAAATCGGGCAGCGTCGCCAACCTCGCGGGGATGCATCCCGGCATCGTCATCATGGACCTGGGCCACAACGTCATCGCCTCGCTCGACGACTTCAAGAAGGCCGTAGCCAAGCTGGCACTCGAAAAGCCCAAAGAAGTCAGCGCGTTCTGCCGGGCAGGCGCCGAGACCGGCTTCTTCCGCCTCGAACCGCGATGGGACGCAAAGAAACGCTAACGTAACCATGGGACACTTGACATGCTTTCCGCCGCCCCCCTACTCTTCGGATATATAATGATTTAGCCATGGAACATATTACTTCGATAAATCCGAAGCGCATTGACTGGTGTTGTGCCGATTACGGTATCACACCGGCCGACCTTGCGTCCGAAGTGGATATTGCGCCAACCAGCATGGAACGCGTCATGGCGAACCATGAAGGCATGACGTTCATCCAGTTGAGCAAGGTGGCGAAGTATTTTGGCCGAGGCGTTTTGTTCTTTCTGGAAGACGGACCCGTCGATGAGGCAAAGGTCCATACGACACAGTTCCGTACGCTCGCCAATCAGAAATCGGAATTATCCCCAGACCTCAAAAAATTGATAGAGCGGGTGGAAAAGCAGCGTGAAGTGTACGTGAGTCTTCTTGAAGATCTGGATGAAACGGAGCGCCAGCAATTCAGTCCGCCGGACGTGCCAAGTAACGACCCGCGAAAGGCTGCGGCCATCGTGCGAAAGTGGCTGGCGCTGGCTGATACAAATAGCTTTGATAAGTACCGTGAAGCAGTGGAAGCGAAGGGCATCTTGGTTTTTCGCAGCAATGGCTACAATGGCCAGTGGCAGATTCCCAAGGAAAGCCCGATTCTGGGTTTCACGCTGTACGATTCGATTTGCCCAGTGATTGTCATCCGGAAACAGCCTTGGGATACCCAGCAATCGTTCACCCTCATGCACGAGTTGGGCCATCTGCTTCTGCACAAGTCCAGTTCCATTGATGATGACCAAGACATGTTCTCAGCCCAAGGCCTCGAGCGCGAGGCCAATGCGTTTGCGGGCAATCTGCTGGTGCCCGATGAAGTTCTCTTGGGTGTCAACGATACGGAACGTCCCGAAGACGTGTCTCAATACGACCGATGGCTTGAACTTCAACGAAAGACATGGGGCATCAGCGGCGAAGTGATTTTGCGGCGTCTGCTGGACACCGGCCGCCTGACACAAAGCGAATACACCGCCTACCGGCAATGGCGGACGAAGTCTGGCATACAACGGAATGAGAGCGGAAATCGGAAGTACCGTTATCGTGAGCCCAAACACGTGTTTGGCGACACATTTGTTCGGACGGTGCTGGATGCGCTAAACACACGCCAGATCACACTTGCCAAGGCCAGCAGTCATCTCGACAACCTAAAAATCAAGGACCTGCATAAACTAGAGAACATGTATGCAGGTTTTTGACGCCTCTTCTATGATTTACGCATGGGATAACTACCCGATGCGTCAGTTTCCGGGACTTTGGGAGTGGTTAGCAGCACAGATAGGCGAAGACTCGCTGGTGATGCCGAAGGTGGCGTTTGAAGAAGTAAAGCACAAGACGCCAGAGTGCGCTGAATGGCTGAAGGATAACGAAATCCACCTGCTTGACATCAGTAACGAGATTCTTCGGGAGGCCATGCGCATCAAGAAAGTAGTTGGAATTGTCGATGACAACTACAACTCCAAGGGTGTTGGCGAGAACGATTTGCTTATCATCGCGACGGCAAAGGTCCATGTAGGCCAATTGGTGTCGGACGAGAAAAGACAGATGAAGCAGCCCGATAACCCCATCAACAGGAAGATTCCGGCAGTCTGTGACATGGGCGAAGTGTGTGTTCCATGTATCAACTTCATTGAGTTTTTCAAACGTTCTGGGAAGATTTTCCGTTAGGGTGTTATTTCAAGGGCGTCAACGAGAAGGAGAAAACGTTATGCCGGTCAATGCGAAACGGGTGCTCTGGCGACTTCTGCTGTTTGGACTGTTCGGGCTGCTCCTCGAAGTCTTTTTCGGGGCGCTGGGTGGTTTGCAGCACGGGAAATGGAACCTGGTTGGGCACACGTCCCCATGGATGGTGATTGATTACTGCCTCTTCGCAGTCATCCTGATGCCCGTCGGACGTCCCATGGCGCGATTGGGCATTCCGCTGCCCGTGCGCGCCTTCGCCTACACGATCCTCATCTTCGCTGTCGAACTCGTCAGCGGCTGGATCTTCGACATAGGCGGAATTCATATCTGGGACTATAGTCATCTGCCACTAAACTTCCATGGCTACATCACGCTCACATACACGCCCTTTTGGTACGGCCTCGGCCTCATCGCGGAAGTGCTCTACCGTCGGCTCGATGCCGTAGCTCTCGCGTGGGCGACAGGCCTCACGGCGGAACGCATCGAATCGCTCTCGAACGCGCAGACGACAAAATGACGGGGGGCTTGCCCAAAGCCCGACGATAGGGATCTATTCTTCCGGAGCGTCGAACTTGATGTTGTTCGACTCGAACTGTTTGAGCAGATCGGCCCTGTCGACGGCCTTGCGCCAGGCTTCTTCCGGTTCGACGATGTCTTCCTTGACGAGCCGGGTCAATTCCTGGTTCAGAATCGTCATGCCTTCCTTCTTGCCCGTCTGCATGACGCTCATGATCTGCTGGGCTTTCGCCTCGCGGATGAGCATCGCTACGGGGGCGTTCACGACCAGCACTTCGATCGCCGCCACGCGACCGCCGCCCTTCTTCTTGAGCAGATTCTGCGCGACGACGCCCTTGAGGGTGGACGACATCATGGTGCGAATCTGCTGTTGTTCGTCGGCGGGAAACTGGTCGATCAAGCGGTCGATGGTGCTGATGGCGGTCGTTGTGTGAAGCGTGCCGAAGACCAAATGGCCCGTTTCCGCCGTCTCGAGCGCGATGCGAGTCGTCTCGAGATCGCGCATCTCGCCCACGAGCACGATATCCGGGTCCTCGCGCAACGCGGCGCGAAGCGCGCTCTTGAAACTGACTGTGTGCGCGTGCACCTCGCGCTGATTTACAAGGCACCGTTGGTTTGGATGGACGAACTCGACCGGATCCTCGATTGTGATGATGTGATCGTTGCGCGTCTTGTTGATGTGGTCGATCATCGCAGCCAACGTCGTCGACTTGCCGCTGCCCGTCGGACCCGTCACGAGGACCAAGCCTTTCTGCAACACGCAGAACTTCCGCACCGATTCCGGCAATTTGAGCTGTTCCATCGTGAGGATCTGAGTCGGAATGACGCGCAACACCGCGCCGATACCCTTGTGGTCGCGGAAGACGTTTACGCGGTACCGTGCCACGCCCGGCAATTCGTAGGCGAAATCCGTATCGTTGGTTTCGTTGAATTCCTTCTCGTTGCGCGGGGGCATGATTTCGTAGATGATCGTTTTGGCGCGTTGCGCATCGATCTCGTCCTCGCGCAGGCGGATGATCGTCCCGTCCTTGCGGAAAACAGGCTTACATCCCGTGCAGTAGTGCAAGTCCGACGCGCCATGTTCCACCAGCATCTGCAAGTACTTGTCGATCTCGGCCATATTCGCTTCCTCCCTCGCGTTGAACCACGCACGGATTGCGGATTGCGCCGCGTATCTCAAATCTCAAGTCAGCAATCCGCAATCCGCAATCTCAAATCAAGAGCCGGTCTTCTTAATGCATGAAAGTGCCAATGAGGTTCGCCACGGTCGGCAACACCGGTTCGTTACAGCCCTCCATGGCCTTGGTGGCTTCATCCGCTTCTTCGGGAAGCTGGACGCCGTTGTACTTGACGAATTCCACATGGCCGTCCAAAAACAGCGTATTGCAGCCGCCCGGAATATGGTTGAAAAATGTCGTGCCCTTGCCGGATCCCAATAAATCAAGCATGATAAAAATCGCGCTCTGACCCTTCGCGGTAGCGCCCGGATTGTTGATATCAGTGATTACAAACCGCTCGACGCCTTCGCGCAGACGATACACGTACGCCGTACCGCCGTTACCTTTATCCAAATACGGGTCTTTCAGGTGGGCGTCAACGTCAAGCGCGTCCGCAACGAGAGGGCCAGCGCGCTCGCCGTTATTCAAGAGCGCGGTAACAGTAGCCAGGGGAAGGTCTTTGGCCAACGCGTCGAGAGCTGCGCCAATCTGAGTAGGCACAAGCAACCCATCTGATCCTTGAAGAAACGCATGGGCATATGTAAATATGCCGGCGTCCGAGGTATGCTTCAAATTGTCGAATACCCACCCAAAATACACATAACTGGCCGCAATCGAGTCCGTATGTTTGAGCAGCCGGCATGCCCCCGTGCCGCCGTTCTCGAACAGCCCCGCCCTATCTTCCTTGAGCGTCGAACTGGACGGACAGAGGCAAATATTGGCATCCGTCAAATACTCGGGGTAAACGGCGTGGGCCTGCGGACCTGTGTTGAACCTGACGTCCTGCTTGGGATCGTCGCCAATGGTCTGGACCACAGGGTACTTCCCGCCGCTCGATTCATTCGCGTACATCTTGAAAATCACGCCCCATTGTTTGAGGTTGTTCTGGCAACTCGAGCGTCGCGCCGATTCGCGCGCACGAGCCAGTGCGGGCAGCAGAATCGCTGCCAAAATGCCGATGATGGCGATGACAACCAGCAATTCAATCAGTGTGAAGCCTTTTTTGCTCATGTGACTAAACCCTCGTGTTCGACTCCACCGCGCTTTCGGAAGCACACGCACCGGAAGCGTAGCCGGAGCCTGCAACATATTACCCATCCCCTGCGGGCGGTTTCAATAGCTCGATCCTAAAAAAGGCAGTTGGAGTCCATGGACGCTCATCGAAAGTGTGGACGTAGTGGGCGAAATGGACATAGTTGACGAGAATAGGATCCACCCAGCGCGCCGCGCGCAAGGCTTCCGCGCCGGTGGTGAGTCCCATTTGCGTCCACTCCGTCCACAACGTCCACAACGTCCACACTTTCGAGGAATCCCCAGAGATCCTACTGCCGAATTTAGGTTGATGCGTCCGTTCGCGCGGCGCCGGGCAAAACGGTATAATATTCGATAGATTTCATGGCGATTGGGAGTGGACCTATGACGGCGGATGCGGCACGCGTACTTGCGTTGGTCTATGTGCCCCTGATGTGGACGCTGGTGGCGTTGACGGGCGTATTGGGACTTATCGGCGTATTCGCGCCCGGACGCCTGCGCGGCGCAATACGCGTATTCGCGAACAAGCGCCCGGCGCGGCTCTTGGGCGTTGTACTGATGGTCATCGGCGCGGAAATGTTTATTCGCGCGCCGGGGACGGCGCTGCCGTGGCTGGTAAAATGGCTGGGCGCGTTTCTATTCGTCGACGGTGGCGTGCGCGTCGTCATTCCAACGGTCAATATCATCGTCGCCGAGTGGTGCGTCGCGCACAGCGACAAATGGCATCGCATCGTCGGCGTCCTGTGCTTCTTGTTTACGTTTCTATTCTACCACGCAACCCGCCTTCCCTTGCCGAACTTGATCTGATCGCGCGCGTGACGGACGAGGGGCTATCGCGATGGCGACAGCGTCGTCGTCCAGTTCGCGGGCATGGTGAGAACCACATCCCAGACCAGTTCCGGGTCGTGGCCTACGTTCTGATTCCAGTTGGTGGCCCAGATGACCTTGCGTCCATCGCGCGTGATGCTGGCTTGCGTTTCTTCCCAATACATGCCTCGCGTGCCGTAGACGTGCGCGAGGTAGAACGCGCGCGGATGGGCGCGGTCGAGCGATACGAGCACGATCTTGCGGTCGAGCCAGTTCCGTTCGGCGAGGCCCGGTTCCGTGTTCGTCGAGATGACGGCGTAGCCGGGATAGTTGCACGAGACGTGGATGCCGCTGTTGAGTCCGAACGAGTCATCGGCATAGTACAGGCGCATAAGTGGCACGCGATTCGTTCCGTCATACGTGCCGCCGGGTTCGAGGATGGGTTGTGTCGTCCAATCGATCGGGATCAGGTCCACATAGTCGGTTCGATTGTTTTGCGCGACCACGATTTCGTTTCCGTCGCCGTCGAGGCCGACGTCCGCGTGGGCCGTGGTGAAATCCAGCCTGTGGAATTGCGTGAGTTCGCGGTTCGCCATCGTCAGGCCCGTGAGATCGCCCGTGTTCGAGTCGAGGCCGCCGATCAGCACGTACGTTCCCTTGGGAGACATGCCCGCCCAATCGATGTCGGACTCGGCGGACGGAATCGCGCGCTGTCCCAGTATCTGGCCGGCGATGCGGTCCCACGTGAACAGATGCAGGAACCGGTAGTCGTGCTCCGTGCCGCCTTGCATCAGGAAGGCCCAGTAGCGCATGTCCGCCGACGCTTCGCCTTCATCGGCCATGGTTACGCGGTAGATGTCGGGATTGGCTTGCAGGACGGGATGGAGCGTGCTGTCCAGCGCGAAATCCTTGACAAGGATGATCGTGTCGGGCGCGCGCAGATCCACTTTGACGAGTTGCATATCCTGAATGGCCCACAAGATGTTCAGATCCAACGGGTCCCATCTCGGTTCGGCGATGTTGAGCGTAGCGACTAAATTCACCGCCGTATCGTATGGGCGGCTGGCGGTTCGGTATACCCGCCAGTTGCCGTCAGGAATGTACATCAGCACGATCAGGCTCTGATCGGCGTTGAACGGGTCATGGCGCGAATACTCGTGGCGCAGGCTCGGCGTCTTAATCACGCGCGTTTGCGAGGTATGAAAGTCGACATCGGAAACGCTTTGTCCGGGGCTGGGAACCGCTACGGTTGGGGTGGGCAATCGCGGGTTGTCCGACGACAGCGGATCGGGAATTTCGACCAGCGGCCCTTCACTTTCCCCTTCCCCTTCCCCTTCCCCTTCTCCTTCTCCTTCCCCGGTCACGGTAATTGGATTGTCCAAGACATGGGTGCTCTCTCCGTATTGCGTCTCGACATGAAGGCTTGGAAAATAGGTTCCAGGCGTCTCGTAGCGATGCGCGGAATTCTGTTCGTTGCTCGAGCCGCCATCGCCGAAGTCCCATTGCCACGAGTCGATAGCAGCGTCGCCGGGCGCCGAGGAGTCGGTGAATTGGACATCGAGCGGCGCGGTACCAGTTAGCGGGGCCGCCGTGAACGCCGCATCGGGACCTTGATGTCTCGGACATCCGCTCAACGTGAGAGACAAGACTGCCATTGTGCAGAACAAGGCAAAGAAAATTGCATATCGCATGGTTATTACCTTTTGCCCATTGGGCCGTTCTATTCGTTCTCGTCGAGGATAACGAATTCGACGCGCCGGTTCTTGGCGCGGTTTTCCGGGGTGTCGTTCGGGGCGACCGGACGGTATTCGCTGTATCCGCTGGCCGAGAGCAGTTCGGGCGCCAACTTGCACTGGTCGATGAGGTACGAAATGACGGAGGATGCACGCTCGGTAGACAACTCCCAGTTCGACGGATACCGGGCGGTGTGAATGGGGATATTGTCCGTATGGCCTTCGAGGCGCACCGGCTTCTTAGATTCGCCAATGAGCGTCGCGACCTTGGCCAGTAGCGGCAAAGACGCCGGGGTCGGTGTGGCGCTGCCCGGCTCGAATAACAGCGAATCGGACATGCGCACGAACAGTTTGGTTCCGCCGGGGCTTGTGCTGACGGTGAT
>CAIYET010000722.1 GCA_903925285.1 Candidatus Hydrogenedentota bacterium | reverse complement strand
CTGATGCTAGCGTGTGGCGAATTCGGTTTCGCGCTTGCGCGGTTCGAAAAAACAAGGCAAGCTTGGGTCGGATGTGGGTGCGCAGCGCGAAGCATAGGACTTCATTCCATGCGAGCGCGGTAAGCCCGCAGGCGGCCCAAGATCGCCGCCGCATTTTTCGAACCGAATGTGTGCCACGAAGATCAAGACCGAAAGGAGGAGATCGCAACTGCGCAGCAGATGAGAGAAAGCAAAGACCTCTCGGAGCCGCCTTGCAGGAGGAGGCTTCAAACCGCCCTGAGTTGCTTTGATAAAGAGTCAAGGTGATTAACGTACAGGGAAAAGTCACGACAAAGATCGTGGCAGGTGGGGAACAGGAAGACGAACGTAAGTGAACCGCCGATGAGGTGTCGAAAGAAAAACGGACGATGTCGAAACCAGGTGTCATTTGGTGATCTGGGAAAGAGCACAGCGGAGCGCCTGCTTGCAGGCTGTGCGGCATCCGGCATAAAGGCGGCGTGATCTTGTTTCGGGCTGTTGTGCGGAACGTGGGAACCTGTCGTTCCGATGATAAGGGAGAAGTCCAATTGGAAGCCCCAAGAGGACGAGAGTACCGATGCGGAGCACAGGGGCGGAATGACCCGTAGTAGCAATGAACTGTCCGAAAGGACAGGGAGCAAAGGGGTCATGTTGTTCAGCGTTATTCAGAGGCCAACCAGGAATGGGATGAACCGAATGGATAAAGCAAAATCATATAGAATTCCCAAGCAGTTAGTCTGGGAAGCCTACAAGTTGGTGAAAGCCAACAAGGGGAGCGCGGGAGTAGATAAGGAAACGATAGCTGACTTTGAACTGGACCTAAAAAGGAACCTGTACAAAGTCTGGAACCGCATGAGTTCCGGGAGTTATATACCTCCGCCGGTACGAGTGGTGGAAATACCGAAAGGCGACGGGGGGAAGAGAAAGCTGGGGATACCGACAGTTGCCGATCGGGTTGCCCAGACAGTGTGCAGTAGGGTTCTGGAAAAAGAAGTCGAACCGATATTTCACACGGATTCCTATGCGTATCGTCTGGGCAAGACCGCGCTTGAAGCCGTAGGGAAAGCCAGAGAAAGATGCTGGCGGCAGCGGTGGGTTCTGGATCTGGACATCAAAGGATTCTTTGACACGATAGATCATGAGCTCATGCTGAAGGCGGTGCGAAAGCATACCAAGGAGAAGTGGGTCATCCTGTATGTTGAACGGTGGCTGAAGGCAAAGGCACAACTGCCGACGGGCGCGCAAACGGATAGAGATCAAGGGACGCCGCAGGGCGGGGTGGTAAGTCCGATCCTTGCGAATCTCTTTCTGCATTACGCCTTTGACAAGTGGATGCAGAGGAATTATCCGGAAGTGCTCTTTGAAAGATATGCGGATGACATCATTGTTCACTGTTCGAGTGAGCAACAGGCGGAGGAGTTGCGGAGCAGAATCGCTGGGCGTCTGGGGGAGTGTAAATTGCAGTTACACCCGGACAAGACGAAAGTGGTCTACTGCAACAACGGGGACAGAATGAAGATGCCCATCAACGGTACGTTTGATTTTCTTGGCTATACATTCAGGCTAAGACAAGTCCGAACGAAACAAGGCAAGATGCGGCTTGGATTTCTGCCCGCTGTCAGCGACAAAGCGACCAAAGCCATCCGCCAGCAGATTCGTGAGGGGCAGATTCCTCGACGAATTGGGCAAACCTTGGAAAGCCTAGCCGAATATGTCAATCCCCGGCTGAGAGGATGGGCTAACTATTACGGGAAATTCTATGGGTCGGAGTTACGCAAGACACTGGAACTGTTCAACTTTGTCCTTATGCGATGGGCAATGAACAAGTTTCGGCGGTTCAGAGTGAAGCCAAGGAAGACAGCATGGTGGCTCAAAGGGATTGCCCAAAGGCAACCGACGCTGTTTTATCACTGGCAGATGGGACTCCTTCCCGCGATTGAACAATAAGAGCCGTATGAGTCGAGAGGCTCAAGTACGGTTCCGTGAGGGACTGGGGGTGAGATTCCTCCGGTCTACTCGACTCGCCACACTGCCGTGAAAGACGGTAAATTTGGGTTGCGGGCAAGGCCCGCATTGGAACTTGGAACCTGAAGGGCGAAGCATGCCCTGACGGGGCACATAACCGGAGGTTCCTCTG